>NZ_JBSFXG010000014.1:0-211961 GCF_053595235.1 Streptomyces sp. NPDC002520 | reverse complement strand
GGCTTCCCGGCGTACGGCGTGACCGGAGACCCCAACGCGGCCACCGACACCTGCGAACCCCTCGTCCTGGGCCCGCAGTTCGGCGCGCACGGCGCCACGCCTGCCGAGATCTCCGTCGCGTTCGTCTCCCAGGCCGCCGTCGACCAGGGCGGTGACACGATGCCCACCCGGCGCAGGAGGGTCGCCGTGCGCGGCACCCGCGGCATCGGCCCCGCCGACCTGCGGCTGAACGCCCGTATCGGCGCGGTCGACGTCGACCAGCGCACCGGCCTGGTCACACTCGACGGCGACCCGCTGTCCTCCGAGCCCGCCGACACCGTCTCCCTCAACCGCCTCTACTTCCTCTAAGGACCCGCGACATGACCACCCCCGCCGCCGACGGCTTCCGCATGCCCGCCGAGTGGACCCCGCACGAGCGCACCTGGATGGCGTGGCCGGGCCCCAACCCCACCTTCGACGACCCGGAGGACCTCGCCGCCTCGCGCGCGGCCTGGGCCACGGTCGCCCGGACGATCAGCCGCTTCGAACCCGTGACGGTGGTGTGCGGCCCCGGCCAGTCGGCCGAGGCCCAGGCCCTCCTCGGCCCCGCCGTCAGCACCGTCGAGCGCGAGCTGGACGACGCCTGGATGCGTGACATCGGCCCCACCTTCCTCACCGACGGCAAGGGCGAACTGGCCGCCGTCGACTGGACCTTCAACGGCTGGGGCGCCCAGGACTGGGCCCGCTGGGAGCACGACTCGAAGATCGCCGCCTACGTCTCGGACCTCGCGGGCGCGAAGACGTACGCCTCGAAGCTGGTCAACGAGGGCGGCGCGATCCACGTCGACGGCGAGGGCACCGTCCTGCTGACCGAGACGGTCCAGCTCGGCCCCGAGCGCAACCCGCACTGGTCCAAGGCGGAGGTCGAGGCGGAGATCCACGCCCACCTCGGCACAGAGAAGGCGATCTGGCTGCCGCGCGGCCTCACCGGCGACTACCCGCCCCACGGTTTCGGCACCCTCGGCCACGTCGACATCGTCGCGGCCTTCGCCCGCCCCGGCGTCGTCGTCGCCCACCACCAGCCGGACCCGGCCCACCCCGACCACGAGGTCACCAAGGAGGTCATCGGCATCCTGAGGTCGGCGACCGACGCCCGCGGCCGCGCCCTGGAGGTCGTCGAGGTCCCCGCCCCGACCGTCCTGGAGGCCGACGGCCACTGGGCCGACTACTCCTACATCAACCACTACCTCTGCAACGGCGGCGTGGTCCTGTGCGGCTTCGACGACCCGCGCGACGAGACGGCCGCCGGGATCTTCCGCCGGCTCTTCCCGGAACGGGCGGTGACCCTGGTGGACGCCCGTACGATCTTCTCCGGTGGTGGTGGCATCCACTGCATCACCCAGCAGCAGCCGAAGGTCTGACACACACAGGAGCAGCAGATGGCCGGTGCGGCCCGTGCGCGCAGGAACGCGCCGCCCCGCGAGGAGGTCCTGGCCACCGCCATGGACATGATCGCCGAGCGCGGTCTGGAGAAACTCACCATGGCGGGGCTCGGCCGCGAGGTCGGGATGAGCAGCGGTCATCTGCTGTACTACTTCCACTCCAAGGACGAACTGCTGCTGCAGGCCCTGGAGTGGAGCGAGGGGCGGCTGGGCGCCGAGCGCGGCCGGGTGCTCATGCGCGCGGGCAGCGCGCGCGAACGCCTGGACGCGTACATCGACCTCTACGTCCCGGGCGGTCACCGGGACCCGCACTGGACCCTGTGGCTGGAGGTCTGGAACCGCTCGCAGAACGCCGACGACGACGCCCGCGAGCGGCAGGCCGCCATCGAGGGCGCCTGGCACCGCGACCTGGTCGCCCTGCTCGCCGAGGGCATCTCGCGCGGCGAGTTCCGCCGGGTGGACCCCGACCGGTTCGGGTCCCGGCTGCGCGCCCTCCTCGACGGCTTCTCCATCCATGTCGCGGTCGGTCTGAGAGGCACCGACCGCGAGCAGATCATGTCCCACGTACGGGAGTTCATCGCCGACGCCCTGCTCGCGACGGACGCCTGACGGACGCCTGACGGACGCCTTCCGGGCGGCTGACGCGCAGGTCAGAGCGGTGCGGCAACTCTCCGGGGGACCGAATCCTGAGATGGGAGGGAAGCGCGGCACGGTTGTGTGCCACACTTCCACCGTGCTCTCGTTCGCCATGATTATTGGCAGCAGGCGCGCCGGTCCGCAGTGACCACCTCGTACGACCAGGTGCGGGTGGCACCGTCGTCCTCAGACCCGCGCGCAGACCTCTCGCACCCGCGAGGGGTTTTTTGTTTTCCGGCCCACCTTCAGCCGGGGACGGAGCGCAAGGGATATTGAGAACGGTGGAGCCGGTCATTCGGTAACGACCGACATCCAAAATCAGGAGCCTTGAGACCATGACCGAAACCAGCGAGCTCGACGATTCGTTCCACGTCTTCGACACCACCCTGCGCGACGGCGCGCAGCGCGAGGGCATCAACCTCACCGTCGCGGACAAGCTGGCCATCGCACGGCACCTGGACGACTTCGGCGTGGGCTTCATCGAGGGCGGCTGGCCCGGCGCCAACCCACGGGACACCGAGTTCTTCGCCCGCGCCCGGCAGGAGATCGACTTCAAGCACGCCCGGCTCGTCGCGTTCGGCGCCACCCGCCGCGCCGGCGCCAAGGCGGCCGACGACCCGCAGGTCAAGGCACTCCTGGACTCGGGCGCCCCGGTCGTCACCCTCGTGGCCAAATCGCACGACCGGCACGTGGAGCTGGCGCTGCGCACCACGCTGGACGAGAACCTGGAGATGATCCGGGACACCGTCTCCTACCTGCGCGAGCAGGACCGCCGGGTCTTCGTCGACTGCGAGCACTTCTTCGACGGCTACCGCGCCAACCCCGAGTACGCCAAGGCGGTCGTCCGTACGGCCTCGGAGGCCGGCGCCGACGTCGTCGTCCTCTGCGACACCAACGGCGGCATGCTCCCCGCGCAGATCCAGGCCGTCGTCGCCACGGTCATCGCCGACACCGGCGCCCGGCTCGGCATCCACGCCCAGGACGACACCGGCTGCGCGGTCGCGAACACGCTGGCCGCGGTCGACGCCGGCGCGACCCACGCGCAGTGCACGGCGAACGGGTACGGCGAGCGCGTCGGCAACGCCAACCTCTTCCCGGTCGTCGCCGCCCTGGAGCTGAAGTACGGCAAGAAGGTCCTGCCCGAGGGCCGCCTGCGCGAGATGACGCGGATCTCCCACGCCATCGCCGAGGTCGTGAACCTCACCCCCTCCACGCACCAGCCGTACGTCGGGGTCTCGGCCTTCGCGCACAAGGCCGGCCTGCACGCCTCCGCGATCAAGGTCGACCCGGACCTGTACCAGCACATCGACCCCGAGCAGGTCGGCAACACCATGCGCATGCTGGTCTCCGACATGGCCGGCCGCGCCTCGGTCGAGCTGAAGGGCAAGGAGCTCGGCGTCGACCTCGGCGGCGACCGCGAGCTGGTCGGCCGGGTCGTCGAGCGGGTGAAGGAGCGCGAGCTCAAGGGCTACACGTACGAGGCCGCCGACGCCTCCTTCGAACTGCTCCTCCGCGCCGAGGTGCAGGGCAGGCCGATGAAGTACTTCGAGGTCGAGTCCTGGCGGGCCATCGTCGAGGACCGTCCCGACGGCAGCCACGCCAACGAGGCCACGGTCAAGATCTGGGCGCTGGGCGAGCGGATCGTCGCCACCGCCGAGGGCAACGGCCCGGTCAACGCCCTCGACCGGGCGCTGCGCGTCGCCCTGGAGAAGATCTACCCCCAGCTCGCCAAGCTGGACCTCGTCGACTACAAGGTCCGCATCCTCGAGGGCGTCCACGGCACCCAGTCCACCACCCGCGTCCTGATCTCCACCAGCGACGGCGCGGGCGAGTGGTCCACGGTGGGCGTCGCCGAGAACGTCATCGCCGCCTCCTGGCAGGCCCTGGAGGACGCGTACACGTACGGCCTGCTGCGGGCCGGGGTGGAACCGGCGGAGTAGGGGGGCACGGCGCGCCGGCGGCGTACGGCACGACTGCCCCGGACCGGCCCTGGCCCCCGTCACGTCGCGACGTGACGGGGGCCAGGGCGGGTGTGAGCCTTGTGGTGTCTGCCGTGTCTGCCGTGTCTGCCGTGTCCGCAGGGCGCCGCTCAGGGGGCGCGCCAGACGTTGTCGAAGGCCGCGTCCTCGATGCGCCGTCGCTGCCGGACGGCCTCCAGCTCCGTCAGGGCGCCGTTCACGGTGCCGAGGACGGTGACGACCGCGTCGTCGCCGAGATCGGACACTCCGGGGCCTTCCTGAGCCTCGGGAGCCTCCCCGGGCGCCTGCCCGGCCGGCTGCTCGGTGGTCTGCTCCAGGGCGTCCCCCAGGCTCATGTCCGAGCTGTCCTCCTGGGCGCCCTTCGGGATGCCGAGGGCGGCCGCGAAGCCGACGAGGACGGGCTCGCGGGAGGCCCAGCGCTCGGTCGCGTGGCGCCGGGCCGGTGAGTCGGCGGGTGCGTCCCGCTCGGCGCGCGGATGCAGCCAGCGCAGGAGGGAGTCTCCGCGCTGTCCCCGCGGCTCCAGCTCGGCGGCATAGGCCGAGGCCAGCCCGCGCCCCCGGCGCCACAGCCAGTCCTCGACGGTCTCGTACGGTGTCTGCCGGACCAGTGCCGCGCCCGCCTGGTCCAGCAGCCGGTCGCCCGTGGCCGGCACCAGACCGGGCACGATCCGGTCGTCGTCCAGGGTGACGGCCTCGGCGGCGAGCAGATCGACCAACTCGGCGCCCGCCAGGGCGAGCGACAGGTCTCCCTGTTCGACGGGGCGGCTGGACGGGACGTCCAGGGTGACGAACAGCAGATCCTTGGGTGTGGTCATCGGCTCTCCCGGTGCGCTGCATCGATACGGCCCACACGACAACCATGCGGCCGCCCCGATCCTTCCGCCCACCCGCCACGCGCCCGTGATCCGACACCGACCCGGGACCGGCTACGCCCCCCTCCGGCCGACCGAGCCGGTTGGAGGGGGGCGAGCGGGTGGGGGCAGGGGGGAGCCGAGCCTCCGGCGGTTACTGCAGGTGCCACTTCTGGTTGGAGGCCCCGGTGCATGACCAGATCTGGGCCCTGGCCCCGTTCGCCGACGAGTTGTCGGTCACGTCCAGACACTTGTTGGCCGCGGTGTTCACGACATCACCGGTCGCGGCGTTGTACGACCACTTCTGCGCTCCGGTCCCGTTGCAGTCGTACAACTGCACCTTCGCCCCGTTCGCCGTGGACCCCGACGTCACGTCCAGACACTTGCCGAGCGCCTGGACCGACCCGTCGGCCTGCACGGTCCACTTCTGCGCCGCGGTCCCGTTGCAGTCCCACAGCTGCACGGCCGTTCCGTTCGCGCTCGAACCGCCCGCCACGTCCAGGCACTTGCCGGCCAGACCCACGAAGGAGCCGGACGAGCTCCCCGTTCCGGACTGCGTGCCGGACCAGGTGAAGGTCGCCGAGGTCTTCCCGGGAAGGGAGTAAGTGGCGTGCTGCGAGCCCCAGTTGATGGTGACGGTCTGTGCCGAGGCCGAGCCGTTGTACGCGATCAGCGCCTTGCTGCCGTCCGGGTTCCGCCACGCCACGTTCGGCACGGTCGTCGACGCCGTGGACGAGATCCGCTCGGCGCCGGGCCGGACGAACTTCGTCAGGTGGCCCATGTCGTAGTACTCGACCGTGTAGTCGACCGTCCCGCTCGCCCCGTCCCCGTTGTGCACGGTGATCAGACCGGTGCAGGTGCCGCAACCCCCGTTGTGCGGCCCCATGTTCTGGTCCACCGCCAGCGACCACTTCGTCACCGACTTCGCCCAGTTGCGCGTGTAGTCGATGATGTTGGACATGTCCTCGTGCTGCTGGTCGGCGATCCACGTACCCCCGGAGTGCTCGGTGCCGAACGCGTCCAGCGAGGGGTACTGGTTGTGCACGGTGGTCTGCTTGGTGATGTCACCGCCGTAGCCGTGCCAGGCGATCCCGCCGAAGTTCGGGTGGTTGCGGACGGCCGCGTCGTCCACGGTCTGGGCCGCGTAGGAGTCGTAGACGTCCCAGTTCCAGTCGTGCGCCAGCACCTTCGTGGACAGGCCCGCCGCCTGAAGCTGCGGCAGCAGAGCGTTCTTGGTGAAGTACGCCAGCCCGCTCCCGTTCCAGCTCATCGACGGATACCCGGAGCAACAGGTCGGCTCGTTCTGCGCCGTGACGTACGAGACGTTGACGCCCTGGTCCCGGTACGCCTGGAGGTACTTGACGAAGTACGAGGCGTACGCCCCGTAGTCCTCCGCCTTGAGCCAGCCCCCGTTCAGCGAGCCGCTGTCCTTCATCCAGGCCGGCGCCGTCCACGGCGAGGCCATCACGGTCAGCGACGGGTTCAGCTGGAGTGCCTGTCTTGTCAGCGGGACGACGTCCGCGAGGTCGTGGGCGATGGAGAAGCTGCCCAGGCCCGGGTCGCTCTGTCCCGCCGGCACGTCGTCGTACGTGTAGCCGTAGCGCGCGAGATCCGAGGCGCCCATCGGATTGCGCAGGAACGACAGCCCGATCCCGTCCGTCGGCGAGAACAGCTTGCGCATGGTCGCGTCCCGGGTCGTCTGCGACAGCGCCCCGCTGCTGTTCATCAGCCAGGCCGCGGTGTCCGTGAAGGACGCGCCGCCGCCGGTGAAGGTCTGGTAGCGCGTGTTCTCGTCCACGGTGATGTTCTCGCCGCCGCCACCGGACCCGGCCTGGAACGCGAACGGCGTCTGCGCCTGAAGCCCGCGCACGACGTGCCGGCCGCCCGCGTCGTCGGTGGTGGTGAGCCAGGCCGTGACCTGTTCGCCGGCGGCGTGCGCGGAGGGGACGCCGAGGGTGGAGAGCCCGGCGGCCGTCAGCAGCCCGGCGACGAGCAGCCGGGCGCCGCGTCGCAGGGGTCGCACGGGTCGTAGGGGTCGTCTCATGGTGCGCCGCCCTTCGGGGAGGTGGGGGATGGGAGGCGTGCGAGCCGTGAGTAAATGACGGCTTCGCGTACACGTCAAGAGGTTGCGCATTCATAAGCCGAACACTCAACGACCTTGATCCGGCTATCCGTTGAGCGCGTATCAGGCTTGACGTGAAGTCTTGACGCCGTCATGAGGCCCTAGTTAACTCACGGCGTGATCTAAGTCGTGAGTGAATGGCATGAGCGACTGACCTGAGTGAACTCATGAACGAACCCGACAACCACCTCGTGAATGAACTCTGAGCCACGGGAAGGGTCCATGCGAAGAACCGCCCTGCTCGCCTCCACCGCCCTGCTGACCGCACTGCTCCCGGTGACCGCGACCGCCGCGACCGCGGCCTCCGGTGCCGATGCCCCCGCCCCCGTTCCCGTCGACCGCTTCGAGGGCGAGGTCCCCTTCGCCGCCCAGCCCGCCGACGGAATCTTCACCTGGGGCGGCGACTCCGACGACCCGCCCTCCCTCGAACTCACCGCCCGCTCCGACGCCCCCGAGGGCGCCAAGGTCCTCACCGGCAGCTACGACATCAGCGGCTACGGCGGCTTCACTCACGACTTCGCCGCAGGTCAGCCCGCGCACGACTGGTCCGCGCACCGGGGCATCCAGTTCTGGTGGGACGGCCAGAACAACGGCAAGAAGATCGCCTTCGAGATCAAGGACGGCGGCGCGAACGGCGAGGCCTCCGAGCTCTGGAACACCTCGTTCACGGACGACTTCACTGGCTGGAAACAGATCCAGATCCCGTTCACCGACTTCACCTATCGCACGGACTACCAGCCCGTCGGCGGTATCGACCACGTCCTCGGCCTCACCGGGATGTGGGGTTACGCCGTCACGCTCCCGACCGGCGTCAAGGGCCACTTCGCCATGGACGACGTCGAGTTGTACGGCGCGGCGGACCAGTCCCTGCGGGCTTCGGTCACCACCGACGCGGCCGTCCACCCGGTGAAGGAGGGCGACACCGCCACGGTCGAGGTCACCCTCGCCACCACCGGTGCCAAGCCCGTCGACGAGCCGGTGACCGTCACCTACGCGACCGAGGGCGGCACCGCCGAGCCCGGCAAGGACTACACCCCGGTCTCCGGCACCCTCACCTTCCCGGCGGGCACCGCCTCCGGCACCTCGCAGGCCGTTCAGGTCCCCACGCTGAAGGACAAGTCGGCGGAGGCCGCCGAGACCATTCCGTTGAGGCTCACGGTGAGCGGCGCCAAGGCCCCCGCCGAGACTCCGCAGGTCGTCATCGACGCCCACGGACTGCCGTATCTGAACGCCAAGCTGCCGGTGAAGAAGCGCGTCGCCGATCTGCTGTCCCGGATGTCCCTCAAGGAGAAGGCCGGGCAGATGACCCAGGCCGAGCGGGGCGGCGTCGGCGGCGGAGGCGACGTCACGGCGTACGACCTCGGCTCGCTCCTGTCCGGCGGCGGCTCCACGCCCACGCCCAACACCCCCGCAGCCTGGGCCAAGATGATCGACGGCTTCCAGCTCCGGACCCAGGCCACCCGCTTCCAGATCCCGCTGATCTACGGCGTCGACGCGGTCCACGGTCACAACAACCTGGCCGGCGCCACCGTCATGCCGCACAACATCGGCATCGGCGCCACCCGGGATCCCGGGCTCGCCGAGAAGGCGGGCGCGGTGACCGCCGCCGAGGTCCGGGCCACCGGTATCCCCTGGGACTTCGCGCCCTGCCTGTGCGTGAGCCGTGACGAACGCTGGGGCCGCTCCTACGAGTCCTTCGGCGAGGACCCGGCCCTCGTCCAGTCCATGGAGACGGTCATCCAGGGCCTCCAGGGACGCGCGAACGGCAAGGACCTGAGCCGGGGCGACAAGGTCCTCGCCACCGCCAAGCACTTCGTCGGCGACGGCGGCACCGCGTACGGCTCCTCGACCACCGGGAAGTACACCGTCGACCAGGGCGTCACCACGGTCACCCGGCAGCAGCTGGAGGCCATCCACCTGGCGCCGTTCCGCACGGCGGTCGACCGGGGCATCGGCACCGTCATGCCGTCGTACTCGTCGCTCGACATCATCGGCGACGGGCAGGGCCCGGTGAAGATGCACGCCCGCGCGGACATGATCAACGGTGCCCTCAAGGACCGCATGGGCTTCGACGGCTTCGTCATCAGCGACTGGAACGCCATCGACCAGCTCCCCGGCGACTACGCGGCCCACGTCCGCACGTCCGTCGACGCGGGCGTCGACATGATGATGGTGCCGTACTCCTACAAGGACTTCACGGCCACGCTCATCGCCGAGGTGGTGGCCGGCCGGATCAGCGAGCGGCGGATCGACGACGCCGTCTCCCGGATCCTGACCCAGAAGTTCCGGCTGGGCCTGTTCGAGCACCCCTACGCCGACACCAGCGGCGCCGCCGCGATCGGCTCGACGGCACACCGGGAGGTGGCCCGCCAGGCCGCCGCCGAGTCGCAGGTGCTGCTGAAGAACAGCGGCGGGCTGCTGCCGCTGAAGAAGAGCGAG
This sequence comes from Streptomyces sp. NPDC002520, assembly GCF_053595235.1. NCBI lineage: Bacteria > Bacillati > Actinomycetota > Actinomycetes > Kitasatosporales > Streptomycetaceae > Streptomyces > Streptomyces sp. NPDC002520. Next base: position 202,513 of record NZ_JBSFXG010000014.1, on the reverse strand, counting down.
AAGGTGTACGTCGCCGGGTCCAACGCCGACGACATCGGCAACCAGACCGGCGGCTGGACCATCACCTGGCAGGGCTCCTCCGGGAACATCACCAAGGGCACGACCGTCCTCCAGGGCATGCGCGAGGCCGGCGGGAACGTCACCTACTCCAAGGACGCCTCCGCGCCGACCGACGGCTACGACGTGGGTGTGGTCGTGGTCGGCGAGAAGCCGTACGCCGAGGGCGTCGGTGACGTCGGCAACGGCCACGACCTCCAGCTGTCGGCCGCCGACAAGGCAGCCGTGGACAAGGTGTGCGCGGCCATGAAGTGCGCGGTGCTGATCGTCTCCGGCCGGCCCCAGCTCATCGGCGACCGGCTGGACGGGATCGACGCGCTCGTCGCCTCCTGGCTTCCCGGCACCGAGGGCGAGGGCGTCGCCGACGTCCTGTACGGCGCGCGGCCCTTCACCGGGCAGCTCCCCGTCACCTGGCCCCGGTCGCAGGAACAGCTGCCGATCAACGTGGGCGACACGTCCTACGACCCGCAGTTCCCCTACGGCTGGGGTCTGACCACGCTGGCCAAGGCTCCGCAGGGCGACGCGGCCACGCTGCGCGCGCTCGGCGCGGCGGCGGCCTCGGCCGAGCGGACGGGATCCGACCGCACCGGCCGCGAACTGGTCACCAAGGCGCGGCTGATCGTCCAGCAGAAGGCCGGGCAGCGGATCACGGCGGCGATGGCGAAGCCCTTCGCCGACGCCGACCACCTGCTGGTGACGGGGAAGTACGGAAAGGCGGTGCAGAAGCTGGCGGAGGCGTACAAGGCGGCCTCCACCATGGCTGACTGAACGCCTTCGGGGGGCTTCGGGTAGCGTCGAGACATGAAGGCCGTGCTTCGGACCCGAAGCCTCCCCGCACTCCTGCTGGCCGCGCTGGCGCTGGTCGTGGCGACCGTGTTCGCACCCGGTGCGAGCGCGGTCACCGGCGTCTCCGCCGTCGCCCAGGCCCTGCGCAAGAGCCCTGTTTACGTCGACCCCGCCGCCTCCGGCCAGTTGTCGTCCGCCGACGCCGACGCGCTCGCCCGGAAGATCAAGGACGCGGACAAGCCACTGTTCATCGCGGTGCTGCCGGCCGGCTACCCGACGGCGAGCCTCTTCTCCCAGCTCCGCGCGGCCACCGGCGTCACGGGCCTGTACGGCGTCCGCCTCGGCGACCGGTTCGACGCGCGTGCCGACTCCTCGGTCATGTCGGTCACGGCCCGGCAGAACCTCGTGGCGAGCGTCCAGGGCGAGGGCGTCAAGGCACAGCTCACCGACTTCACCGACCGCGCCCTGCCCACCATGCGCGGCCACGCCCCGTCGAGCTGGGGCTCCTCCGGCGGCGGGGGAGCCTCTGGCACCGCCCTGATCACCGCGGGCGTGATCGTGGTGGCGGGCGGCGCGGGCGCCTACGCACTGATCCGCCGAAGCCGCCGGCGCCGCGCCGAGGAGCAGCGGGCCGCGCTGGACCGGCTGCGGGTGGTCGTGGACGAGGACATCACCGCCTTCGGCGAAGAACTCGACCGGCTGGAGTTCCATCCGGCCGAGCCGGGAGCCGACGACGCCATGCGCGCGGACTACGAGCGCGCGCTGGACGCGTACGAGAACGCCAAGCAGCGCATGGCCGAGGCCCGGAGACCCGAGGACGTCCGCGCGGTCACCGAGGCCCTGGAGGACGGCCGGTTCTCCCTCGCCCTGCTGGCCGCCCGCCGCGAGGGCCGCCCGCTGCCCGAGCGCCGCGCCCCCTGCTTCTTCGACCCCCGCCACGGGCCCTCCGTGTCCGACGCCACCTGGACCCCGCCCGGCGGCAGCCCCCGTCAGGTCCCGGTCTGCGCGGCCGACGCGGCCCGTCTCGCCGACGGCCGTGACCCGGCGGTCCGCGAGGTCGACACCGAGTACGGCCGCCGCCCCTACTGGGACGCGGGTCCCGCCTACGGCCCCTGGGCCGGCGGCTACTTCGGCGGCGGCATCCTTCCCGGCCTGCTCGTCGGCACCCTGCTCGGCAACGTCATGGCCACCCCGTCCTACGCCGCCGACTACGGCACCGGATACGGCGACTTCGGCGGCCTCCACGAGGGCGGCGACGTCTCCGGCACCGACTTCGACCCCGGCGACTTCAGCGGCGGCTTCGGCGACGGCGGCGACTTCGGGGGTGGCGGAGACTTCGGCGGCGACAGTGGCGGCGGCGACTTCGGCGGAGGCTTCTGACCACCCGCGCCCACCGGCCGGGCGGCGAGAGCGCGGGGCACCTCACGCGCCACATGCGCACATGCGAGCGCCCGCCCTCCCTTTTCGGGGGAGTGGAGGGCGGGTGCGCTCGGACTGCCGGGGGCCGGGACCGGCCGGACCGCCTCGGCCTCAGGCGTTCTTGATGGCGGAGATGTCGAAGTTCAGCTTGATCTTGTCGGAGACGAGGACGCCACCGGTCTCCAGGGCCGCGTTCCAGGTCAGGCCCCACTCGGAGCGCAGGATCTCGGTCTTGCCCTCGAAGCCGACGCGCTCGTTGCCGAAGGGGTCCTTCGCGGAGCCGTTGAACTCCAGGTCGATGGTGATGGGCTTGGTGACGCCGAGGATGGAGAGGTCGCCGGTGATCCGGTAGTCGTCGCCGCCGAGGGCCTCCGCCTTGGTGGAGCGGAAGGTCATGTCCGGGAACTCGTCGATCTTGAAGAAGTCGGCCGACTTCAGGTGACCGTCCCGGTCGGTGTTGCCGGTTTCGATGCTGTCCATCTTCACGTCGAGCGTGGCGGTGGACTTGGCGGGGTCCGAACCGTCCAGGTGCAGCGTGCCGTTGAGGTCCGTGAAGCTGCCCTTGACGTTGGTGACCATCGCGTGGCGGGCCACGAAGCCGATCGTGGTGTGCGCCGGGTCGATCGTGTATTCACCGGTCAGCGCGGACAGGTCGGCGCCGGGCGCGGCGGAGGTGGCGGCCTGGGGGGCGCTTTCCTTGCGGCTGAAGATGCCCATGACGTGCTCCTTGAGAGGTGGGGGACGGATGTGGCTCCCCTGAGGAAGCCGTACACGGGTGCCTGCGGTCTGTTTAACGTTCAACGAACCCGACGGCTATGACCGTAGACCCATTCCGTTTAGATTTCAACATCATTGGAAGCGTGTCTACACGCTAACCCATAGTCACCGTGTGCGTCCTCTATCGGACGCGCGTAGAACTCGGGCACCATCTGTCGTGCACCACCTGCACAGCCGCCCCTCAAGGAAGCACGGCCATCAGCAGGAAGGGTTCCCCCATGAAGGCCATGACGGTCCGCTCCGCCCTGACCGCGCTCGCCCTCGTCGTCGCCCCCGGTGTCGCCGTCGTCGGTACCGCCACCGACGCCTTCGCCGTCACCAAGATCAGTCAGGCCACGGCCGAGTCGATGTTCCGCTCGGTCGGCATCACCTGGTCGTCGTCGGGCAACTGCTCCAACCGCAACAACTCCACGTGCACGTCCTTCGACCAGCTCAACCTCGCCACCGCGCAGGGTGCACAGACCCTCAAGCGGGCCAGTGGCTGCGCGCTCAACATCACCGGCGGCACCGAGACCGGTCATGCGAGCGGCACGTACTCGCACTGGAACGGCTACAAGCTCGACTTCAGCAAGTACACGTGCGTCGGGAACTACATCAAGAACACCTTCGCCTACATCGGTCTGCGCGGCGACGGCGCCCCGCAGTGGAAGTCCGCGTCCGGCAACATCTACGCCGACGAGGGCAACCACTGGGACGTCCTGTACTACAACTGCGGCGGCTGCTGAGCCGGAACAGCCTGGACAGGGGGGAGGGCGGTGGCGGCCGGTCCCGTGCGGGCCTGCTCGCCGCCGGCCTCCCGCGGGGCGGTACGGTGGGTGCCGGTAGCGCCTCGCCCGGGGGTCGGCGACACCGTGGAAATCCGGTCGGCAGACCGCCGTCCGGGGGCCCGCGTCACTCAACGGATGGCATGGGCCGCACGCAAATGTCGGGTGACTCTCGAGTGACGGCTTTGTGGCACTCCCACAACGACAAAGCCCTCTGAGCAGTCGGAACGCCTGCACACCGCTGTGGTTCTGTTCAGTGGTACCAGGAAAACGCTCCGGAGACTGTACGGAGTCGACGGCTCGCTTTCCTTGGTGCGCTTCGTAAGGTCGCTACATGACCGTTGTGGAAGAGAAGACGGGTGAGCCGACCGGCGAGCCGACGGACGCCCGCGGGCGGGTCGCCGAGCTGCACGGGATCCGTGCGCAGGCGGTGTCCGGCCCCAGCGAGAAGGCGACCGAGGCGCAGCACGCCAAGGGCAAGCTGACGGCCCGTGAGCGCATCGAGCTGCTCCTGGACCCGGGTTCCTTCCAGGAGGTCGAGCAGCTGCGCCGGCACCGGGCGACCGGTTTCGGCCTGGAGGCCAAGAAGCCGTACACCGACGGTGTCGTCACCGGCTGGGGCACGGTGGAGGGCCGCACGGTCTTCGTCTACGCCCATGACTTCCGGATCTTCGGTGGCGCCCTCGGCGAGGCCCACGCCACCAAGATCCACAAGATCATGGACATGGCCATCGCGGCCGGCGCGCCGCTGGTCTCCCTGAACGACGGCGCCGGCGCCCGTATCCAGGAGGGCGTCTCCGCCCTCGCCGGCTACGGCGGCATCTTCCAGCGCAACACGAAGGCCTCGGGTGTCATCCCGCAGATCTCCGTGATGCTGGGCCCGTGCGCGGGCGGCGCGGCCTACTCGCCGGCCCTGACGGACTTCGTCTTCATGGTCCGCGAGACCTCGCAGATGTTCATCACCGGCCCGGACGTCGTCAAGGCGGTCACCGGTGAGGAGATCACCCAGAACGGCCTGGGCGGCGCGGACGTGCACGCCGAGACCTCCGGCGTCTGCCACTTCGCGTACGACGACGAGGAGACCTGCATCGCCGAGGTGCGCTACCTCCTCTCGCTGCTGCCGCAGAACAACCGCGAGAACCCGCCGCGCGTGGACGCCGGTGACCCGGTGGACCGCCGCGGCGACGTCCTGCTCGACCTGGTCCCGGCCGACGGCAACCGGCCGTACGACATGGCCAAGGTCATCGAGGAGATCGTCGACGACGGCGACTACCTCGAGGTCCACGAGCGCTGGGCCCGCAACATCATCTGCGCGCTGGGCCGTCTGGACGGCCAGGTCGTCGGCATCATCGCCAACCAGCCGCAGGTCCTCGCCGGCGTCCTGGACATCGAGGCGAGTGAAAAAGCTGCGCGCTTTGTCCAGATGTGTGACGCTTTCAATATCCCGATCGTCACCTTCCTGGACGTGCCGGGGTTCCTTCCCGGCGTCGACCAGGAGCACGGCGGAATCATCCGTCACGGCGCGAAGCTCCTCTACGCCTACTGCAACGCGACCGTGCCGAGGATCTCGCTGATCCTGCGCAAGGCGTACGGAGGTGCCTACATCGTCATGGACTCCCAGTCGATCGGCGCCGACCTCACCTACGCCTGGCCGACGAACGAGATCGCCGTGATGGGCGCGGAAGGTGCTGCCAACGTCATCTTCCGCCGTCAGATCGCCGAGGCGGAGGACCCCGAGGCGATGCGGCAGAAGATGGTCAAGGAGTACAAGGCCGAGCTCATGCACCCGTACTACGCGGCGGAGCGCGGCCTGGTGGACGACGTGATCGACCCCGCCGGCACCCGCGAGGTCCTGATCAAGTCCCTGGCCATGCTGCAGTCGAAGCACGCCGACCTGCCCTCCCGCAAGCACGGCAACCCCCCGCAGTAATCGGCCGGACCCACCGCGGCAACCCCGCGGACCCCTTCCTCACGGAGACTGACACCCATGAGCACTCCCGACATCCGCGTCGAGAAGGGCCACGCCGAGCCCGAGGAAGTCGCCGCCATCACGGCGGTCCTCCTGGCCCGCGCGGCCGCCCAGCCCGCGACCCCCATCCACCGCACCCGCCCCAAGGCCGTCTGGCGCCGCCTGGAGCGCGAGGGCGGCTTCCGCGCCCCGCACAGCTGGCACTGACCCCGTACGACCAAGAAGGGCCCCTCTCTTCTCAGAGAGGGGCCCTTCAACATGCCCAAGGGGCGCGGGGAACCGCGCGACGAGCCGCAGGCTGCCCGCAGGCGGCATACAACCGCAATGGGGCAGCCCAGTGGCCGAACTCAGCGAAGGCGAGCCATGAGAGCGTGCTCGACCAAGGTGATCAGCGCCGACTTCGCATCGGCCCGATGCCTCGCGTCCGTCGTGATGATCGGCGTGTCGGGGCCGATCTGGAGCGCCTCGCGGACCTCTTCGGGGTTGTACGGCTGGTTGCCGTCGAATCCGTTGAGGGCGATGACGAAGGGCAGACCCGAGTTCTCGAAGTAGTCGACCGCGGGGAAGCAGTCGGCGAGACGCCGGGTGTCGACCAGGACGATGGCGCCGATGGCGCCGCGTACGAGGTCGTCCCACATGAACCAGAAGCGGTCCTGGCCCGGTGTACCGAAGAGGTACAGGATCAGGTCCTGGTCCAGGGTGATGCGGCCGAAGTCCATGGCCACCGTGGTGGTGGTCTTGTCCCCGGTGTGGGTGAGGTCGTCGATGCCGGCCGACGCGGACGTCATCACGGCCTCTGTGCGCAGCGGGTTGATCTCCGAGACAGCGCCGACGAACGTGGTTTTGCCCACGCCGAAGCCGCCCGCCACCACGATCTTCGCGGAAGTGGTGGAGCGGGAAGGACCGCCGCTAGAGCTTGCGAAGTCCACTGAGCACCCTTTCGAGCAGTGTCACGTCTGGCTGGCCACCGGCGTTCTCGTCGCCGCCGGGCTGATGGATGGCGACCAGGCCTGCCTCCGCCAAGTCGGCGACGAGGATCCTGGCCACGCCGAGGGGGATCGTCAGGAGGGCCGAGATCTCGGCGACCGACTTGATCTCCCGGCACAGGTTGCAGATCCGCTGATGCTCGGGCAGTTGGCCCTGCATCTGGTGCGGAGCGGCGGTGGTGTGCACCAGTGCCTCGATGGCGAGCTGGTAGCGCGGGCGGGTCCGGCCGCCGGTCATGGCGTACGGACGCACCAGGGGGTTGTTGGCCGCGGCGGCCGGCGCCGGCTCGGGGCGGCGCTGCGGCTGTACCGGCTGGATCCGCGGGGCCGGCGGCTGGTCGTAGGGCGACGGGCCGGGGCCCTGCGGCGCGTACGGGTGCCGGTGGCGCGGGGCGGAGGGGAAGTTGTAAGGGTTCACCGAACCGCCGTCCTGGCCCTGGGCAGGGCCGTACGACCAGTTGCCCGAAGACGAACCGCCTGGGGGTGTTACCACTTTCTCCTCCTCCGACTGCGCCGGGCACCCATCCCTGTGGAGCCGCGTCCCGAAACCTTACGACCCCGGGACGCGAATACGCACCGTCCGATTACTAGTTGAGAAGGCTCCCCTGGAGCTCCGCACGGAGATCCGGGGTGAGGACCGTGCCCGCGCGGTCCACCAGAAGGGCCATCTCGTACCCGATGAGGCCGATGTCCGCTTCCGGGTGGGCCAGGACCGCGAGTGACGAACCGTCGGAGATGGACATGAGGAAGAGGAATCCTCGCTCCATCTCCACAACTGTCTGGTTCACCATGCCGCCCTCGAAGATGCGGGAGGCGCCTGCCGTCAGAGACGTCAGACCGGAGGCGACGGCCGCGAGCTGATCGGCGCGGTCGCGGGGGAAGCCTTCGGACATCGCCAGAAGGAGTCCGTCGGCGGAGACCACCACCGTGTGGGACACCCCCGGGGTGTTGTCCACGAAGTTGGTGATCAACCAGTTCAGGTTCTGTGCCGCCTGGCTCATCGGGCTCACACTAACGCTCCTGGTTGTAGGTGCTGTCAGGACCACTGTGCTGATTTCTAGTGGCCTGGCCGTTCGTTTCACTGCCTGCGTTGCGTCCGCGCTGGACGCCTCGACGCAGGTTGCTCAGCCTGCCCCGGATGTCCTCCGGGGCGCGGGAGACCTGTGGGCCTCCCTGAGGGGTGCTCTCGGCCGTTCCCTCGACCAGGTTGGCCTTGGGTACCCGCCGCGGCAGACCGGAGGCGGTGACCCCGCCTGCCTTGGGCTTGCGGAGCTGCGAGGCCTGCTGCCAGCGCGCGTCGTTGGCCGAACGCCAGCCGCTGTCACCGCCTCCCGGCGTGTTCCCCGGAGCGGGAGCCGGCGCTTCCTGCGACGGACGAGCCGTGCCGTTCGAGCCGCTCGCGCCGTTCGGTCCGCTCGCGGCGGAGCCGCGGCGGGGAAGCCCGGCGTCGGTCAGCTGGTGGCCGACGGGAGCAGCCGGTCCCGGACGGTCGAAGCCTACGCGGTTCCGCTCACTCGCGTCACCGGCCTGCGACGATTCCGCTTCCGGAGCGTACTGGGCGGAGTAGTCGTTCTGGTAGCCGTTCTGCTGCGGCCAGTCGTCCTGGTAGGACGGGGTCTCGTAGGAGCCGAACCCGTCGGACGCGGAGGCGTGCGCGGGCGGGTGCTCCTCCTGCCTGGGCTCCGCATACCCCGGTTCGGAGTAGCCGCCGTTGCCGGAGACGCCGTCGTGCTGCCCCAGAGCGCCGTTCGGCGCGAAGTACTGGTCGTCGTACGGCGTCTCGTACGTCTGCTGCGGCTGCTCCTGGTAGCCCTGCGGGCCGTCGAAGCCGGGCTGCTCGGTGTAGCCCGTGGTGCTGCCGTCGTAGGCCGGCTGCCCGGTGTCGAACCCGTCCGCGTAGAGGGGCTGTTCGCCGGTCTCCTGGGGCTGGCCGGGCTGGCCGTGGGCCTGGGCCTCCAGGGCGGCGCGGCGCTCCTCGCGCATCAGGGAGCGGCCCACCGGGTCCAGGTCACGGAGGTCGTCGGGGACCTCGGTGTACTGGCTGTCGTCGAAGCCGAGTTCGGCCGCGGTGCGCAGCGGCTGCGGCTGCCCGAAGCTCTCACCCTGGAAGTGCTGCTCCGGGATGATCTGGGAGACCGTGAACTCCTCGCGGTCCAGCGGCGTCTCGCCGCCACCGCCGTGCGTGATCGCGTCCGGCAGCATGACCAGGGAGGTCGTGCCGGCCTGCTCGCCCGAGGGGCGCAGCTGGACCCGGATGCCGTGCCGGTCGGACAGCCGGCCGACCACGAACAGGCCCATGCGCTGGGAGATCGCGGCGTCCACGGTCGGCGGGTTGGCCAGCTTGTGGTTGATGTCCGCGAAGTCCTCGGCGGTGAGGCCGATGCCCTTGTCGTGGATCTCGATCATGACGCGGCCGTCGGGGAGACGGGTCGCGGTGACGCGGACCTTGGTCTGCGGGGAGGAGAACGTGGTGGCGTTCTCCAGCAGCTCGGCGAGCAGGTGCACGAGGTCGGTGACCGCGCGGCCGTGGATCTCGGCCTCCGGGACGCCGGACAGCTCGACGCGCTCGTACTGCTCCACCTCGGAGGAGGCGGCGCGCAGCACGTCGATCAGCGGGACCGGCTGGTCCCAGCGGCGGCCGGGCTCCTCGCCGGCGAGGACCAGGAGGTTCTCGCCGTTGCGGCGCATACGGGTCGCGAGGTGGTCCAGCTTGAAGAGGTTCTCCAGCTGGTCCGGGTCGGCCTCGTTGTTCTCCAGGTCGGTGATCAGGGTCAGCTGGCCCTCGATCAGCGACTGGTTGCGGCGCGACAGGTTGGTGAAGATCGCGTTGATGTTGCCGCGGAGCAGGGCCTGCTCGGAGGCGAGCCGGACCGCCTCGCGGTGGACCTGGTCGAAGGCGCGGGCGACCTCGCCGATCTCGTCCTTGGTGTGGATCGGGATCGGGGCGACCCGGGTGTCGACCCGGCCCGGATCGGTGCGCGAGAGCTGGTCGACCAGCATCGGCAGGCGCTGCTCGGCGATGCCGAAGGCGGCGTTGCGCAGCTGACGCATCGAGCGGCTCATCTGACGGGCCACCGTGCCGGCCAGGATGAAGGCGAGGAGCAGGGCGATGACGACGACCGCGCCGGTGGTGATCGCCGAGATCTTGGCGTCGTCGGCGATGCTGGAGGCCTCGTTCACCGCCTTGTCGGCCATGTCCGACTCGATCGAGCGGTAGGCGTCGAACTTGAGGGTGTTGACCGCCCACCAGTTCTCGGGGGTGATGCCCTGCTGGGCGAGCGCCAGCCGGTCGGCGGGGTCCGTCGACTTCAGCTGGGCGAGCGCCGTGACCATGTCCTTGGGGTTGGACGGCGGGGCCACGAACTTCGGGTCCTTGGCCTTCGCCTCGCGGACCATCGCCGCGGCCTTGGCCTCGATGTCCTTCTTCTCCGCGTCCAGCCGGTCCGCGTCGGCCTGGGTGCCACCACCGAGGTACTCCTCGGAGGCGATGCCCTCCAGGTACGCGTACGAGGTCAGGGCGGTGCGCTGGCTCGCCAGGTTGGGCGCGTCCGGACCCGGCTTGACCAGCATGTGCATGCCGATCGAGCGCTCCAGCGACAGCGCGGCCTTGGTGAGCGAGATGGCGTAGACGGTACGGCCGTAGGAGGTGATGTTTCCGGTGCCCAGGCCCAGCTCGTTGGCGAACTCCATGAGCGGGTGGGCGACCTTGACGTAGCCCTCCTCGGTCTGCACGCCGGTGAACTTGGGGGTGAAGGCGGCCTGGCGCAGGGTCTGCAGGAAGGGCTCGGTCTCACGGAACAGCTTCAGCCGGCGCTCCAGGCCGGCCTTGTGCGGCATGTTCAGCGCGGCCTGGTCGAAGGCGTCGGCGGCCTTGTTGGTCGTGGCGCGGGCCGCGTCGACGGCCTGCTTGTCCTCGGCGGAGGCGGCCTTGCCCTTCAGCAGGGGCGCGGCGGTGCTGTCACGTTCGTTGTAGAGGGCGTCGCCGTAGGACAGGGCGGCCCGCACCAGCCGGGCGGTGTTCTCCGCGTCCTGAGCGTCCTGCCAGGTGTCGATCGAGCTCTTCACCTGGAAGCCGCCCATGACGAGGCCGACCGCCACGGGTATGAGCAGGATCGCGTTCAGACGGGTGGGCACCCGCCAGTTGCGCGGCGAGAAACGGCCGCCGCTGGACGCGGGAGTGGCCGCCGGATCCGCACCGGGCACCACGGGGGAGGGCGCCGCAGCGCGCGGCGGCGGGGTGAAGTTGCCCCGTGCCGACGGCTCGGGACCGTTCTTGCTTCGCCTCACTCGACCAACAACCTCTCGGCGGTCGGCACCTACGTCGTGCCGCAGTCTCTCAGAGCCCGGTTCGCCATCGACCACTCAGTACGTCAACTGCTCAGTGACCACTCAGTAGGTCATCGACTCGTGGGCAGTTCAGGCATTCCAGCACGTGGACCAGCGCACATCCAAACAGTGGAAACCCTGCGGCGGCGCCGGTGTACGTCCCAGATAAAACGGTCATAAAGAGCGAGGCCCGGCAAAAGGCTGAGTGATTGTGAGCGCAGTGGCATCACACGACCGCGTCGCGTGGTGAAGGTGCGGGATTCCTCTGCCGAACTGTTATGAACACCGGAGCCGACCGTGTCAAAGGCCACAGTCGGCTCCGTGCGTGTTTACGACAACTGCCGTACGGCGCGTCGCACTTGAGCGCTAGCGCAGACGTGCCATCAGAGCGTGCTCCACCAGCGTGATCAGCGCGCTCTTGGCGTCCGCGCGGTGCCGGGCGTCCGTCGTGATGATCGGCGCGTCGGGACCGATCTGCAGTGCCTCGCGCACCTCCTCCGGGGCGTACGGCTGCTGGCCGTCGAATCCGTTGAGGGCGATGACGAACGGCAGACCCGAGTTCTCGAAGTAGTCGACCGCGGGGAAGCAGTCGGCCAGGCGCCGGGTGTCCACGAGCACCACCGCGCCGATGGCGCCGCGTACGAGGTCGTCCCACATGAACCAGAAGCGGTCCTGGCCCGGTGTACCGAAGAGGTACAGGATCAGGTCCTGGTCCAGGGTGATGCGGCCGAAGTCCATGGCCACCGTGGTGGTGGTCTTGTCCCCGGTGTGGGTGAGGTCGTCGATGCCGGCCGACGCGGACGTCATCACGGCCTCTGTGCGCAGCGGGTTGATCTCCGAGACGGCGCCGACGAACGTGGTTTTGCCCACGCCGAAGCCGCCCGCCACCACGATCTTCGCCGAGGTGGTGGCCCGGCCCGCGTCAGAGCTTGCGAAGTCCACTGAGCACCCTTTCGAGCAGCGTCACGTCCGGAGCGCCACCGTTGTTCTCGTCGCCCCCCGGCTGGTGGATGGCGACAAGGCCGGCCTCGGCGAGGTCGGCCACCAGGATCCGGGCCACACCGAGCGGCATGGTCAGCAGCGCCGACACCTCGGCGACCGACTTGACCTCGCGGCACAGGTGGCAGATGCGCTGGTGCTCCGGGAGCAGTCCCATCAGCGCTGCCGGGTCGGCCGTGGTGCTGATCAGTGCCTCGATGGCGAGCTGGTAGCGCGGCCGGGTCCGGCCGCCGGTCATCGCGTACGGACGTACCAGCGGCTGGTCGCCCTCGTCACCGTACGGCTCCGCGTACGGATCATGAGAGGCGGTGGGCGGGGTCATGAATCCTCCGGGCGGGACAGCAAGTTGGTCAGTCGTGCCGTCGGAAGGGGCCGGTGGGGGGATTGTGGCGGCCTGACGGTTGTTTCGTGAGGTGGGTGGTGCCGGGGCCGATCAGTGCAGCAGACTGCCTTGGAGTTCGGCGCGCAGGTCCGGGGTGAGTACCGCCCCCGCGCGATCGACGAGCAGGGCCATCTCGTAGCCGACGAGGCCGATGTCGCACTCAGGGTGGGCCAGGACGGCCAGGGACGACCCGTCCGAGACGGACATGAGGAAGAGAAAGCCGCGTTCCATCTCGACGACGGTCTGCGCCACGTTGCCGCCCTCGAAGATCCGGGACGCCCCGGCCGTCAGCGAGGTCAGCCCGGACGCGACCGCCGCCAGCTGGTCGGCGCGGTCCCGCGGGAATCCTTCGGACATCGCCAGCAGAAGGCCGTCGGCCGAGACCACCACCGTGTGCGACACCCCGGGGGTGTTGTCCACGAAATTGGTGATCAACCAGTTCAGGTTCTGTGCCGCCTGGCTCATCGGACTCAACTAACGCTCCTGCTGGTGAGTGGGGCTCGGGAAGCTGCCGGTCTGGCCGCTGCCGGCCTGACGGCCCTGAGCGATACCCCGACGGAGGTTGGTCAGCCGGCCGCGCACGTCATCGGGCGCACGCGAGACCGCCGGACCGTTCTGGTTCTGCTGCTGCTGAGCGGTACCCGGGACCAGGTTCGCCCGGGGGACCCGGCGCGGCAGACCGGAGGTGGTGATGCCGCCCGCCGCGGGCTGCCGGACGCGCTCCGCCTGCCGGACGAGTTCGTCGTTCGGCGAGGTGCGCCAGTTGCCGGTGGCGGAAGTCGAACGCTGCGGACCCGGCGCCGGCGCCTGCTGCTGCTGCGGGGCCGGGGCGGGTTCCTGCTGACCGCCCTGCGGGCCGCCGTGGAACCAGTTGGTCTCGAGCGTGTCGTACAGCGGGGTACGGCCGTCGCCCGTGCCGGGGGCCGGCGGCAGCTCCCAGCCGCCGCCCGGCCGACGCCCGTCGTCGGGCCGCTGCGCGGGGCCCGCGTTCTCGGGTTCGCGGCGGGGGGCCGGACGCTGCGGGGCCGGCGGGCGCGGGGCGCCGAAGTCGGCGGGGCCGCCCTGCTGAGGCCGCTCGAACTGGCCGGTCTGGGTGGGCGCGGGGCCCTGGGCCGGGCGGCCGGGCAGCGCGTGCTGGCCGGTGGAGCCCTCGTCGTACGCCTGCGGAGCGGCGAACTGGCCCGTGCCCTGCGGTTCCTGGCGCGCGGGCGCCGGCGCGCCGAAGACGTCGGAGCGGACGAACCCGCCGCCGGTGTCCTGCTGGCCGTAGCCCTGCGGGGCGTCCGGCCGCTGGAACTGGCCGGTCTGCTGCGGGGCTTCGAAGCCGGGGCGGGCGAACTGGCCAGCGGTCTGCGGGCCGTTGAAGGCGTTCACGTCCGGGCGGGGGAACTCGCCCGGGAAGGACGGGTCCTGCGCGTCGATCCGGGGAATCTCCGCGGTCGAGCCCGGTCCCTGCCAGTCGTCGATCCGCGGCATCCGGGCGGTGTGCGCGGGGGCCTGCTCGTCGTGGCCGCGCGGGGCGTCCAGCGAGGCGGGCGACAGCGGGGCCTGGCCGTTGTCGCTCCAGTCCGCGGTGCGCGACTGCGGGCCGCCGGGCAGCTCGGCCCGCGGGCCGCCGCGCGGCGGGAGCTGGGGCTGCCGGCCCTGGTCGGAGGCGCCGGCGCCACCGCGCTGCGGAGCCTGGCCGCGGCCGCCGAAGGCGTCCTGCTGCGGACCGCCGAGGTTCGCGGCCTGCAGGCCCTGCGGGGCACCCGGCACCTGACCGGCGTCGAAGCCGCCCGCACCGGCACCCGCCGGGGTGCGGCCCTGCTGCGGCGCCGCCGGACCCTGCGGACCACGCGGGCCGCCGGGCGCACCCGGCCGTCCGCCGGGGCCGGAGCCGGGCAGCGCGGCCCGGGGACCCTGGCCGACGCCGACCTGGCCGCGCGGACCGGAGCCGCCGAGGAGTCCGCCGTCGGAGGGGGCACCACCGAGGGCGCCGCCCTGAGCGCCACCGCTGCCCCGGCGCGCGGCGGCAGCACCGGCCGCGGCCTGCGCGGCGGCGGGACCACCGGTCGGCGCGGGGGCGCCGGGCTTGCCCGGAGCGGGCTTCCTGCCGCCCTGGGCGACGTCGACGGGCAGCATGACCAGCGCGGTCGTACCACCGGAGTCGGACGGGCGGAGCTGGATGCGGATGCCGTGGCGCTGGGACAGCCGGCCGACCACGAACAGACCCATGCGGCGGGAGACGGAGACGTCCACGGTGGGCGGCGAGGCGAGCCGCTCGTTGATCGCCGCGAGGTCCTCGGGGGACAGGCCGATACCGGTGTCGTGGATCTCGATCAGCACACGGCCGTCGGGCAGCGCGTGACCGGTGACCTTGACCTTGGTCTGCGGCGAGGAGAAGGAGGTCGCGTTCTCGAGCAGCTCGGCGAGGAGGTGCACGAGGTCGTTGACGACGCGGCCGGCGACCTCGGTGGTCGGGACCGAGGCCAGCTCGATGCGCTCGTACTGCTCCACCTCGGACGCGGCGGCGCGGAGCACGTCGACGAGCGGGACCGGGCGGGTCCAGCGGCGGCCGGGCTCCTCACCGGCGAGGACGAGGAGGTTCTCACCGTTACGGCGCATACGCGTCGCGAGGTGGTCGAGCTTGAACAGCGAGGACAGCTGGTCCGGGTCGGCCTCGCGGGACTCCAGCTCGGAGATGAGCGAGAGCTGACGCTGGATCAGGCCCTGGGAGCGGCGCGAGAGGTTGGTGAACATCGCGTTGACGTTGCCCCGCAGCAGGGCCTGCTCGGCGGCGAGGCGGACCGCCTCGCGGTGCACGTCGTCGAAGGCCGCGGCCACCTGGCCGATCTCGTCCCGGGAGTGCACACCGACCGACTCCACGGACGTGTCGACGTCCTGCGGGTCGGACTCGGAGAGCTGCTTGACCAGCTCGGGCAGGCGGTCCTGGGCGACCTTGGTCGCGGTGTCCTGGAGCCGGCGCAGCGAGCGGATCATGGAGCGGGCCACGACGAAGGCGCCGACCAGCGAGACGCCCAGCACGAGCAGGATCAGCGCACCGGAGATGATCGCCTCCTGCTCGGAGGACGACTTCAGCTCGCGGGCCTTCTGCTCCATGTCCTCGAGCAGCGTGTGCTCGATGTTCTTCATCTGCTGGATCTTGGAGGAGCTGTCGTCCACCCAGTCCCGGTACGAGCGGTTCGGCAGACCCGCGATGCCGTCCGGGCTGCCGAGGGCACGCCCGGCGTACTTGTCCGCGGCCTGGATCGTCGGGTTGTTGCCGTCGATCGGCTTGAGGAGCTCCTCGGCGCCCTGGCTGGAGTAGACCTTGCGGAAGATGTTGATCTCGGAGTTCTCGCTGTCGTACGCCGACTGGCCGTAGAGGCGGTCGTTCTCGGACAGCTTGCCCTTGGTGGTGGTCGTCGCGGGCAGGGCGGCGGCGATGACGGCGCGCTGGATGGACGCGTACTCCTTGGCGGTGGAGAAGGCCGCCAGGGCGCGGGTGCGCTGGATCATCTCGGGGTTGCTGGACGCCTCGGCCATGGACTGGGAGAGGTCGATCAGCTGGGTGATCAGCCGGTGGTAGGCCTCGACGGTCCGGGTCGAGTTGTCCTTCGAGCCGTAGGCGTCGCGGCGGATCTTGGCGAGCGCGTCCAGCTGGCCGACCAGGCCGACGACATTGTCGCGGACACCCTCGAGGTTGCCGTCCTTGCTGGCCGAGTCGATGCTCTCGGACGCGTTGACGAAGTTGTCCTTCGCCCGGTCCGTCTTCTCGCGCAGACCCCGGACGGAGTAGTCGCTCGCCGTCAGACCGTGCGCCAGCGGACCCGCGGACTGGTCGCGCTCCTCCTGGAGCGCCGCGGCCAGCTCGGTGGCCTGCTTGGTCATGTCCGTCAGCAGCTTCATGTTGTCGAGCTGCTGGATGTCGGTCATGGAGTCGCTGATGCGCAGTGCGCCCAGCGAGGTGGCCGCGACCACCGGCAGCGCGAGCAGCGACACCAGACGCGTGGAGATGCGCCAGTTGCGCATGGCCACGCGGGGGCCGGGACCGGTCGGGCCCTTGGCCGGCTTCACCGTCGCGGCCGGGCTCACCGACCCGGGAGCGCCCGCCGGGCCGGACGCGCCGGGGCGCCCGGTGCGCTCACCGCCGTCGCCGGGCGGGGCCGCAGCCGGGTTCTGGGCGTGCTGGGGCGAGGCACCACGGTCGGTCCCGCCGTGCGGCTCCGGCTCCGCCGAAGCGCTGCCATCCCTCTTGAAACGTCCCTGCACTAGCGTCGCAACCTCTGAACCAGGCACCCCTCCGCGCGAGCGGAGAGACACGGTGTCGGCGTCGTGGAGAGCGCCCTGAATTACGCCCCCCTGTGGTCTTGAGTGACCGGCGCTGGTTCCCCCCTATCTCGCCGTCACTCGGCGCTGCGTTGCGCCCCCCGTGCGCCGGCTCGATCCTGCGGCGGTCCGTGGAATTCCAGCACAGTGCCGGATCTCCAAACAAGGGCCGTGGCCCTAGCTGTAACCTCCGTGACAGGTTGTGATGCCGCTGTCACGAACCGTGGAAGCCCTTCCGTCGCAAAGCGGACGTTTCCCTGCGAGTTGCCGATCGGTTCGGCGTGTCCCAGTCGCCATGATCAGGAGCGGAATGGTGGCTTCAGGGAGTCAATGTCCGTTTCGCTAGGGGAAGTTGGGAGTCGGAATTGACCGGTATGCCCGCGAGTCCGTGAGCAAACTCACATGAAGATCCAGGGCAGTTCGCGGCTGTGGCGGGGAATTGGATGTTTAGCCTGGCGCTTTACAGGATGAGCAGATCTGCCGACCCGACCCCACAGGACGACCACGGTGAAGACGACGATGATGTTCCGCAACATAGCCAACCCGCGGCGTACGACGCTGGCGCACCTCGAGGACGCCGACGAGCTGCAGACGCCCGAGCTGCCGGAGCACACCGTCGACCTCCCGGCCCAGACCGCCAACCCGCGCCGCACCGTCCTGATGGAGGTCCCGGCGGGCGTGGGTGCCGAGGCCGGAGAGTAGCCGAGCGCTCGGCACGGCCCGTACGCCGACCCCTGGTACGCCGGGCCCCGGCACGCCCGTGGAGCGCGGTCCGGAGATCACGCACCCGCGACGATCTTCCCGGCCGCACTCCCTTTTGCGTTCAAAGCGTCCTCGGCCGGCACGGCACCCCGATGCGCTCGCGGATCATCCCGGCCGGATCCGCGCCTCGGCGGTGAGCCACGACTCCGGAAGGGGTCCGCCGGTGAGGCGTACGCGTACCCCTTCCCCGGTGCGTCGTCTTCCCCGGTACGTCGTCCGGCCGTGTCCGCCTGCCGGATTTCCGGGCCCCCGATTTCCGTGGAGCACTCGGCGTAGGCCCGCGCCGAGTTTCCGCTCCGGGGCGGACGGATGCGGCGGCGGATGATATTCATAGCGGCCCACGACGTCCTTGTCCGATATTGGTCCGATATCGCGTACCGACGGTCCGAGGCGGCCGCCGGAGCGGATTTCTTCGGCATTCCCGGACGTCCGTCGCAGTGGAAGAGGATCCCCGGTTCTTCACTCGGTCAGGCGGTAGGGCCCCGCGGCCGCGTGCGCGAGCGGCGCCGTGCCCGGGAGCGCGACGACGTCCGCCGGAGTCGCGACGGCGAGGGCGCCGGTTCTCCGGATGCCCGCATGGAACCTCGTTCTCGATGAAAAGCCGACAGGTTTTCCGGGGGTGATACCGGGATCCGTATCCGGGTCGAGCAAGGGCGGTTTCGGTCACGGATCGCGCGAATCCCACGGAATTCGGAATTCCGTCACACCGGTTTCCCGGGACCGGAAAGCCAGGACCGTCGCGCCGCACCGGCCGAACACGGCGCGGCCCGACCGGTTAACCTGGGGCGTCAGTACGCCGGTTCTCAAGGAGAGGCGCAAGGATCCCGTGCGCATCGCCAGGTTCTCCATCGACGGGAACGTCGCCTTCGGCGCGGTCGAGGGCGACAAGCAGGACGAACTCGTCCTCGACATCATCAAGGGCATCCCGTTCGCGGACTTCGAGCTGTCCGGGACGAAGGTGCCGGTGAGCAAGGTCAGACTGCTCCCGCCGGTGCTCCCGAACAAGGTCGTGGCGTTCGGCCGCAACTACGCCGAGCACGCCAGGGAGCTGGGCAACGAGGTGCCCGACGCCCCGTTCGCCTTCTTCAAGCCCTCCACCTCGGTGATCGGCCCCGGCGACGAGATCCAGTACCCGCGCTTCACCGAGGACCTCCAGCACGAGGCCGAGCTGGCCGTCGTCATCGGCCGGATGTGCCGCGAGGTGCCGCGCGACCGCGTCAAGGACGTCATCCTCGGCTACACCTGCGCCAACGACGTCACCGCCCGCGACGTGCAGAGGCGCGAGAAGCAGTGGGCCCGCGCCAAGGGCTTCGACACCTCCTGCCCGCTCGGCCCCTGGGTCGAGACGGACCTGGACCTCGCCCGCGCGAACGACCTGACCGTCCAGCTCACCGTCAACGGGGAGCAGCGCCAGCTCGGCCGCACCAGCGAGATGATCCATTCCATCGAGGACCTGATCGTCAACATCACCGAGGCCATGACGCTGCTCCCCGGCGACGTCATCCTCACCGGCACCCCCGCGGGGGTCGGCCCCCTGAACGTCGGCGACGAGGTCGCCGTCACCATCGAAGGCATCGGCACTCTCACCAACAAGGTTGTCAAGCGTGGCTAGCGCATCCGGCTCCCCCGTACGCGTCCGTTTCTGCCCCTCGCCCACCGGTAACCCCCACGTGGGCCTGGTCCGCACCGCCCTGTTCAACTGGGCGTTCGCCCGGCACCACCAGGGCACTCTGGTCTTCCGCATCGAGGACACCGACGCGGCCCGCGACTCCGAGGAGTCGTACAACCAGCTGCTGGACGCGATGCGCTGGCTCGGCTTCGACTGGGACGAGGGCCCCGAGGTCGGCGGCCCGCACGCGCCGTACCGTCAGTCGCAGCGCATGGACATCTACAAGGATGTCGCGCAGAAGCTCCTGGACGGCGGCCACGCCTACCACTGCTACTGCTCCCAGGAGGAGCTGGACACCCGCCGCGAGGCCGCCCGCGCCGCCGGCAAGCCCTCCGGCTACGACGGCCACTGCCGCGACCTGAGCGCCGAGCAGATCGAGGAGTACAAGGCCCAGGGCCGCACCCCGATCGTCCGCTTCCGGATGCCCGACGAGACGATCACCTTCACGGACCTGGTCCGCGGCGAGCTGACCTTCACCCCGGAGAACGTCCCGGACTACGGCATCGTGCGCGCCAACGGCGCCCCGCTGTACACGCTGGTCAACCCGGTCGACGACGCCCTGATGGAGATCACCCACGTCCTGCGCGGCGAGGACCTGCTCTCCTCCACCCCGCGCCAGATCGCGCTCTACAAGGCGCTGACGGAGCTGGGCATCGCCAAGCGGACCCCGGCCTTCGGCCACCTGCCGTACGTGATGGGCGAGGGCAACAAGAAGCTGTCGAAGCGCGACCCGGAGTCGTCCCTCAACCTCTACCGCGAGAAGGGCTTCCTGCCCGAGGGCCTGCTCAACTACCTGTCCCTGCTGGGCTGGTCGCTCTCGGCCGACCAGGACATCTTCACGATCGACGAGATGGTCGCCGCCTTCGACATCTCCGACGTCAACCCCAACCCGGCGCGCTTCGACCTGAAGAAGTGCGAGGCGATCAACGGTGACCACATCCGCATGCTGGACGTGAAGGAGTTCACCGAGCGCTGCCGCACCTGGCTGAAGGCCCCGTTCGCCCCCTGGGCGCCCGAGGACTTCGACGAGGCCAAGTGGGAGGCGATCGCCCCGCACGCCCAGACCCGCCTCAAGGTCCTCTCCGAGATCACCGACAACGTGGACTTCCTGTTCCTCGCCGAGCCGGTCTTCGACGAGGCGAGCTGGACGAAGGCGATGAAGGAAGGCTCCGACGCCCTCCTTCGTACCGCCCGCGAGAAGCTGGAGTCCGCGGACTGGACGTCGGCCGAGTCCCTCAAGGAGGCCGTCCTGGCCGCCGGCGAGGCCCACGGCCTGAAGCTCGGCAAGGCCCAGGCCCCGGTCCGCGTGGCCGTCACCGGCCGTACGGTCGGCCTGCCGCTGTTCGAGTCCCTTGAGGTCCTCGGCAAGGAGAACACGCTGGCCCGCATCGACGCGGCGCTGGCCAAGCTCTCCGCGTAGCGACACCACGTAGAGAGTCTCCACGTAGAGCACGACTCTCGCGACAGGGCGGCGTCCGGTTCGGGCGCCGCCCTTCGTGCCCCCCAGATGGAGGCACTCGGCGACGGACGCGTCGCCCATCTGTTCACCGACTCCTTCGGCCACGAGTACGTGATCGGGACCGGCCTGGACACCGCCTCCCTGCCGAGCGTGCAGACGGGTGACTCCCGCGGCCGCATCGCCGGTGGCACCGGCCGTTACGTGCTCTGCAACGGCGGTACGCCCGGCGTGCAGAAGATCACCGACTTCCCGCGCGGCGATACGGCCGGCGAGATCGCGCTCAGCCGTACCCGCACCACCGCCTCCGGCAGGGCCGTGCGCACCCTGACCGGCGCCTCCACGGGCGCGGCCGTCCGTCCCGCCTGGGACGGGACGACGGACGGCGGCGCCCCGGCCGCCCGCGCCGCCTTCACCTGGAAGCTCACCGCCGAGCCCCGCGACGGCCAGGGCCGGAACCTGCCCCTGACCGGCACGACGACCGTCGGCTGACGGGGCACGGGGTACGGTCGGTGGCATGACGATCCGAGCCGTCGTATGGGACGTGGACGACACCCTCTTCGACTACACGACCGCGGACCGTGAGGGGATGCGCGCCCATCTGGCGGCGGAGGGCCTGCTCGGCGAGTACGGAGACCCGGAGCGGGCCCTCGCGCGGTGGCGGGAGATCACCGACCGGCAGTGGGCGCGGTACGCGGCCGGGGAGGCCACCTTCGAGGGACAGCGGCGCGACCGGGTACGGGTGTTCCTGGACACACCGCTGAGCGACGCCGAGGCCGACGCCTGGTTCCAGCGCTACATCGGCCACTACGAGACCGCCTGGAGTCTCTTCCCGGACGTGCTGCCCGTCCTGGACGACCTCGCCGCCGGCCATCGGCACGCGGTCCTGTCCAACTCCAGCGTCACGGTCCAGGAGCACAAGTTGCGCATCCTGGGCCTGCGCGACCGCTTCGAGGCCGTGCTGTGCGCCGCCGAGCTGGGCGTCTCCAAGCCCGAGGCCGGTGCCTTCCTCGCGGCCTGCGACGCGCTCGGCCTGCCCCCGCACCAAGTGGCCTACGTCGGCGACCATCCGGAGATCGACGGGCGCGGTGCCGCCGGGGCCGGGCTGCTGTCGGTGTGGATCGACCGCGGCGGGCGGTACACCGAGGATGCCGCCGGGCCGTCGACGCACCGGATCACGACCCTCGCCGAACTCCCCGGGATCGTCCGCTCGGATACCCGTTTTGGAGCCCCGTCCACCTTCAGGTAATGTTCTTCCTGCGCCGAGGGAAGCGGGCCGAGAGGCCGGGCCCCGAGGAGCGAAACTAGAACGAGAACCCCGCAGGGGCTTGAGTTCCAGTGGCCTATGGTGTAATTGGCAGCACGACTGATTCTGGTTCAGTTAGTCTTGGTTCGAGTCCAGGTAGGCCAGCTCGCAGAGCTCATCTGCAAAGCCCCCGTTGTGTAGCGGCCTAGCACGCTGCCCTCTCAAGGCAGTAGCGCCGGTTCGAATCCGGTCGGGGGTACTGATCCTTCCCGCGAGGACGGCCCGGGTAGCTCCCACCGTCGTCGATGCAGGATCGCTAGGGCCCCCGTTGTGTAGCGGCCTAGCACGCCGCCCTCTCAAGGCGGTAGCGCCGGTTCGAATCCGGTCGGGGGTACTGACTGGTCTAAACCATCATTGGTCTATGGTGTAATTGGCAGCACGACTGATTCTGGTTCAGTTAGTCTTGGTTCGAGTCCAGGTAGACCAGCTCGGACCTGCGGAAACGCAGTGTCCACGCCCCCGTTGTGTAGCGGCCTAGCACGCCGCCCTCTCAAGGCGGTAGCGCCGGTTCGAATCCGGTCGGGGGTACCACAGCAAGGCCCTTCGCTTCGGCGGAGGGCCTTCGTCGTGCCCGGCACCGGCTACTCGAAGCCGTAGCGCCGCGTCGTCTCCTCCTCCTGGGCCAGCCGGTGCAGCGCCTGCAGTACCGGCTCGTTGAGGATCGACCCCAGGATCGCGAACTCGATCCGTTCCGCCGCCGACGGGTACATCTCCAGGTTGTCCAGGTCGAGGATGGCTGTCCGGTGCATCAATTCGGCGTACGGCACGAGCAGTTCGACCCCCCAGCCGTAGCCGAGCCGGCAGAGCGCGGCCACCCCCACCACCAGCGAGCGGTACGCGGGGGAGATGGACGAGAGCCGCTTGGCGTTCTGCCAGCCGAGCCGGTCCAGGAGTGCGGTGGCCTCCTGGTCTGCGGTCTGGATGTACTCGTCGTCCTCGTCCGGCTCCGGCGTCTGCGGCAGCGCCGCCCACATGGCCGCGCCCAGGCGGATCGAGGTGCCCAGGGAGTCGTCGTCCACGTGCCCGAGCACCTCGCGCACCTTCGCCACCGGGACCCCGCCCACCTGGATCATCGCCCGCACCAGCCGCAGCCGGCGCAGATGCTCCTCGTCGTAGTCGGCCGTTGTGGCGTTGATCTGACGGCCGGGCGGCAACAGCCCTTCGCGCAGGTAGTACTTGATCGTCGCCGTGGCCACACCGCTGCGCTCGCTCAGCTCCGCCAGTCGCATCTCTTGCGCCTTTCCTTGGGAAGTGCCACTATCCAAGCATCGCCAGAAGGATAGTGGCGCTATCTGACGAGGGGAACCGTCATGTTCGCGAAGCCGGTGCCGGGCCATACGACCGCGGCGGCCGAGGGTGATGTGGTGGTGCTGCTCATCGGCATGCGGATCAACCACTTCTGGGCGGTGCACCAGTGGCTGCCGGTCATGTTGTCGATGTTCCGCATGCTGGGGGAGCTTGCGCGGGACCGTGACCGGGGGCTGCTGGAGCGCGTGATGCTGACGGCCTCGCCGCGGACGTACTACGTCGTGCAGTACTGGGAGTCCAAGGAGAAGCTGTACGCCTACGCGACGTCGCCGGACATGTCCCACCACCGGGTCTGGGCGGACCTCAACCGCAAGGATCGCCAGGGCAGGCTGCGCGGACACGTGGGCCGGTGGCACGAGGCGTACATCGCGGCCGAGGGCTCCTACGAGTCGATCTACTTCGACATGCCGGCCTTCGGCCTCGCGAAGGCGCACGGTCAGGTGCCGCTCGAGCAGCGCGGCCGGTACGCGAAGGACCGGTTCGCGTACCGCTCGGCGAAGGCGGCCCGCGAGGCGGGGTGACCCGAGGGGCCGGAGAGACCAGGGGGGCACGGGGGATCGAGGAGGGCCTGCCGCGGCGTCGGGGCGGGCCCTCCTCGGATGCGTGCCCGAGGTGTTCCGTCGATCCCCGCGGCGCTCAGCCCGAGCGGCGCAGGGCCTCCGACAGGCGGCCGGCGGCGTCGATGACCGCCTGTGCGTGCATGCGGCCGGGGTGGCGGGTCAGACGCTCGATCGGGCCGGAGACGGAGACGGCGGCCACCACGCGGTTGGACGGGCCGCGTACGGGCGCGGACACGGACGCGACACCCGGCTCGCGCTCACCGATGGACTGGGCCCAGCCGCGGCGCCGTACACCCGACAGGGCCGTCGCCGTGAAGCGGGCGCCCTGCAGGCCCCGGTGCAGCCGCTCGGGCTCCTCCCAGGCCATGAGGATCTGCGCCGAGGAACCGGCCTTCATCGTGAGCGTGGAGCCCACCGGGACGGTGTCCCGCAGACCGGACAGCCGTTCCGCCGCGGCCACACAGATGCGCATGTCACCCTGGCGACGGTAGAGCTGCGCGCTCTCGCCGGTGACGTCCCTCAGGTGCGTGAGCACCGGGCCGGCCGTCGCGAGCAGGCGGTCCTCGCCCGCCGCGGCCGCCAGTTCCGCGAGACGGGGCCCGAGAATGAACCGGCCCTGCATGTCGCGTGCCACCATGCGGTGGTGTTCCAGAGCCACGGCCAGGCGGTGGGCCGTGGGTCGTGCCAGTCCGGTGGCACCGACCAGACCCGCGAGGGTGGCCGGACCGGACTCCAGAGCGCTCAGGACGAGGGCCGCCTTGTCCAGAACGCCGACGCCGCTACTGTTGTCCATGCAACGATATTCACGTCTCACTCTGTGAAACGCAAGTTCAATTTTCCGTGGAACGCGCCACCCTTGAATCACACAGCGGCTCGCAGACCGACGAGCCTGGCGGTGGGTGCCCGAAATCATCCGAATCAGGGGCGTGGGCGCCGCTTCCTCAAGATCTCTAGTTGTGCCGGCATGAACCGTTGCCGGCCGGAGGGAAAGCGATGGGTAGGACACTCGCGGAGAAGGTCTGGGACGACCACGTCGTCCGGCGCGCCGAGGGCGAGCCCGACCTCCTCTACATCGATCTGCACCTGCTGCACGAGGTGACCAGCCCGCAGGCCTTCGACGGCCTCAGGCAGAACGGCCGTAAGGTCCGCCGACTCGACCTCACCATCGCGACCGAGGACCACAACACCCCGACGCTGGACATCGACAAGCCCATCGCCGACCCGGTCTCCCGGACCCAGCTGGAGACGCTGCGCAAGAACTGCGCCGAGTTCGGCGTCCGGCTGCACCCGCTGGGCGACGTCGAGCAGGGTGTCGTCCACGTGGTGGGACCGCAGCTGGGCCTGACCCAGCCGGGCACCACGGTCGTCTGCGGCGACTCCCACACCTCCACGCACGGCGCCTTCGGCGCCCTGGCGTTCGGCATCGGCACCTCGCAGGTCGAGCACGTGCTGGCCACCCAGACGCTGCCGCTGGCCCGCCCGAAGACCATGGCCATCACCGTCGAGGGAGAGCTGCCCGAGGGTGTCACCGCCAAGGACCTGATCCTGGCGATCATCGCCCGGATCGGTACGGGCGGCGGCCAGGGCTACATCCTGGAATACCGCGGCTCCGCCGTCGAGAAGCTCTCGATGGAGGCCCGGATGACCATCTGCAACATGTCGATCGAGGCCGGTGCCCGCGCGGGCATGATCGCCCCCGACGAGACCACCTTCGCGTACCTCGAGGGCCGCCCGCACGCCCCCGAGGGCGCCGACTGGGACGCCGCGGTCGAGTACTGGAAGACCCTGCGCACGGACGAGGACGCGGTCTTCGACGCCGAGGTCGTCATCAACGCCGACGAGCTGTCCCCGTTCGTCACCTGGGGCACCAACCCCGGCCAGGGCGCGCCGCTTTCGGCGTCCGTCCCCGATCCCGCTTCGTACGAAGACGCTTCGGAGCGCCTCGCCGCCGAAAAGGCCCTGGAATACATGGGGTTGGAGGCCGGCCAGCCGCTGCGCGCCATCTCCGTGGACACCGTCTTCGTAGGCTCGTGCACCAACGGCCGCATCGAGGACCTGCGCGCCGCCGCCGACCTGCTGCGGGGCCGCAAAGTCGCCGACGGCGTACGGATGCTGGTCGTCCCGGGCTCCGTGCGGGTCGGTCTCCAGGCCGTCTCCGAGGGCCTGGACGTGGTCTTCAAGGAGGCCGGCGCCGAATGGCGGCACGCGGGCTGCTCGATGTGCCTCGGCATGAACCCCGACCAGCTGGCCCCGGGCGAGCGCTCCGCCTCCACCTCGAACCGCAACTTCGAGGGCCGGCAGGGCAAGGGCGGTCGTACGCACCTGGTGTCGCCGCAGGTCGCGGCCGCCACCGCCGTCCTGGGCCACCTGGCATCGCCCGCCGACCTGTCCGACGTCCCCGCGCCCGCTGGAGTCTGAGAACCATGGAAGCCTTCACCACCCACACCGGCCGGGCCGTCCCGCTGCGCCGCAGCAACGTCGACACCGACCAGATCATCCCTGCTCACTGGCTCAAGAAGGTCACCCGGGACGGCTTCGAGGACGGGCTGTTCGAGGCCTGGCGCAAGGACGAGACCTTCGTCCTCAACCGGCCCGAGCGGCAGGGCGCCACGGTCCTGGTCGCCGGCCCCGACTTCGGCACCGGCTCCTCCCGTGAGCACGCCGTCTGGGCGCTGCAGAACTACGGCTTCAAGACCGTGATCTCCTCCCGCTTCGCGGACATCTTCCGGGGCAACTCGCTGAAGAACGGGCTGCTCACGGTGGTTCTCGACCAGAAGGTCGTGGACGCGCTGTGGGAGCTGACCGAGCGGGACCCGCAGGCCGAGATCACCGTCGACCTGGAGAAGCGCGAGGTGCGCGCCGAGGGCGTCACCGCCTCCTTCGAGCTGGACGAGAACTCCCGCTGGCGGCTGCTGAACGGGCTGGACGACATCTCCATCACCCTCCAGAACGAGGGTGACATCGCCACCTACGAGGCCAAGCGGCCCGCCTACAAGCCGCGGACGCTCCAGGCCTGATCCACGGCGGCCGGACCCGTCGGGTTTCGGCCACCCAACGCCCCCTCTGTACCCCCGATCGCCACGATCGGGGGTACAGCCATGTCTGCGCCCGAACGGTCTCGCGAGCGGTCGCGCATCGGCTCAACTCGCCGCTCCACACCGGGAGTTGCCAGGTCGGACGACTGTCGGTCCGGCGGCCCGCCGATGCCCCGAGAAGGCTTCGGGAGGCGGCAGTTGCACCCTGGGCAGGCGACAACTCGCCCCAGATGGCACAATCTGTGCATGGAACACGACGGCCAACTCCAGCTCTATACGGCGGTCGCGAACCAGCTCAAGGAAGCGCACACAAGAGTGCGCGAACTGCAAGTCCCGGAGGGCGTACGGATGGCGCTGACCCGGAAGCTGCTGGTCATTACGGCCGTGGCCAAGCACGATCTCGCCGACGCGGCAAGGCGGCTCGGGCGGTTCACTGCGGACCTCGACGAGGGTCGGATCCCCGAAGAGGACCGTTGAACCGTCTTGAACAACCGAATCCGTTGCGGCACAAGGGTGATAAGCCCGTTTCGTGTTTGATTTGCGGTATATATCTGCCTAACGTGCGAAAAAGCTTGAACACTTTCGTTCTGGCGATGTCTCCGAAGGGGAAGACGTGAACAAGGCGCAGCTCGTAGAAGCGATTGCCGACAAGATGGGCGGCCGACAGCAGGCCGCCGATGCTGTCGACGCGGTCCTGGACGCCATCGTCCGCGCCGTCGTCGGGGGCGACCGGGTTTCGGTCACCGGCTTCGGGTCCTTCGAGAAAGTGGACCGCCCGGCCCGTTACGCCCGCAACCCCCAGACGGGCGAGCGGGTTCGGGTCAAGAAGACCTCCGTGCCGCGCTTCCGCGCAGGCCAGGGCTTCAAGGACCTGGTGAGCGGCACGAAGAAGCTGCCGCGCGGCGGCGAGGTCGCCGTGAAGAAGGCACCCAAGGGCAGCCTGACCGGCGGGGCTGCCGCGACGGTCAAGAAGGCCGCCGCGAAGAAGACCACCAAGGCCGCCGCGAAGAAGGTCACCGCGAAGAAGGCGGCGGTGAAGAAGACCACGGCCGCCGCCAAGAAGGCCACGGTGAAGAAGGCCGCCGCCAAGAAGACCACGGCTGCCGCGAAGACCACCGCCGCGAAGACCACCGCCAAGAAGGCGGCGGCCAAGAAGGCCCCGGCGAAGAAGGTCACCGCCAAGAAGGCCCCGGCGAAGAAGTCGACGGCCCGCAAGACCACCGCCAAGAAGGCCACCGCCCGCAAGGCCTCCTGAGGCCATCAAGGCACTCACGCGCAGGGCCGGACTCCCAGGGAGTCCGGCCCGCGGCGTGTCCGGGGGAGTTCAAGGGGTGCGTACGGCGGTCCTCAGAACGTCTGCAGCGTCACCAGCGTGATCCGCAGTCCGGTTCCCTCGCCCTCGGTCTCGATCCGCACGCGCTGCCCGGGACGCAGCAGTCTGAGCCCGCCCGCGTCGAACGCGGCCGACTCGAACGGCACCGGGGTGCCGTCGTCGAGCAGCACCTGCCCGCTGCGGGTCTCGGTGTCGTAGGTGTATGCGGTCGCCTGCATGACGGCCAGCCTAATGCCGGCCGTGAGGGGGCGCGCCGTCGGGGACGGTGGGTGCGGTGCCGTCGGCCGCATGGCGCCGCCGCTCCTCAGGACTCCGGGATCAGCAGCCCTGCCGAGACCGCCGCCGTGCGCGGGCCCACGCCGAGCACCAGCGCCGCCCGCAGGTCGTCACCGGTGTCCACGTCCTGCCGTACCGAATCCACGCCCGCGATCTCCAGTTCCGCCGCGCCCGAGGCGCGGTGCCGGGCGCGGGAATCGGTGCCGAAAGCCGGACGCAGAGCGTGGCCGGGGGCCGCGGTCAGCAATGTGGTGCCGAGTGCGGCCGCATCCGCGAGAAATGCGCGGGGGAATTCGGCGGCCCCGTTCAGCACCCGGTGCAATTCCGGCGGGCGCAGAGCCGGCAGATCGGCGTTGAGGGCCGCCACGGGAGTGCGGGGGCGCAGGGACCGTACGGCGGCCTCCCCGTGCGCCAGCGCGGCATTCAACCCGATTCCAGGAGTGTCCGGGACGATCCGGGCGCCCAGTGTCGCCAGTTCCGCGCCGGCCAGCGGGTCGTCCGTGACGACCACCACATCCGCGACCGCCGGGCAGTCCAGCGCGGCGGCCACCGTGTCCTGCGCGAACGCGAGCACCAGCCCCGGGCGGACCGTGTCGGAAGCGGTGTCCGCGAGCCTGCTCTTGGCCCGCGCCAGGGGCTTCAGGGGGATGACCAAGGTCCACTGCACCGGCGTACCGTCTCTCTCTTGTCGCGCTCATTGTCACCCGGAGGATCCGGCGCAGTTGGCGGTGGGGCGTACGGTGTTCTCGACAGACCGGCGGCTCGGGGCGACACTTGTGCGGCCCCCGGGGCCGGGAGCAAGTCCTAGAGGAAGGTGTCCGCGTGACCCGCCGCAGAATCGGGTTCTGGTACCGCTTCGCAGCGGTCCTCTGCAAACCGCCGCTGGTGGTTCTGCTCAAGCGGGACTGGCGCGGAATGGAGCACATTCCGGCCGACGGCGGATTTATCACCGCGGTGAACCACAATTCCCACGTGGACCCCTTCGCATACGCGCACTATCAGTACAACACCGGACGGGTTCCGCGATTCCTCGCGAAGAGCGGCCTTTTCAAGAAGGGATTCGTCGGCGCCGCTATGCGCGGAACCGGGCAGATCCCCGTCTACCGCGAGAGCACGGACGCGCTCAGCGCCTTCCGCGCCGCGATCGACGCCGTGGAGCGCGGCGAGTGCGTCGCGTTCTACCCCGAGGGCACCCTCACCCGCGACCCCGACGGCTGGCCGATGACCGCCAAGACCGGTGCCGCCCGCGTGGCGCTGCAGACCAAGTGCCCGGTCATCCCGGTCGCCCAGTGGGGCTGCAACGAACTGCTGCCGCCCTACGCCAAGAAGCCCGACCTCTTCCCGCGCAAGACCCACCACGTCCTCGCGGGCCCGCCCGTGGACCTCTCCCGGTTCTACGACCAGGAGATGACCGCCGACCTCCTGAGGGAGGCCACCGAGGTCATCATGGCGGCCGTCACCCGCCAGCTGGAGGAGATCCGCGGCGAGAAGGCCCCCGCGACGCCGTACGACCCGCGCCGCGAGCGGATCGAGCAGCGCCGCAAGACCCGCACGCAGACCGGGCAGGACGCCGCGCTCACGGACACGGACGCCCCGCGCCTGGCCGCCGGGGCCGCGCCGGCCGGCACGGAAGAGGAGAGCGGCACGTGAGCAAGCCTGTCCGGGCCGCCGTGATGGGCACCGGCTCGTGGGGCACCGCGTTCGGCATGGTCCTCGCCGACGCGGGCTGCGAGGTCACCCTGTGGGCCCGCCGCCCGGAGCTGGCCGAGGCGGTCAACTCCACGCGGACCAACCCCGACTACCTCCCCGGTGTCGAACTCCCGGCGAACCTGCGCGCCACCGCGGACCCCGCCGAGGCCCTGCGCGACGCGGACTTCACCGTCCTCGCCGTCCCCTCCCAGACCCTGCGCGACAACCTCGCCCGCTGGACCCCGCTGCTCGCCCCGGACACCGTGCTCGTCTCCCTGATGAAGGGCGTCGAACTCGGCTCCGCCATGCGGATGAGCGAGGTCGTCGAGGACGTCGCCAAGGTCGGCGCCGACCGCATCGCCGTGGTCACCGGACCCAACCTGGCCCGCGAGATCGCCGCCCGCATGCCCGCCGCCGCCGTCGTCGCCTGCACCGACGAGCAGGTCGCCCAGCGGCTCCAGGCCGCCTGCCACACCCCGTACTTCCGGCCGTACACGGAGACGGACGTGGTCGGTTGCGAGCTGGGCGGCGCGGTGAAGAACGTCATCGGCCTCGCCGTCGGCATCGCGGACGGCATGGGGCTCGGCGACAACGCCAAGGGCTCGCTCATCACGCGCGGCCTGGCGGAGACCGCCCGTCTCGGCGTCGCGCTCGGCGCCGACCCGCTGACCTTCTCCGGACTCGCGGGTCTCGGCGACCTGGTGGCCACCTGCTCCTCGCCGCTGTCCCGCAACCACACCTTCGGCACCAACCTCGGCAAGGGCATGACCCTTCAGGAGACCATCGCGGTCACCAGGCAGACCGCCGAGGGCGTCAAGTCCTGCGAGTCCGTTGCCGATCTGGCCCGCAGACACGGCGTCGAGATGCCCATCACCGAGACGGTCGTGGACATCGTGCACGAGGGCAAGCCGCCGGTGGTCGCCCTCAAGGAACTGATGTCGCGCAGCGCGAAGCCCGAGCGACGCTGAGCGACGCCCCTCTTCCGGCGGCCCGTCGACACTGTCTCGGGGCACTACCACCGGGTACGCTCAACGCGATATGAGCACCGAGAACCTCCCCCAGAGCCCCGAGCAGCCGCCCCGCAAGCCGCGCGTGGCCGTCGTGTTCGGCGGCCGCAGCTCCGAACACGGGATCTCCGCCGTCACCGCCGGCGCCGTCCTGCGGGCCATCGACCGGACCAAGTACGACGTCCTGCCGATCGGCATCACCCGGGAAGGCCGCTGGTTGCTCACGGCCGACGAGCCGGACCGTATGGCCATCACCGACCGCCGCGTGCCCGCCGTCGAGGACCTGGCGGAGTCCGTGGACGGCGGTGTCGTGCTCCCCGTCGACCCCGCCAACCGCGAGGTCGTCTACAGCGAGCCCGGCTCCGTGCCCAAGGCCCTCGGCGAGGTCGACGTGGTCTTCCCGGTGCTGCACGGCCCGTACGGCGAGGACGGCACCCTCCAGGGCATGCTGGAGCTGTCCGGAGTGCCGTACGTGGGCTCGGGCGTGCTCGCCTCGGCCGTCGGCCAGGACAAGGAGTACATGAAGCGGGTGTTCACCTCCTTCGGGCTCAAGGTCGGCCCGTACGTGGTGATCCGGCCCCGCGAGTGGGAGCAGGACGAGTCCGCCGCCCGCAAGAAGATCATCGACCTCGCCGGCGAGCACGGCTGGCCGGTGTTCGTGAAGCCCGCGCGCGCGGGCTCCTCGATCGGCATCACCAAGGTCGAGAACCTCTCCGGCCTGAACGACGCGATCGCCGAGGCCCAGCGGCACGACCCGAAGATCATCGTCGAGGCCGCGCTGCGCGGCCGCGAGATCGAGTGCGGCGTCCTGGAGTTCGCGGACGGCCCCCGGGCGTCCGTGCCCTCCGAGATCCCGCCGCCCGAGGCGCACGCGTACTACGACTTCGACGCCAAGTACATCGACTCCACGCCCGGCATCGTCCCGGCGCCGCTCACCGACGAGCAGACCGCCGAGGTCCAGCGGCTCGCCGTGGACGCCTTCGAGGCGGCCTCCTGCGAGGGCCTGGTCCGCGCGGACTTCTTCCTCACCGAGGACGGAGAGTTCGTGATCAACGAGATCAACACGATGCCCGGCATGACGCCGATCTCGATGTACCCGAAGATGTGGGAGGCGTCAGGCATCGGCTACCCGGAGCTCATCGACCGCCTGGTCCAGGCCGCCCTGCGCCGCTCGACCGGCCTGCGCTGACCTGCGCCGACACCGTCATCTCATGGAGGCGATCCCCTTGGGGATCGCCTTCTTGACGGAGGGGGCGAGGGCGGTGAGGACGGGGCCGCCGGCGTCCGTTCCCGACAGGCCCCCCGGCAGGCTGACCTGTACATAGGCGATGCGGTTGGCCGTGGTGAACCGCCAGGTGCCGTCGCCCTGCCGCTCCATCAGCCAGTCGACGCCGTTCACACCGCCCGCCACCGCGTCCCGGTCGCCGCCCTCGGCCACTTCGGGATCGACCATCTTCGGGGGTCGGACCACGCCGCAGCGCAGTATGATCGCCGGGCTTCCCCAGCCCGCCGTGTAGGCGGACCGGGGCGCGGGGTCGGTTCGGTTTCTTCCGTCGAGTTTCCCGGGCAGCAACCGGTGCAGATCCCGGCAGACCCGCGCCGTCTTCGCGTCGGGGCTGGGAACCGCCACGGTGGGGCCGTCGTCTGCTGATGAACAGCCCGCGACGGCGATCAGCAGGGCGGCCGCGAGCAGGCCGAGGGGCCGGTGACGGAAGAAGTTCACCGGCCAAGGGTAGACGGGGGCTACAGATGCACGACCGGGCAGGTCAGGGTGCGCGTGATGCCGTCCACTTGCTGGACCTTCGCGACCACCATGCGACCGAGGTCGTCGACTGTGTCGGCCTGGGCGCGCACGATGACGTCATAGGGACCCGTCACGTCCTCGGCCTGGATCACTCCCGGGATCTTGCTGATGGTCTCGGCGACGGTCGAGGCCTTGCCGACCTCCGTCTGGATCAGGATGTAAGCCTGTACCACGAAACCTCCAAGGCGGCCACGAGGATCATGTGGGGAAAAGGAACGCCACGGTATCGCGTCGCCGCTCCCCGCGGGGAGACCCGTGGGGAGCCGGCTTGCGCGCCAGGGTGCAGGCACGACGGAAGTTGACGGCCACCTCGACCGTATCGGGGACACTGAGGACGCGCGAGTGGGCACGGCCGGGCACAGAAGGGGCTTGAGGCGATGAAGGGCACAGTGGGTGAGCTGGGTGAGTTCGGGCTCATCCGGGAGTTGACCTCCCGTCTCACCACCACCCCGGCGGTCCGGGTCGGCCCCGGGGACGACGCCGCGGTCGTCGCCGCCCCCGACCGCCGGGTGGTGGCGAGCACCGACATCCTGCTGGAGGGACGGCACTTCCGCCGCGACTGGTCCACGGCGTACGACGTCGGGCGCAAGGCGGCGGCCCAGAACCTCGCGGACATCGCCGCCATGGGTGCCGTGCCGACCGCGCTGCTGCTCGGCCTGGTGGTGCCGGCCGAACTCCCGGTCACCTGGCCCAGCGAGCTGATGGACGGGCTGCGTGACGAGTGCCAGGTCGCGGGCGCCTCCGTGGTCGGCGGGGACGTCGTACGTGGGGACACGATCATGGTGTCGATCACCGCGCTCGGTGATCTGCGCAACCAGGAGCCGGTGACCCGCGGTGGTGCCCAGCCCGGCGATCTCGTGGCCGTCACGGGCTGGCTGGGCTGGTCCGCGGCCGGTTACGCGGTGCTCTCCCGCGGTTTCCGCTCGCCGCGCGCCTTCGTGGAGGCGCACCGGCGCCCCGAGCCGCCGTACCACGCGGGCCCGGCGGCCGCCGCGCTCGGCGCGACCGCGATGTGCGACGTCAGCGACGGGCTGATCGCCGACCTCGGGCACATCGCCGAGGCCAGCAAGGTCCGCATCGACATCCGCTCGGGCGCGATCGACATCCCCTCGCAGATGAACGACATCGGGCAGGCCGTCGGTGTGGACCCGCTCCAGTGGGTGCTGACCGGGGGAGAGGACCACGCGATCGTGGCGACCTTCCCGCCGGACGCCAAGCTGCCGGCCCGCTGGAAGGTCATAGGCGAGGTCCTCAACCCCTCGGCGCTGCCCCAGGTGACCGTCGACGGGGCGCCCTGGACCAGCAAGGGCGGCTGGGACCACTTCGGGGACATAGAAACGTGAGTGCGTCACGCGTGCCGCCGCGGGTCCTCACGGTGGCCGGCTCGGACTCCGGCGGGGGCGCGGGGATCCAGGCCGACCTGAAGACGATGCTGGCGCTCGGCGTCCACGGGATGAGCGTGCTCACGGCCGTGACCGCGCAGAACTCCCTGGGCGTGCAGGGTGCCTGGGAACTGCCCGCGGAGGCCGTACGGGCTCAGTACCGCAGCGTGGTCGACGACATCGGCGTCCAGGCCGTGAAGACCGGGATGCTCGCCTCGGCCGAACTGGTCGAGACGGTCGCCGAGTTGATCTCCGGCACGGACGCGCCGGCCGTCGTGGACCCGGTGGGAGTCTCCAAGCACGGTGACCCGCTGCTGGCCGCCTCCGCGCTCGACTCGGTCCGCACGAAGCTGCTGCCGGCCGCGACCGTGGCCACCCCGAACCTCGACGAGGTGGCCCAACTCACGGGCGTGCTCGTCTCGTCCGAGGACGATCTGCGACGGGCCGCCGAAGCCGTGCTGGCCTACGGGCCGCGCTGGGTGCTGATCAAGGGCGGGCACCTGGCAGGAGACGCCCTGGATCTGCTCACGGACGGCACCGAGGAGCACTGGCTGCGGGCACCCCGCCACGACAACCGGCACACCCACGGCACGGGCTGCACGCTCGCCTCCGCGATCGCGTCGGGCCTGGCGAAGGGGTTGTCCGTGCCGGAGGCCGCCATGGCGGCCAAGGAGTACGTCACCGGGGCGATCGCCGCCGGGTTCGCGCTGGGTGCGGGGATCGGGCCGGTGGATCACGGGTGGCGGTTCAGGGTCTGAGCGGGGCGACCGGGGGCCTCGATACGCCCCCGGGGTCCGGGTACGGCAAAAAGCCGGCCCACCCAGAGGTGGACCGGCTCAGTGCAGCGAACCAGCAGTGGCCGCGCTGTGCGTCAGCGCGAGACCTTGCCGGCCTTGATGCACGAGGTGCAGGCGTTCACGCGCTTCGGCGTCCCGCCGACCACGGTACGCACACGCTGGATGTTCGGGTTCCAGCGACGGGACGTACGGCGGTGCGAGTGCGAGATGTTGTTGCCGAAGCCCGGCCCCTTGCCGCAGACGTCGCAGTTGGCAGCCACGGGTCACTCCAAAGACTTCAGATGCACTTACGGATAATCCCGGCATGCCGGGATCGAGATCCTAAAGCCTGAGATCTTGAGTGGCGCTGCCAGGGGAACGGCCCGATCAGGATCGGGCAACCGGAGCAGCATACAACGACTGCGCCCGTGCAACGAAACTACCATGGCACCTCGAGGGCTCGCTCCCGGCCCTCTTCCGGTGGACACCGCCTCGGGGTCTACGCTGCGTCCACCGTCCAGCCAGCTCAGGGAGGCGCAGGTGGCGCAGGTGCCGCAGACATTCTTCGATGCTCTCGCGGTGCGCAGCTGGTGCGGTCTGGCGCTCCGGGCCCTGGGGCGGGCGCGCGAGGAGATCGACGCGATCAACGTCTACCCCGTCGCCGACGGGGACACCGGCACGAACCTCTATCTGACCCTCGAGTCGGCGGCGACCGCGGTGGAGGCCGTGTTCGCAGGGTACGAGACGGGCTCGGAGGAGCCCTCGCTCGCGGACGCCGTGCGCGCGATGTCCCACGGGGCGCTCATCGGGGCCCGCGGGAACTCCGGGACGATCCTGGCGCAGCTGCTGCGGGGCATGGCGCAGGTCCTCGCCGGGACCGAGGCCGAGACCAGGACGGGAGAGGTGACCCAGGGCGACGGTGCCCGGCTGCGGCTGGCGCTGCGGCAGGCCGCCGACTCCGCCCGCGAGGCCGTGGCCCACCCCGTCGAGGGCACGGTGCTGACGGTCGCCGCGGCCGCCGCGGCCGCCGCCGAGGGGGCCGAGGGCGACTGCGGGACGGTCGCGCGGGCCGCCTACGAGGGGGCGAGGGAGGCCCTGGCGGCGACTCCGGGACAGCTGGCCGTGCTGGAGCGGGCCGGGGTGGTCGACGCGGGCGGCAGAGGGCTGGTGGCGGTGCTGGGGGCGCTGGTGGAGGCGTTCACCGGGGAGGCGGTGCGCGAGGCCCCGACCGTGTCGGCAGTCGCTTCCGCCGCGCACGCGGACGTGTCGGCAGCCGCTTCCCACGCGCACGCGCACGTGGACGCCGCCTCCGAGACGGACCTGTGCGCCGCCGGAGCGGAGACCGGGGCCCCCGCCTACGAGGTGATCTATCTCCTGGAGGCCGGTGACGAGGCGGTGGCCCGGCTGCGGGACCGGCTGGACGTCCTCGGGGACTCCCTCGTGGTGGTCGGCGGTGACGGGCTGTGGAACGTCCACGTGCACGTCGACGACGCCGGCGCCGCCGTGGAGGCGGGGGTCGAGGCCGGGCGGCCGTACCGGATCCGGATCACCCACTTCGGGGCCGGTGACGTGCACACAGGCGGCGAGCGGCCACCGCGCGAGCGCGTCCAGCGGGCCGTCGTCGCCGTCGTGCCCGGCGAGGGCCTGGCCGGGCTGTACGCCGAGGCCGGCGCGACCACCGTCCTGGGCCGCCCCGGCGAGCCGCCCGCCAGCGGCGAGCTGGTGCAGGCACTGCGGCGGGCCCACGCGCGCGAGGTGGTGCTGCTGCCCAACGACGCCGACCTGCGCCACACGGCGGCCGTGGCGGCCGAGCAGGCCCGCACCGAGGGCATCCGCGTCGCCCTGATCCCGACCCGCTCGGCCGTCCAGGGCATCGCCGCGCTCGCCGTGCACGAGCCGGAACGCCGGTTCGACGAGGACGTCGTCCAGATGACCTCGGCGGCGGGCGCCACCCGCTACGCCGAGATCCTCGTCGCCGAACGCCAGTCCTGGACGACGGCCGGCATCTGCCAGGCCGGCGACGTCCTGGGCCTCATCGACGGCGACGTCGCGGTCATCGGCCCCGACGTCACCGCCACGGCCGAGACCGTCCTGGACCGCATGCTCCAGGCGGGCGGCGAACTGGTCACCCTCGTCATCGGCGACCAGACCCCCGACGCGGTCGCCGACCACCTGGAAGCCCGCGTACGAGAGGCCTACCTCGCCGTCGACACGGTGGTGTACCGCGGCGGCCGACAGGGCGCGCTGATACTCATCGGGGTGGAGTGAGGCATACGGACCGGCGCGATGCGCGGGTCGCGCCTCACCGTCCCCGCTCGGCTTCCGGAAGGTCGAGCAGCTGGTCGGCCTCCGCTCGGCGGGCGCGGGCGGTCTCGTCGTTGTCGTCGCAGTCTTCGTAGGCGGCGCGTACGGCACGCGCGCGTGCCGTCGCCTCGGCCGGGCGGCCGAGGTCGGTCTCCAGCCAGGCGGCGGCGAGTTCGGCGCCGGTGCGGGCGTGCAGTCCGTCCGGGCCCAGGGCGGCGAACAGGGTGGCCGCGCGCTCGGTCTGGGCCAGTGCCGCCTCGAAGGTGGCCCGGATGGCCTCGTCCTCGGCCTCCTCCTGCGCCGAGCGGGCCAGCAGGTCGCCGAACTGGCGGTGGGTGTGGGCGAGTTCGGAGGTGAGCTGGTCCCGGGCCACCGGGTCGGCGGCGGCCTCCCGCGCGTCCTCGCAACGGCGCACCGCGTCCGTCATCAACTCCCGAGCCCTCTCCGCTCCGGCCTCCGCGCGCAGGGCCAGCCAGGCGCGGGCGCGCAGGGAGCGGACGAGGAAGTGCGGGTTGCCGAGCGAACGCCACAGCTCGCCCGCCCGCGCGTAGGCCCGGTCCGCCTCCCCCAGGAGCCCCGCGTTGCTCAGGGACTCGGCGGCGAGGTGGGCGAGCGTGGCGTGGTCCTGCTGCTCCGGCCAGCGCCGGGCGATCTCGGCCGCCTGCAGCCGGTGTTCGGCGGCGGCCCGGTGTTCGCCCAGCTCGCTCAGACAATCCCCGAGCCACCACCGCGCCTGGACGACGGCCCCGTCGCCGTGCGTCCCGGCGGACAGCTCGGGCAGCGCCGACTCCAGCACCTCGGCGGCCTCCGCCCACCGCTCCTGGCGCAGCAGGAAGCCGCCCAGCTGGTGCCGCGCCCATGCGCCCAGCGTGGCACTCTCACCGGCCTCGTCGGCCCAGTGCGCGGCCTCCAGCGCGTGCTCCGCCGCCTCGCCGACCGCACCCCGGCCGCCGGTCACCTCGGCGAGCTGGAGATGCAACTGGGCCCGCCCGGCCGGCTCCACGTACGGTCCGCCGTGCTCCAGGGCGGACCGCAGCGCGCCCTCCGCCCCGGCCACGTCGCCGAGCCCGTACGCCAGCGCCGCCGCCTGTACCTCGTGCTCGACCGCGAACCAGGGCAGCCCCGCGGCGACGTACTCCCCGGCGGCCCGCCGAAGCAGGTGGGCGGCCCGCTCGGCGTTCCCGGCCCGCTCTGCCAGTTCGGCGAGCATGGCCCGCCCCTCGGCCGCCCGCGCCGCCAGCCGCACGTCGTCCCCGGCCCGCCCGTCGACGAGCGCGAGCACCTCCCGCACGGCCCGTTCGGCCTCCGCGAGCGTCTCGGGGCCCGCCGCGTCCGGCGCCTGCGCCTGCACCAGGAGCATGAGAACGCGCGCCCGGCTCATCACCACCGACGCCGTCTGCCGTACGCCGGTGGCCTCCTCGGCGTACAGCGCGAGCGTCTCGTCGTACAGGCCGTCGATCGCCGCCAGCGCGGCGTCCACCTCGCCCGTCAGCGCGCGGACGTACGCCCCACGCGCGCGTGCCGCCCGTGCCTCTCCGGGGTCGCCGGCCTCGGCGTACAGCTCGGCGGCCCGCTCGAAGAGGGCGGCGCCCTCGGGGCCGCGGGCCATCGCCTCGTGCTCGGCGATCTCCGCGCGGTCGCGGGTGCCCAGGTCGGCGTCCCCGGCGGCGCGCGCGACCGCGGCCCAGGCCTCCAGGGCCTGCGGCCGCAGCGTGTCCGAGAACCGGCGGGCCTCGGCGAGCAGGGCGGCCAGGTCGCGCTCCTCCGGTGCTTCGGGCGTCGGCGCCGGCGTCGGCGCGACGACCGGCGCCGCGGTCGGCCGTACCGTCCGCACACCCAGCGGCAGCCGCTCCACCAGCGGGTCCTGCGCCATCCGCGCGCGGGCACGGTCACCGACGTACGAGGTGCCGTTGCGCCGGTCGAACCGTCCGGCCAGTTCCAGCGCCTCCGCGCGCGCGTGGGCGGCGAGTTCCCGTGCCGTCCACGCCCGCCCGGCGGGCCCCGGCACCTGCCGCTCGCCCAGCCCCAGTGCGGTCAGCCGGTCCATCAGGAGCGCCACCACGGCCATGAAGTCCAGCCGGCTGCGCGGATGCCCGGTGTCCGTGAAGTACGCGGGCCGCTCGGCGAGCAGCTCGAGTCCGCGCGCCTCGTTGCCGGTCAGCGCGCAGAACTCCACGTGGTCCGCGTACGCGCCCCGCATGCTCTCCATGGGGCGCACCAGCCTGAAGCCCCGCAGGTGGTGGGCACGGGCCTCGTCCACGCGGCCCAGGCGCAGCAGGGGAGCCAGCGACGAGGCGAGCACCGTGTGCGGCTCGTGCGCGCAGCCGTACTCGCCCTCCAGCACCGGACGCCACAGCTCCAGCGCCTGCGCGTCGTCGTCGCACTTGACCTGCCAGGCACCTTGCCCGTGCAACTCGCAGGCGTGGCAGTCGGCCATCGGGTCCCGGTCCGCGGCCAGCCACGCGCTGTACGCCCGCTCGGCCCGCGCCCGGTCCCCTGTGTGCCCGGCCACACTCAACTCGGCGCTGCGCACGGCCCGTTCGGAGTACCCGGCGAGCCGGTAGCGGTGCTCCATCTCGCCGAGCCACTTCTCGATCGAGGCGAGCGGGATGTGCGGCTGGTCCAGCATGCCCGCCGACACCCACTTGAAGACCCAGTGCAGCGAGTGCGCCTCGTACTCGTCGAAGTCCTCGGGCCGTTCGTCCCACATGCGCAGCAGCCGCGCGAACGGCACGAACATGCGGTCCTTCTCGGAGCTGTAGTTGTAGACCTTCAACTGGTGCCCGAGCGCCTCGATCACGGCGAGCGGGACGTCGAGCCGCTCCGCCGCCACGAGCAGCTCCTCCGCGCGGGCGTTGCGGGCCGGCCCCTCCGGCTCCTCGGAGTTCTCCGCCATCGCCCGGCGCAGTGCCTCGAAGTCCGCGATCTCGCTCATCGTCCGTCGCCCTCCCCGTGGGTCGCCCATTCCAGCAGCCCGATGAACGCCCGGTTCAGCAGCACGGTGTCGGCCGGCCGCAGCGGACGCTGCGCCATCAGCAGCGCCTGCCCGTACAGCGACTCCGTCGCGGTGCCGATCAGCTCCGGGTCCCTCAGTGAACTGATCCTGCGGATCAGCGGGTTGAGATGGTTCAGCACCAGACGCGCGCGCGGGGCGCTGCCGCGCAGCGAACCGAGGATGCCCGCCCACAGGTCGTCGGCCTGCTCCTCGGCCGCCGCCCGCGCCTGCTCGTGCCGCGCGGCCCGGTCGTCCAGGTGCAGCGCGGGCACGGACAGCGGATGGAACGCACGCAGGACGACGTCACAGCCCAGCGGGTCGAGCTTCGCGCGCGCGGCCGCCAGGAAGCCGGACAGCGCCAGCTCCTCCGCCGCGTCGACCGCGTCCAGGTGGGCGGTCACGGTGTCCGCGTCCAGCTCGGCGACCACTGTCCCCGGCCGCACCGCCGGCAGCGCCTCGATCAGCTCGCTGTCGTACGTGTAACCGCCGTTGACCACCCCGACGCCCTGCGCGGAGGCGATCGGCGCGACCTGCCGGTACTCCTCGACCGTGCGCGTGAAGTGCACCACCGGGTGCCGCTGCGCGAACTCCTCCAGGGACAGCTGCCCGTCGGTCGTCTCGAACGGCAGCCACGGCAGCATCGTGCGCAGCATCTCCCGGTCGTGCCGGGCCAGCGACTTCACGCCCAGGTGGTGCACGGCCAGGAACGCGGCCAGCCGCTCCGGATCACCGGCGGCGAGCCCGGTCAGCCAGGACCGGATCCGCTCGCCGAGCGCCTCCCGCACGGCCGCGAGGGTCTCGTCCTCGTACAGCGACTCGCGCGAGGCCGTGGGTCGCAGGCTGTCGGTGTCCAGCACGCAGCGCACGAAGAACGCCCAGTCGGGCAGCAGCTGTTCGGCCCGCTCCGTCAGCAGCATGCCCTTCAGATGCACCCGGTGCGAGGCCCGCTGCGCCGGGCTGACCGCCGCCGGCAGCACGTACGCCACCCCGCGGATCCCGGCCAGCGGCACGGCGAGGTCGATCGAGTCCAGCGGGGTGAAACCGAACAGGTCGTGGCAGTGCCGGGCCAGCGCCACCCGGCGCGTCGCCGGGCTCGGAAAGCGGCGGTCCCAGGGCGCCGGGAGGTCGGTGACCGCCTCGTCGCCCACCCGGACGTCGTACGGCAGCAGCGAGCCGAAGTCCCGGGCCAGCGCCCGGACCCGCTCGGGCGCCAGCCACTCGCCCGCCCCCGCCCGCGCCGTCAGGAACACGGTGGTGCCGGGCTCGGGCCGCTCGGCGTCGGGCAGCGTCCGCACGGTGTACGAGCCGTCGTCGCGGGCCGTCCACTCCACCGGCGGGGCCTCGGGCGTACGGGCGCTGCGGCTGACCACCCGGATCCGCTCGGCGACGACGAAACAGGCCAGCAGCCCGATGCCGAACTGGCCCAGGAAGTCGGACCGCGCCTCCTGCAGCCCCTCCGCACGCTTGGAACTGCGGCCGATGGTCGCCAGCAGGCTGTGCACGTCCGACTCGGTGAGCCCGACGCCGCTGTCCTCCACTCGCAGCGCACCCTCGCGGGCGTCCGCGTACAGCCGCACCCGGGCCGGCGCCCCGGGCTCCTCGGCGCGCCGGGCGGTGATGGCGTCCACCGCGTTCTGCAGCAGTTCGCGCAGATAGACCTTGGGGCTGGAGTAGAGGTGATGGGAGAGCAGGTCGACCAGACCGCGCAGGTCGACCTGGAACGTGTGAGGCGGCTGGGATGCCTGTGACGGCTGTGAGGTCTGGGAGTCCATCGTCGCAGCGCCGGCGGGGGGAGGAGGCGTTCGGCGCGGGGTCGGGCGGTCCCAGGTGGGGCGGTGACCGCGGGGGATGGCCGGAGCGCGCCATCCTAGGCCCGGAACAGCGCACCTGACCAGGGGTTTCCCAGACGAAAACGGCATGCCCGGACGAACCGCGGGGCAGCGGCAGGCGCATTCGCGTGGGATGCGCGTGGTCATCGCGTGGTAACGGCCACTCGTCGGCGGGGCCGCGTCTACAGCATTGTCAGTGCCGTGGTGTGCAATGGATCTCGTGCCCGCGCTGAAAGAACCCCTGAACCAACCGCTGAAGTCAGTGCTCGGCCCCGCCACCGCGAAGGTGATGGCCGAGCACCTGGGCCTGAACACCGTCGGCGACCTCCTGCACCACTACCCGCGCCGTTACGAGGAGCGCGGCCAGCTCACCCACCTCGCCGACCTCCCGATGGACGAGCACGTCACCGTGGTCGCCCAGGTCGCCGACGCCCGCCTGCACACCTTCGCCTCCGCCAAGGCCCCGCGCGGCAAGGGCCAGCGGCTGGAGGTCACCATCACGGACGGCAGCGGCCGGCTCCAGCTGGTCTTCTTCGGCAACGGCGTGCACAAGCCGCACAAGGAACTGCTGCCGGGCACGCGCGCGATGTTCGCCGGCAAGGTCTCCGTCTTCAACCGTCGTCTCCAACTCGCTCACCCCGCCTATGAGTTGCTGCACGGCGACGGTGACGAGACCGTCGAGACCTGGGCCGGCGCCCTCATCCCGATCTACCCCGCCACCGCCAAGCTGGAGTCCTGGAAGATCGGCAAGGCCGTCCAGACGGTGCTGCCCAGCGCCCAGGAGGCCCTCGACCCGCTGCCGCCCGCCCTCCGCGAGGGCCGGGGCCTGGTCACCCTCCCCGAGGCCCTGCTCAAGATCCACCGCCCGCACACCAAGGCCGACATCGCCGACGCCCGCGCCCGGCTCAAGTGGGACGAGGCCTTCGTCCTCCAGGTCGCCCTGGCCCGCCGCCGCCACGCCGAGGGCCAACTCCCGGCCGTCCCGCGCCGCCCCGAGCCCGACGGCCTTCTGACCGCCTTCGACGACCGCCTCCCCTTCACCCTCACCGACGGCCAGCAGAAGGTCTCCAGAGAGATCTTCGACGACCTCGCCACCGAACACCCGATGCACCGCCTGCTGCAGGGAGAGGTGGGCTCCGGAAAGACTCTGGTGGCCCTCCGCGCCATGCTCGCCGTCGTCGACGCCGGTGGTCAGGCCGCCATGCTCGCGCCCACCGAGGTGCTGGCCCAGCAGCATCACCGGTCCGTCGTCGAGATGATGGGCGAGCTGGCCGAGGGAGGCATGCTGGGCGGGGCCGAGCAGGCCACCAAGGTGGTGCTGCTCACCGGCTCCATGGGTGCGGCCGCCCGCCGCCAGGCCCTGCTGGACCTCGTCACCGGCGAGGCCGGCATCGTCATCGGCACCCACGCGCTGATCGAGGACAAGGTCCAGTTCCACGACCTCGGCCTGGTCGTCGTGGACGAACAGCACCGCTTCGGTGTGGAGCAGCGCGACGCCCTGCGCGGCAAGGGCAAACAGCCCCCGCACCTGCTGGTCATGACGGCGACCC
Organism: Streptomyces sp. NPDC002520; assembly: GCF_053595235.1. Classification (NCBI taxonomy): domain Bacteria; kingdom Bacillati; phylum Actinomycetota; class Actinomycetes; order Kitasatosporales; family Streptomycetaceae; genus Streptomyces; species Streptomyces sp. NPDC002520. The sequence continues at coordinate 158,696 of NZ_JBSFXG010000014.1, read as the reverse complement.
CCATCCCGCGCACGGTCGCCATGACCGTCTTCGGCGACCTGGAGACCTCCGTCCTGGACCAACTCCCGGCCGGCCGCTCCCCGATCGCCACCCATGTGGTCCCCGCCGCCGACAAGCCGCACTTCCTGGCCAGAGCCTGGGAGCGGGTGCGCGAGGAGGTGGCGAACGGCCATCAGGCGTACGTCGTCTGCCCCCGCATCGGCGACGACATGGACGAGGCGGCCGACCCGAAGAAGGCGAAGAAGTCCCCCGAGGACGAGGCCGAGAAGCGTCCTCCCCTCGCCGTCCTCGACGTGGCCGACCAGCTCGCCAAGGGCCCCCTGCAGGGCCTGAAGGTCGAGGTTCTGCACGGCCGGATGAACCCCGACGACAAGGACGCCGTCATGCGGCGCTACGCGGCGGGTGAGACGGACGTCCTGGTCGCCACCACGGTCATCGAGGTCGGTGTCAACGTCCCCAACGCCACCGCCATGGTGATCATGGACGCCGACCGCTTCGGTGTCTCCCAGCTCCACCAGCTCCGCGGCCGCGTCGGCCGGGGCTCCGCCCCCGGCCTGTGTCTCCTCGTCACCGAGATGCCCGAGGCCAGCGCCGCCCGTCAGCGCCTCAACGCCGTCGCCTCCACCCTGGACGGCTTCGAACTCTCCCGCATCGACCTCGAACAGCGCCGCGAGGGCGACGTCCTCGGCCAGGCCCAGTCCGGCACCCGTTCCAGCCTGCGGGTCCTGGAGGTCATCGAGGACGAGGAGGTCATCGCGGAGGCCAGGGAGGAGGCGATGACGGTCGTGACGGCCGATCCCGAGCTGACCGGTCTTCCCGGCCTGCGCACGGCCCTGGACGCCCTTGTGGACGAGGAGAGGGAGCAGTACCTGGAAAAGGGCTGAGGCGAAGCACGCGCAAAGGGCGCGGGGCCGCACCGAATGACGGCTCCGCCGTGGGCGCGACCGGCCGCTACGAGCCCGCACGGGCCGACGGCGCAGACGCACCCGCCCCTGGCGCCTGCCAGACTGAACCGTGAACAAGCCCACGAAGAAGGACCCCCAATGACCCGCGTGATCGCCGGCGCGGCCGGCGGACGCCGCCTGGCCGTCCCGCCAGGGACCGGCACCCGGCCAACCTCCGACCGCGCACGCGAGGCCCTCTTCTCCACCTGGCAGTCGCTCCTCGGTGGCCCCCTCGACGGCGAGCGGGTCCTCGACCTCTACGCCGGATCGGGCGCCGTGGGCCTGGAGGCCCTGTCCCGGGGGGCGAGCCACACCCTCCTGGTCGAGGCGGACGCCCGCGCGGCGAGAACCGTCCGGGAGAACGTGAGGAGCCTGGACCTCCCCGGCGCCGAGGTGCGAGCGGGCAAGGCGGAACAGGTCATCAGGACCGCACCCCCCACCGAGCCGTACGACCTCGTCTTCCTCGATCCCCCATATGCGGTCGAAGACGGCGATCTTCGCGAGATTCTGCTCACACTACGTTCTGAGGGCTGGCTCGCCGAACAAGCCCTCGTCACCGTGGAGCGCAGCACAAGAGGCGGCGAATTCCGCTGGCCGGACGGGTTCGAGGCCCTCCGGTCCCGCCGCTACGGCGAGGGAACGTTTTGGTACGGTCGCGCCGCCTCTACGTGCGAAGACGCACGATGACCGGACCGGAGAGCGAGGGATCTCAAGTGCGCCGCGCCGTCTGTCCCGGGTCGTTCGACCCGATCACCAACGGACATCTCGACATCATTGCCCGCGCCTCCCGTCTGTACGACGAGGTCTACGTCGCGGTGATGATCAACAAGTCCAAGAAGGGCCTGTTCGGGATCGAGGAGCGGATCGAGCTGATCCGCGAGGTCACCGCCGACTTCGGCAACGTCCGCGTCGAGGCCTTCCACGGCCTCCTCGTCGACTTCTGCAAGCAGCGCGACATCCCCGCGATCGTCAAGGGCCTGCGCGCTGTCAGCGACTTCGACTACGAACTCCAGATGGCCCAGATGAACAACGGCCTCACCGGAGTCGAAACGTTGTTCGTGCCCACCAACCCCACGTACAGCTTCCTGTCCTCCTCGCTGGTCAAGGAGGTGGCGGCTTGGGGCGGCGACGTCTCCCACCTGGTGCCGCCGGCGGTCCTGGACGCCCTCAACGAGCGTCTTCACAAGGACTGATGGGACTACAGTCGTCCCGTCCGTCTCCAACACAGATGTAGAGAGTGGCGAGCACAGGTGGACGTCCAGAAGAAGCTCGACGAGATCGTCTCCGCGGTGTCCGGCGCCCGGTCCATGCCCATGTCGGCCTCCTGCGTGGTCAACCGCGCCGATCTGCTCGCGATGCTCGAGGAGGTGCGCCAGGCCCTGCCCGGCTCCCTCGCGCAGGCCCAGGAGCTGATCGGCGGGCGCGAGCAGATGGTCGAGCAGGCCCGCGTGGAGGCCGGCCGGATCATCGAGAGCGCGCACGCCGAGCGCGGCTCGCTGATCTCCGACACCGAGATCGCCCGCCGCTCCCAGGCCGAGGCCGACCGGATCCTCGCCGAGGCCCGCAAGGAGGCCGAGGAGGTCCGCGCCGACGCCGACGACTACGTCGACTCCAAGCTCGCCAACTTCGAGGTCGTCCTCACCAAGACCCTCGGCTCGGTCGGCCGCGGCCGCGAGAAGCTGCTCGGCACCGGCCCCGGCCTGGACGAGAACGGCTACGAGGACGAGGACGCCCCCGAGCGCAGCCAGGACCCGGAGACCCTGCGCCACAACGCCGACGCGTACGTCGACGTGAAGCTGGGCGCCTTCGAGGCGGTTCTCGCCAAGACCCTGGAGGCCGTCGGCCGCGGCCGGCAGACGCTGCACGGCCGGATCGCCACGGACGACCTCGGCGCCCTCGCCGACGACACCACGACCTTCCAGCACACCAGCGACGCCGACTACCTCGCCGACCTCGCGGCCCTCACCGACGCCCCGGGCGAGCGCGCCGCCGCGCAGCCCCAGCAGCCGGAGCCGTCGTACGAGCCGCAGCCGGCCTACGCCCCCACCTCGGGCTACGCTCCCGCGGGAGGTGCCCCCGTCCAGCAGGACCCGTACGCCCCCACCTCCGGCTACGCGCCGGCGGGAGGTGCCCCCAGCTTCCCGCAGCAGGGCGGCTACGCCCAGCAGGACCCGTACGGCTACCAGCAGCCCGACCCCTACGCCCCCGCCGCCGGCTACGCCCAGGCGGGAGGCGCCCCCTTCCAGGGCTACGACCCGCAGCACGGCGGCTACGAGCCCCAGCAGGGCCAGCAGCCCCAGCAGGCGCAGCAGCACCAGGGCCAGCAGGGCTACGCCCTCGACGAGACCAGCCTCTTCGACACGAGCATGATCAGCGCGGAGCAGCTGCGGGCGTACGAACAGGGCCGCGGCCTGTAGCCGACCACCGGATTGGGCCCTGAGCGAAAGGTCCAGTATCCTGGCTCTTCGGTCGCGTGTACGTCCGCGATCAACGCTGCCCGGAACACCGACGGGTGGCGTCCCCTCGAGTTCAGAAGATCGAAAGCAGGAATGGCTTCCAACGCCCGCCTCGACCACCGCAACCCCCTCGTGTTCGACACCCACGAGCTGGGTCGGCGTCCTGGTGCGCTGCAGCGCCTGACCCGCACGATCGACGCTCCCCGGGACCTCGGTGTCGCGGGTGTCATCGGAGTGCCGGAAGGCGCCCCGCTGGAGCTCGAACTCCGGCTCGAGTCGGTCATGGAAGGGGTGCTCGTCACAGGCACCGCCCGTGCACAGGCCGAGGGGGAGTGCGTAAGGTGTCTGGAGCCGGTCGGGCTGGAGCTCGATGCGGACTTCCAGGAGCTGTTCTCGTACCCTGACGCCGACGACCGGGGCCGCGTGATCGCGGAACCGGGCGACGACGCCGAGGACGACGAGGACAGGTTCTTCATCGAGGACGGTCTGATCGACCTCGAACCTCTGCTGCGCGATGCGGTGGTGCTCGCACTGCCGATGCAGCCGGTGTGCCAGGACGACTGCCCAGGCCTGTGCTCCGAGTGCGGAGCACGGCTCGCGGACGACCCGGACCACCACCACGACGCCGTCGACATCCGTTGGGCGGCTTTGCAGGGACTCGCCGGTTCGCTCGAACCCGGCGAGAAGGACGAGATGAGCGGCGGCGCGCCTCAGTCAGCACGCGCCGACGAGAAGCAGGAGAAGTAGCCGTGGCTGTTCCGAAGCGGAAGATGTCGCGCAGCAACACGCGCCACCGCCGGTCGCAGTGGAAGGCTGCGGTCCCCACCCTGGTTGCGTGCGAGCGCTGCCACGAGCCCAAGCAGCAGCACATCGCGTGCCCGTCTTGCGGCACCTACAACAAGCGCCAGGTCCTCGAAGTCTGAGCGGGCTGGTGAGAGGCACTGTGTCCAGTCCCAAGAAGGCGGAAAACCAGGCCTCGTCCCACACGCTTCTGGAAGGGCGGCTCGGCTATCACGTCGAGTCCGCCCTTCTGGTGCGTGCGCTGACCCACCGTTCCTACGCGTACGAGAACGGCGGTCTGCCGACGAACGAGCGGCTGGAGTTCCTCGGGGACTCCGTGCTCGGTCTCGTCGTCACGGACACGCTGTACCGCATCCACCCCGACCTGCCCGAGGGCCAGCTGGCCAAGTTGCGGGCCGCGGTGGTCAACTCGCGTGCGCTGGCGGAAGTGGGCCGCGGCCTCGACCTCGGCGCCTTCATCCGGCTCGGCCGCGGTGAAGAAGGCACGGGCGGCCGGGACAAGGCGTCCATCCTCGCCGACACCCTCGAAGCGGTGATCGGCGCGGTCTATCTCGACCGGGGCCTCGACGCGGCGTCCGAGCTGGTGCACCGGCTCTTCGACCCGCTGATCGAGAAGTCCTCCAACCTCGGTGCCGGCCTGGACTGGAAGACCAGTCTCCAGGAGCTGACCGCGATCGAGGGACTCGGCGTGCCCGAGTACCTGGTCACGGAGACCGGCCCCGACCACGAGAAGACCTTCACTGCTGCCGCCCGCGTCGGAGGCGTCTCGTACGGCACCGGCACCGGCCGCAGCAAGAAGGAGGCGGAGCAGCAGGCCGCCGAGTCCGCCTGGCGGTCCATCCGGGCCGCCGCGGACGAGCGTGCCGGGACGGCGGGAGGAGCCGTCAAGGACGGCGACCCGTCGTCCGCCGCCCCCTGACGAAGGCACCGCCGAGCGCCCGCCCCGCCGTTCACGCGGGGGCGGGCGCTCGCTTCGTCCCCCGGCCGGTCTCCTCGACCGGTCGCCCCATCCACCGGTCACTACGGTCCTGACAGGGGTCCCGATGCCCGAGTTGCCCGAGGTCGAGGTCGTACGGCGCGGCCTGGAGCGGTGGGTCGCCCATCGCACCGTTGCCGACGTCGAGGTGCTGCACGCGCGCGCGGTGCGCCGCCACACGGCGGGACCCGACGACTTCACGCACCGCCTCAAGGGCCACCGCATCGGCACCCCGAGCCGGCGCGGCAAGTATCTGTGGCTGCCGCTGGAGGACACCGACCAGTCCGTCCTCGCCCACCTCGGCATGAGCGGTCAGCTGCTGGTCCAGCCGCAGACGGTGCCGGACGAGAAGCACCTGCGCGTCCGTGTCCGGTTCGCCGACACACCGCCGTCACCGGATGCCGCGGCGGCGGGCACCGAGCTGCGCTTTGTGGACCAGCGCACCTTCGGCGGCCTCTCGCTGCACGACAACACCCCCGACGGGCTGCCCGACGTCATCGCCCACATCGCCCGCGACCCTCTCGACCCGCTGTTCGACGACGAGGCCTTCCACCAGGCCCTGCGCCGCAAGCGGACCACCATCAAGCGGGCCCTGCTGGACCAGTCGCTGATCAGCGGGGTCGGCAACATCTACGCGGACGAGGCCCTCTGGCGCACCCGCGTCCACTACGAACGTCCCACCGCCAACTTCACCCGCCCGCTCACGACGGCGCTTCTCGGCCATGTGCGGGACGTGATGAACGCGGCCCTCGCCGTGGGCGGCACCAGCTTCGACAGCCTGTACGTCAACGTCAACGGCGAGTCCGGCTACTTCGACCGGTCCCTGGACGCGTACGGCCGCGAGGGCCTGCCCTGCAAGCGGTGCGGCACGCCGATGCGACGCCGCCCCTGGATGAACCGGTCCAGCTACTTCTGCCCGAAGTGTCAGAGGGCGCCGCGCGCCTCGTCGTAACGCGCGCGGGAGGCGAGGACGTCGTCCATCGCGCCCTCCACGCAGTGGATGAGGGTGAGCAGGCGCTCGGTGATCTCCCGTCCCAGGTGCGTCAGTTCGTAGTCGACGCGGGGCGGGTTGGTGGGCTGGGCCTCGCGGTGGACCAGGCCGTCACGCTCCAGCGCGTGCAGCGTCTGGGACAGCATCTTCTCGCTCACGCCGTCGACACGGCGACGCAGCTCGTTGAAGCGCAGCGACCCCTCGTACAGCGCGCCGAGGGTCAGGCCGCCCCAGCGTCCGGTGACGTGCTCCAGGGTGCCGCGCGAGGGGCAGGCCTTGAGGAAGACGTCGTACGCGAGGTCGTCCTGATCCTGGTCGATACCGGTCATGGAGCAAGGGTACGCGAGCACAGCGTTGCAGCACGGGTCGCGCTCTCCGGGGGTTAGCGCTCGGTACGTGCGAAGGGCGAAGTGTCCCAAGATTCACCGGCCGGTTAGGTTGCACCCATGAGTGAGGATGTACGACTGGTCGCCTGGGTCCGCGGACGTGTGCAGGGCGTGGGTTTCCGCTGGTTCACGCGTGCCAAGGCGCTGGAGATCGGCGGCCTGAGTGGTTTCGCTCTCAATCTGGGCGACGGGAGGGTCCAGGTGGTCGCGGAGGGCTCACGCCAGGGCTGCGAGGGGCTCCTCGACTGGCTCCAGGGCGACGACACGCCCGGGCGCGTTGACGGCGTCACGGAGATCTGGGACACACCGCGCGGCGGGTACGACGGCTTCGCCATCCGCTGAGCCCATTCCGTAAAGCCCCGCAGGTGGATGCGCGGCGACATGCCAGACGCACGTGCCCGGAGCAGAAATGACCTGGTGGTTGCCAAGAACGGCTCGGCGTGGCAGGCTCCGCAGATACAGCTGGTCCGCACGCCCCGAGGGCCCCGCAGGAGCCGCAGCACCGCCGCCCGCCGGCAGCGCGCCCCGGGTCCGCCCGCCAATACGGGGCGTGATCGTGTTGACCGTCAAACTTTTTGGTGAGACGCTGAAAGCCCCGCGCACCTTAGCTGTTTGGCATGTAGAACGGCAGAGAAACACTCGAGTGTGTCAAGCACCCCGGGTGCGAATCCCTCACGACCCACACCGCATCGGTCGGTCACTCAGTGTGGAGGACCATCCATCATGGCAAAGGCGCTTCTCGGTTACGTCGGCGGCTCCGACCCTCGACTCCTCGCCGAGATGCGACGGCTGCAGCAGCGCGTCCAGGACCTGGAGTCCGAGCTCGTACGGATCCAGGAAGAGAACGACGCGCTGACGGCTGCCGCCTCTCAGGACAGGATCATGGAGAGCATCGACGCACACCAGGCGGAGCCTGCGCTCACCTGATCGCTGCATCGCTCCACGACAGCAGTCGCAGCGGTTGGGCTGCCCGTCAACCGCTCAGTTGATCAGACAACGCAATCCAGTTGTCAGAGTCTCGCAAGGGACGCTTCGGCGTCCCTTCTTTCTTTCCCCCGCGCATCCTTTCACTCTCTTTAACGTCTGGTGTGCCCTGCATGTTCATGGGCGAAACCGCGGGGTTGCGAGTGTTCGTGGAGTGAGATAGCGGCGGCGGGTAGAGTCCAGCGGCGTGCACCTCAAGGCCCTGACCCTCCGTGGGTTCAAGTCGTTCGCCTCGGCGACCACGCTCCGGTTCGAACCGGGGATCACGTGTGTGGTCGGCCCGAACGGCTCGGGCAAGTCCAACGTCGTGGACGCGCTCAGCTGGGTCATGGGCGAGCAGGGCGCCAAGTCGCTGCGCGGCGGCAAGATGGAGGACGTCATCTTCGCCGGCACCACGGGCCGTCCCCCGCTGGGCCGCGCCGAGGTGTCCCTGACCATCGACAACTCCGACGGTGCGCTGCCCATCGAGTACGCCGAGGTCACCATCACGCGGATCATGTTCCGCAACGGCGGCAGCGAGTACCAGATCAACGGCGACACCTGCCGGCTGCTCGACATCCAGGACCTCCTGTCCGACTCCGGCATCGGCCGCGAGATGCACGTCATCGTCGGCCAGGGCCAGCTCGACTCCGTCCTGCACGCCGACCCCATGGGCCGCCGCGCCTTCATCGAAGAGGCCGCGGGCGTGCTCAAGCACCGCAAGCGCAAGGAGAAGGCGCTGCGGAAGCTCGACGCGATGCAGGCCAACCTCGCGCGCGTGCAGGACCTCACCGACGAACTGCGCCGCCAGCTCAAGCCGCTCGGCCGCCAGGCCGCGGTCGCGCGCAGGGCCGCCGTCATCCAGGCCGACCTGCGCGACGCCCGCCTCCGGCTGCTCGCCGACGACCTCGTACGACTCCGGGCGGCCCTCAGCAACGAGATCGCGGACGAGGCGGCCCTGAAGGAGCGCAAGGAGGCGGCCGAGCAGGAGCTGAAGAAGGCACTCCAGCGGGAGGCCCTGCTGGAGGACGAGGTACGACAGCTCACGCCACGCCTCCAGCGCGCCCAGCAGACCTGGTACGAGCTGTCCCAGCTGGCCGAACGCGTACGCGGCACCGTCTCGCTGGCCGACGCCCGGGTCAAGAGCGCCACCTCCGCACCGCCCGAGGAGCGGCGCGGCCGCGACCCCGAGGACATGGAACGCGAGGCCGCCCGCATCCGCGAGCAGGAGGCCGAACTGGAGGCCGCCCTGGACGCGGCCCAGCACGCCTTGGACGACACCGTCGCCCACCGCGCCGAACTGGAGCGGGAGCTGGCCGTCGAGGAGCGTCGCCTCAAGGACGTCGCCCGCGCCATCGCCGATCGGCGCGAAGGACTGGCCCGTCTCTTTGGACAGGTCAACGCGGCCCGCTCGCGCGCCGCCTCCGCCCAGGCCGAGATCGACCGGCTGGCCGTCGCCCGCGACGAGGCCCAGGAGCGCGCCGCCTCCGCCCAGGAGGAGTACGAGACCCTGCAGGCCGAGGTCGACGGCCTCGACGCGGACGACGCCGACCTCGCCGAACAGCACGACGCCGCCAGACGACAGCTCACCGAGGCCGAGTCCACCCTGAGCGCCGCCCGCGAGGCGACCACCGCGGCCGAACGCCGGCGTGCCGCGACCCAGGCCCGCCACGAGGCGCTGGCACTGGGCCTGCGCCGCAAGGACGGCACGGGAATACTGCTCGGGGCCCGGGACCGGCTCACCGGAATCCTGGGCCCGGCGGCCGAACTGCTCACCGTCACCCCGGGTCACGAAGTCCCGCTCGCCGCCGCCTTCGGCGCGGCAGCCGACGCCATCGCCGTGACCACCCCGGCCCAGGCGGCCGAAGCCCTCCGCCTCCTGCGCAAACAGGACGGCGGCCGCGCTTCCCTTCTCCTCGCCGACACCCCGGAGCCGGCGCCTCAAGGGGGCACGGGGAACGGCGCGCCCGGCCACGACGCACCCGCGGACGACCAACGGCCCACCTCAACACCTCTGGCTGATCGTTCGGCGGCGGCGGAGACACCCCTGAGGGGCGCCGGGAACTGGGCGACCAGCCACCACGAACCCGCGGACGCCCGCCCTCCCGCCACCACTCACCCCGTGGAGCGCACCGCCCTCCCCGCGGAGCACATCTTCGCCGCCGACCTGGTCCGCGGTCCCGCCGAACTCATGCCCGCCGTACGCCGGCTGCTGCGCGCGATCGTCGTCGTAGGAACCCTGGAGGACGCCGAGGACCTGGTCCTCGCGCGCCCCGAACTGACCGCGGTCACCGCCGAAGGCGACCTGCTCGGGGCGCACTTCGCGCACGGCGGGTCGGCCGGTGCGCCCAGTCTCCTGGAGGTGCAGGCCTCCGTGGACGAGGCCGCGGCGGAGCTGGACGAGCTGGTCGTGCGGTGCGAGGAGCTCACCGAGGCGCAGCACGCGGCGGCCGAGCGGCGAGGGGAGGCCGCCGCGCTGGTCGAGGAGCTGGGAGAGCGGCGGCGGGCGGCCGACCGGGAGAAGTCGGCCGTGGCGCAGCAGCTCGGTCGGCTCGCCGGACAGGCACGCGGCGCCGCCGGGGAGGCCGAGCGGTCGGCCACGGCGGCGGCACGCGCGCAGGACGCGCTGGAGAAGGCCGTCATGGAGGCCGAGGAGCTGGCCGAGCGGCTGGCGGTCGCCGAGGAGATGCCCGTCGAGGAGGAGCCGGACACCTCGGTGCGCGACCGGCTGGCCGCCGACGGTGCCAACGCCCGCCAGACCGAGATGGAGGCCCGGCTCCAGGTCCGTACGCACGAGGAACGCGTCAAGGGGCTCGCCGGACGCGCCGACTCGCTGGACCGGGCCGCCCGTGCGGAACGCGAGGCACGCGCGCGTGCCGAGCAGCGGCGCGCCCGGCTGCGCCACGAGGCCGCCGTCGCCGAGGCCGTGGCCTTCGGCGCCCGGCAGCTGCTCGCGCACATCGAGGTGTCCCTCGGCCGTGCCGAGCGGGAGCGGTCCGCCGCCGAGTCCGCCAAGGCACGGCGCGAGCGGGAACTGACCGCCGCGCGCACCGCCGGACGCGATCTCAAGGCGGAACTCGACAAGCTGACGGACTCGGTGCACCGGGGCGAGGTGCTCGGCGCCGAGAAGCGGCTGCGGATAGAGCAGCTGGAGACCAGGGCGCTGGAGGAGCTGGGCGTCGAGCCGACGGGGCTCGTCGACGAGTACGGCCCGCACCAGCTCGTTCCGCCCTCACCGCCCGCCGAGGGCGAGGTCCTGCCGGAGGACCCCGAGCACCCACGCAACCAGCCGAGGCCGTTCCACCGGGCCGAACAGGAGAAGCGGCTCAAGGCCGCCGAGCGGGCGTACCAGCAGCTGGGCAAGGTCAACCCGCTCGCGCTGGAGGAGTTCGCGGCGCTGGAGGAGCGGCACAAGTTCCTCAGCGAGCAGCTGGAGGACCTGAAGAAGACCCGCGCCGACCTGCTTCAGGTGGTGAAGGAGGTCGACGAGCGTGTCGAGCAGGTCTTCACCGAGGCGTACCGGGACACGGCCCGAGAGTTCGAGGGCGTCTTCAGCCGGCTGTTCCCGGGCGGCGACGGGCGGCTGATCCTGACCGACCCCGACAACATGCTCACCACGGGTGTGGACGTCGAGGCCCGGCCGCCGGGCAAGAAGGTCAAGCGGCTCTCCCTTCTCTCCGGCGGCGAGCGGTCGCTGACCGCCGTCGCCATGCTGGTGTCGATCTTCAAGGCGCGGCCGAGCCCCTTCTACGTCATGGACGAGGTCGAGGCCGCACTCGACGACACCAACCTCCAGCGGCTGATCCGGATCATGCAGGAGCTGCAGGAGTCCTCCCAGCTCATCGTGATCACGCACCAGAAGCGCACCATGGAGGTGGCCGACGCGCTCTACGGCGTCTCCATGCAGGGTGACGGTGTGTCGAAGGTCATCTCCCAGCGGCTGCGCTAGTTCACCCGCGAGATCAAAGAGTCCTCATGTTCGCTTCTTGAACACGAGGACTCCCTTCATGTCTGAAAGTTCATAGTCGTTGAACTATTGACTTCGAAACTTGAAGGCATAGTCTCGGCAACGTTGCTTTTACCTTCAGGTGTGAGTGGTGCTCGCTCGTGCGCCACTGGAGACCTAAGGGCTCGCCCCCCACCCCGGCAGCGTTGCCGCGGCCCGAGGAGTTACACGTGACCAGCACAGCGCAGGCACCGCAGTCAGGAGCCGGGACGGCTCACCCCGAACATCTCGGGCACGTCATCTTCATCGCGGCGGCCGCCGCCATGGGCGGTTTCCTCTTCGGCTACGACAGCTCGGTCATCAACGGAGCCGTCGAGGCCATCCGCGGCCGCTACGACATCGGCTCCGCGGCCCTGGCCCAGGTCATCGCCATCGCCCTGATCGGCTGTGCCGTGGGCGCCGCGACCGCCGGCCGCATAGCCGACCGGATCGGCCGTATCCGCTGCATGCAGATCGCCGCCGTGCTGTTCACCATCAGCGCCGTCGGCTCAGCGCTGCCCTTCGCGCTGTGGGACCTCGCCTTCTGGCGCATCATCGGCGGCTTCGCCATCGGCATGGCCTCCGTCATCGGCCCGGCCTACATCGCCGAGGTCGCCCCGCCCGCCTACCGCGGCCGCCTCGGCTCCTTCCAGCAGGCCGCGATCGTCGTCGGCATCGCCATCTCCCAGCTGGTCAACTGGGGTCTGCTCAACGCCGCCGGCGGCGACCAGCGCGGCAAGCTGCTGGGCGTGGAGGCCTGGCAGGTCATGCTCGGCGTGATGGTCGTCCCGGCCGTCCTCTACGGCCTGCTCTCCCTGGCGATCCCCGAGTCCCCGCGCTTCCTGCTCTCCGTCGGCAAGCGCGAGCGGGCCAAGGAGATCCTCGCCGAGGTCGAGGGCACGGGAGCCGACCTGGACGCACGCGTCGCCGAGATCGAGCACGCCATGAAGAGCGAGCACAGGTCCACCTTCAAGGACCTGCTCGGCGGCGGCTTCTTCTTCAAGCCGATCGTCTGGGTCGGTATCGGCCTGTCGGTCTTCCAGCAGTTCGTCGGCATCAACGTCGCGTTCTACTACTCCTCGACGCTGTGGCAGTCGGTCGGCGTCGACCCGACGCAGTCGTTCTTCTACTCCTTCACGACGTCGATCATCAACATCGTCGGCACCGTGATCGCGATGATCTTCGTGGACCGCATCGGCCGAAGGCCGCTCGCCCTCATCGGCTCGGTCGGCATGGCCGTCGGCCTCGCGCTGGAGGCCTGGGCGTTCAGCCACCCGCTGGTCGACGGCAAGCTGCCGCACACCCAGGGTCTGGTCGCCCTGATCGCGGCCCACGTGTTCGTCCTCTTCTTCGCCCTCTCCTGGGGTGTGGTCGTCTGGGTCATGCTCGGCGAGATGTTCCCGAACAAGATCCGCGCCGCCGCCCTGGGCGTGGCCGCCGCCGCGCAGTGGATCGCCAACTGGGCGATCACCGCGAGCTTCCCGTCGCTGGCCGACTGGAACCTGTCCGGCACCTACGTGATCTACACGGTCTTCGCCGCGCTCTCCATCCCGTTCGTCCTCAAGTTCGTCAAGGAGACGAAGGGCAAGTCGCTGGAGGAGATGGGCTGATCCGCCCCCCGAGCCCGAGGAGAAGGGCCAAGTCCCCGCTGCCCCTCTCCTCGCCCCTTCCACCGCCCCCGGTCCCACCACCCCCCGGACCGGGGGCGGCGGTGTGCTCCGCCCGACCGGACGCCGCGCACGCCCGTCCGGTCGGCTGCTACAACTCCGGAAGCACCCGCTCCGCGAACAGCCGCAGGCTGCGCCACCCCTCCTCCAGCGGCATCCCGCCCGCCAGTGGATGCAGCACCAGGTTGTCCAGCCCCTGCGCCACGCACTCCTGCGGCGTGAGAATCCGGTACACGCCCTCCGCGCGCAGCTCCTCCACCGTCGTGGCCGCCGACTTCACGGCCGAGCGGATCTGCTCCGACTGCCAGGAGGCGTACATCCGCGCCTCGTGCAGGAAGTGCTCGCCGTACCGCGCCCACGTCCGGTCCGGGTCCTCGGCGATGTGCAGCAGGGGAGTCTCGGCCGCGGGCATCATCACCCAGCCCTCGGTGCCGTGCGCCGTGAGCTGCTCCTTGTAGTACGCCTCCAGCTCCGGCAGATGCGCGCTCGGGAAGAACGGCAGCCCGAGCCGGGCGGCCCGGCGGGCGGCGGCCTTCGAGGAACCGCCGACCAGCAGTAGGGGGTGCGGATCGGTGTACGGGCGCGGGGTGACGCGTACGGTACGGCCCCGGTAGGTGAACTCCTCGCCGGTCCACGCCGCCAGCAGGGTCGCGAGCATCTCGTCCTGGAGCCGGCCGCGCCGCTTCCAGTCCACGTCGAACAGGGCGTACTCCTCGGGCCGGTAGCCGATCCCGGCCACCGTCACCAGCCGCCCGCCGCTGAGCAGGTCCAGCACGGCGATCTCCTCGGCCAGCCGCAGCGGATCGTGCAGCGGGCCGATCACCGCGGACACCGTTACCGCGATGTCCCGGGTCGCCCCGAACACCGCGCCCGCGAAGGCGAACGGCGAGGGCAGCCAGTTGTTCCCGACGCCGTGGTGCTCCTCGGTCTGCACGGTGGTGACGCCGTGCGCGTCGGCGTACGCGGCCATCTCCACGGCGGCCCGGTAGCGGGCGGCGAGGGAGGTGCGGGTGGCGCCGGGTTCGACCAGGTTGAAACGTACGACCGTGACGGGCATGGAAGGTCCCCCTCCGGTGCGGCTCGGTGGAGGGGGACGTTAGCTGACGCTGTGTCAGATGGCCATGGACACGGCGCCGCGAAGGCCGATCGGGCTCTCGGCGCGGGGCCGGTCAGGCAGTGGCGGGCGCCTGCGCCTCGGCGGTCTCGGCGGTCTCGGCGGGCGCGGCCGGGGTCGCGACCGCCGGCTTCGGCAGCACCATGTACAGCAGGCCCGAGACGACGATCGTGGCGACCCAGCCGAGGCCGTACTCGCCGATGACGTTGTTCTTCGCCAGCGGGCCCGTGAACCAGTCCGAGGCGGTGAACATCAGGCCCGCGGCCAGGCCGATCGCCCAGGAGGCCACCGCGGCGGGGGAGAAGCCGCCCCGGTACCAGTAGGCGCTGGTGCGCGTGGTGTCGATCATGGCCCGGCCGTCGTACTCGGTGCGGCGCAGCATGTCGGCGACGAAGACGCCGACCCAGGCGGAGAACGCCACCGCGAGCAGCGACAGGAAGGCGATGAAGGAGCCCAGGAAGCTGGTCGCCGCCAGCATCAGCACACCGCCGAGGACCAGCGAGATCACGGCGTTGACCGAGACCGCCCAGTGGCGCGGCACCTTGAAGCCGAGGGTCTGCGCGGTGAAGCCGGCCGAGTACATCGACATCGAGTTGATCAGGAGCATGCCGATCAGGGCGATCAGCAGGTACGGGACCGCGATCCAGGTCGGCAGGATCTCGCCCAGGAAGGAGACCGGGTCGCCGGCCGAGGCCAGGTCCGGCGTGCCGACCGCCATCACCGCGCCCATCAGCACCATGGGCAGCACGACGATGCCCGCGCCGCCCACCGAGGTGCCCACGATCGCCTTCGAGGAGGCGGTGCGCGGCAGGTAGCGGGTGAAGTCGGGCGCGGACGGGATCCAGCTCACGCCGCCCGCCGCGATCATGCCGATGCCGGTGATCACCGCTGCCGTGGGGCCGGCGCTGTGGCCCGTCACCTTGGACCAGTCGGTGTTCACGGCCAGGTACACCAGGACCAGTACCGAGAAGACGCCGAAGAAATAGGTCGCGTACTTGTTGCACTTCTGCACGGCACCGATGCCGAGCCCGGAGATCGCGAAGGTCGCGACGACGAAGAGCAGCAGCATGACCATGTCCAGCACGCTGTTGGCCTTGATGCCGAACAGGATGTCCAGGATGGTGAGCATCGCGTAGGCGCCGGTGACGGCGTTGATCGTCTCCCAGCCCCAGCGCGCGACCCAGATCAGCGCTCCGGGCAGCAGGTTGCCGCGCTGCCCGAAGACCGCGCGCGACAGCGCCATGCCGGGCGCTCCGCCGCGCTTGCCCGCGATGCCGACCAGGCCGACCAGGCCGTACGACACGACGGGCGCCACGCCGGCGACGACGAGCGCCTGCCAGATGTTCAGGTGGTACGCCACGACCAGGCTCGCGCCCATAGTCAGCAGCAGCACGCTGATGTTGGCGCCCACCCAGGTGGGGAAGAGTTCGCGGGGCCGCGCGGTGCGCTCGTGGTCGGGTACCTGCTCGATGCCGCGGGTCTCGAGAGCGCCTTCGGTCTCGGCTGTCTTGCTCATGAAGGAGGGTGCCCTAAGGAATGTGGGGGAGGATGACAATGGGACTCTACGCGCGTCGACGCGACCTCCTCCATCGTACTTTAGTCCGACTTGGGCGCGCTGGAGGCCTTTGTCTTTTGGGGGAAACCACAAGCGGTCCCGACGCAACGCATGGCCCAAACGGGACGTTGATGCTGCGGCGAGGGCGTGTCACGGCCCACCGCATGGGACGTGACACGCCCTGGGTCGCGGACCCCACCCGTTGCCGATACCGGACGGGTTGTGACTCCGCCCTGGAGGGCTTCCCGCACGCTTGCCGCCACGCGGCGGGCCAGCCCGGCCCGGAGGGCACGCGGCCCCCGTTGCAGAACGACGAGCCGGGCAGGGGGGTCACGCATACTGGACCCGTTATGGAAACCATCATCCTTGCTGTAGTCATCGCCGTAGTCGTGCTCGGTGCGCTCGGCGGGCTCATCGTCGGCAGCCGGCGCCGGAAGCCGCTGCCCCCGCCGCCGCCCGCCGCGCCCGACATCACCGCGCCCCCGGCCGAGCCGCACGTCGGCGACGAGGCCGAGACGCCGCGCGACGAACCGCGCCGGACGATCGAGGAGGTGGATCTCCCCGGCGGCCCCGCAGCGGTCGCCGTGGAGGAGCCCCCCACGGGCCCCGCCCTCGAGGTTCCCGAACTCGAGATCCCGGAGCCCACCGAGGGCCGGCTCGTCCGCCTGCGCGCCCGGCTGTCCCGCTCCCAGACCGCCCTCGGCAAGGGGCTGCTCACGCTGCTCTCGCGCGAGCACCTGGACGACGAGACCTGGGAGGAGATCGAGGACACACTGCTCACCGCCGACGTCGGCGTGCAGCCCACCCAGGAGCTGGTCGAGCGGCTGCGCGAGCGCGTCAAGGTGCTCGGCACCCGCACCCCCGACGAGCTGCGCGGCCTGCTGCGCGAGGAGCTGCTCAAGCTGGTCGGCACCGAGGTCGACCGCACGGTGAAGACCGAGCCCGAGGACCGCAAGCCCGGCATCGTGATGGTCGTCGGCGTCAACGGCACCGGCAAGACCACCACCACCGGCAAGCTCGCCCGCGTCCTGGTCGCCGACGGCCGCACCGTCGTCCTCGGCGCCGCCGACACCTTCCGTGCCGCCGCCGCCGACCAGCTCCAGACCTGGGGCGAGCGCGTCGGCGCCCACACCGTGCGCGGGCCGGAGGCCGGCGACCCCGCCTCCGTCGCCTTCGACGCGGTGAAGGAGGGCAAGGAGATCGGCGTCGACGTGGTGCTCATCGACACCGCAGGCCGGCTCCACACCAAGACCGGCCTCATGGACGAGCTGGGCAAGGTCAAGCGGGTCGTGGAGAAGCACGCCCCGCTTGACGAGGTGCTGCTCGTCCTGGACGCCACCACCGGTCAGAACGGCCTGGTGCAGGCCCGCGTGTTCGCCGAGGTCGTGGACATCACCGGCATCGTGCTGACCAAGCTGGACGGCACGGCGAAGGGCGGCATCGTGGTCGCGGTCCAGCGTGAGCTGGGCGTTCCGGTCAAGCTGATCGGTCTCGGCGAGGGCGCGGACGACCTGGCGCCGTTCGACCCCGAGGCGTTCGTGGACGCGCTCATCGGTGACTGACTCCCTGTGGCTCGGCCTCCGCCTACGGACCGCGACAACTGATTGAGGAACCACGACGGAGATCAACCCCTTCCGCGAGAGCGGCGCCGGCTCAGGCGCAAAAAACGAGAAGCGCCCGCCCCCGAGGTGCAGTCGGGGACGGGCGCGCTCTTTCGCGCCGAAACCGGCGCCGCTCCCGTCCAAGGGGCGGCTCGCCGTCGTGGCGTCTCAATCGACGATCGCTGAGGTGGTGCGGGGCTGACGTCGGCTGTGGTCGTTGGGTCTCGTGGTCGACGGTGTGGGGCGGCGGATCATACGCGCGGCGCGCGCGAGCGGTGTGCCACGTACGCCAGCGTGCCCAGCAGCAGCCGGGCGGCCGGTGGCCGGGTCGCCGAGTCCAGGGCCGGCGGGCGCAGCCAGCGCACCGGGCCGAGGCCGCCCCGGTCGGAGGGCGGGGCGGTGATGTACGTACCGGGGCCGAGACCGCGCAGGTCCAGGGCGGACGGGTCGTCCCAGCCCATGCGGTACAGCAGCCGGGGCAGCTCCGCGGCGGCGCCGGGGGCGACGAAGAAGTGGGCGCGGCCGTCCGGGGTGGCGGCGACCGGGCCGAGGGGGAGGCCCATGCGCTCCAGCCGGACCAGGGCGCGGCGCCCGGCCGGCTCGGCGACCTCGATGACGTCGAACGCGCGGCCGACGGGCAGCATCACGGCGGCACCCGGGCACTCGGACCAGGCCTTGGTCACCTCGTCGAGCGTGGCGCCCGCGGGCACCTGGGGTGCGAAGTCGAGCGGGTGCGCGCCCGGCGCCCGGCAGTCGGCGTGACCACAGGAGCAGACACCCGCCGCGGCCCGCGTGCCCGGCACCACGTCCCAGCCCCACAGTCCGGTGAACTCGGCGACGGCGGTGCACTCCGACGAACGGCCGCGTCGGCGCGTGCCGGAGCGGATCTCCCGAATGCCGCCGATCGTGAAGTCCATGCCCCCTCCAACGGGTCCAGCGCGCCGGTGGTTACGACACGGAGCGAGACGAAAGCGGAACGTGACGCTACGGCTCCGACTTCCCTCATTCACGTGAGGTCACGGCGGCGCCTTGCGGCACTACGGGTGGTGCACCGAAGGCTGTGCGCCCCCGTGTGCGTCACTCCGCCCACTTCCGGCCGTCCTATGTCAAGTGAATCGCGTGGAGGCCACGGTGAGTTCATTCGATGGGGTGGCGAATGGTGGCGTTTCAGGGATCGCCATGGCTGGACCGGTGATCGTAGGATTACTGTGAGTGCGCAAAGCTTGGGGGCACATGCACACGTGGGTATGCCCCAGGCAAGTCGTCGACTCGTTCGAAGGGTGAGAACCGTCGGACGGGAGGCCTTGTCCACCGGCATTCTGATAGGGCTTGGCGCACTCGGTGACAAGTGGTCTCAGGGATGGGGGCGTTCCAGTGGGCGGCAACGGCGGTAGCGGGACGAACGCTGACAAGCGCCCCAATGAGCTGCTCGGTTCGTGGTTCGTGCGCAGTGGCTGGTCCAAGGGCGAGCTGGCGCGTCAAGTGAACCGCAGGGCACGCCAGTTGGGTGCCAACCACATCTCCACCGACACCTCACGGGTGCGCCGTTGGCTGGACGGGGAGAACCCGCGCGAGCCGATACCGCGGATCCTGTCCGAGCTGTTCTCCGAGCGCTTCGGCTGTGTCGTCTCCATCGAGGACCTCGGACTGCGCGCCGCCCGCCAGTCACCCTCCGCGACCGGAGTCGACCTGCCCTGGACGGGTCCGCAGACAGTCGCCCTGCTCAGCGAGTTCTCGCGCAGCGACCTCATGCTGGCGCGGCGCGGCTTCCTCGGGACCTCGCTGGCGCTGTCCGCGGGCCCGTCCCTCATCGAGCCCATGCAGCGCTGGCTGGTGCCGACCCCCGCCGCGCCGGTCCTGCCCGAGCCCGAGCCGCAGCGGGATTCCAGCAGGCCGGGCCGTCTCTCCAAGCCCGAGCTCGACCTCCTGGAGTCCACCACCCGGATGTTCCGCCAATGGGACGCCCAGTGCGGCGGCGGCCTGCGCCGCAAGGCGGTCGTCGGCCAGCTGCACGAGGTCACCGACCTCCTCCAGGAACCCCAGCCCGAGTCCACCGCCCGCAAGCTCTTCAAGGTCGCCGCCGAACTCGCCGAACTCGCGGGCTGGATGTCGTACGACGTGGGTCTCCAGCCCACCGCGCAGAAGTACTTCGTCCTCGCCCTGCACGCGGCCAAGGAAGCCGGTGACAAGCCGCTCGGCTCGTACGTCCTGTCCAGCATGAGCCGCCAGATGATCCACCTCGGCCGGCCCGACGACGCCCTGGAGCTGATCCACCTCGCCCAGTACGGCAGCCGTGACTGCGCGGGCCCGCGCACCCAGGCCATGCTGTATGCGATGGAGGCCCGCGCCTACGCCAACATGGGCCAGCCCGGCAAGACCAAACGCGCGGTCCGCATGGCCGAGGACACCTTCGCCGAGGTCGACGAGTGGGACGAGCCGGACCCCGACTGGATCCGCTTCTTCTCCGAGGCGGAGCTGTACGGCGAGAACTCCCACTCCTTCCGCGACCTCGCCTACGTCGCCGGACGCAGCCCCGCCTACGCGTCCCTGGCCGAGCCGCTGATGCGGCGGGCGGTGGAACTGTTCGCCAAGGACGCCGAGCACCAGCGGTCGTACGGGCTGAACCTGATCGGGATGGCCACCGTGCACCTGCTCCAGCGTGAACCCGATCAGAGCGCGGACTACGCCTCGCGGGCCATGGAGATCGCCAAGAAGGTCCGTTCCGAGCGGGTGAACACCCGTATCCGCAAGACGGTCGACACCGCCGCCCGCGACTTCGGCGACCTCGGCGCCGTCGTCGACCTCACCGACCAGCTCGCCGTGGAACTGCCGGAGGCCGCCGAGGCCGTCTGACCGCGGGACCCGTGAACCCCGGCCGCGGCCGGTCCTCCCGAACTGCCCGACTCGGCTCCCCCATGCCAGGTCGTCGAGAGGCCGCCGCGGCCGGCACCTCTTTGTGCGCCTGAACCGGCGCCGCTCTCGCGTAGGTGGTTGCTCGCCGTCGTGGTTCCTCAATCGGTGGTTGCTGTGTCGTTCGAAGAGTGGTTGCCGTGTCGTTCAGTCGTGGGCGCTCTGTCGTTCGCGATGGTTGCGTCACGATAACGACTGGTGTGCCGGACATCCGGCAGTTCATGCACGCGTAACACGCAGGGCGCCTTCGTCACCCCGGCGAAACAACGGGGGGCATCCATCGAAACGGCGCTGCGTCAGTCTCTGGCGCATAACCGGACCCCCCGCCACCGACCGGATCGCCCAGGCACCGCCCGCACGGGGCCGTACCAACCGACGAGGAGACGCCGATGGCACCAGCCATCACGCTTGCCGCGGAGGCACCCAAGCTGTCCTCCGCGAACACAGGCTTCATGCTCATCTGTTCCGCCCTGGTGCTGATCATGACCCCGGGCCTGGCCTTCTTCTACGGAGGCATGGTCCGCGTCAAGAGCACCCTCAACATGCTGATGATGAGCTTCATCAGCATCGGCATCGTCACCATTCTGTGGGTGCTCTACGGCTTCTCCCTCGCCTTCGGTGAGAACAACAGCCTCATCGGCTGGAACTCCCACTGGTTCGGCCTGAGCAACATCGGGCTGACCCAGCTGTGGCCCGGCTACACCATCCCGATCTTCGTGTTCATGGTCTTCCAGATGATGTTCGCCATCATCACGCCGGCCCTGATAAGCGGCGCCCTCGCGGACCGCGTGAAGTTCTCGGCGTGGGCGCTCTTCGTCGCCCTGTGGGCCACGATCGTCTACGTCCCGGTCGCCCACTGGGTCTGGGGCGCCGACGGCTGGGCCTTCAAGCTCGGAGTCATCGACTTCGCGGGCGGTACGGCGGTCCACATCAACGCGGGTGCGGCGGCGCTCGGCGTGATCCTCGTCATCGGCAAGCGCGTCGGCTTCAAGAAGGACCCGATGCGCCCGCACAGCCTTCCGCTGGTCATGCTCGGTGCCAGTCTGCTGTGGTTCGGCTGGTTCGGCTTCAACGCCGGCTCGTGGCTCGGCAACGACGACGGCGTCGGCGCGCTGATGTTCGTCAACACGCAGGTCGCGACGGCCGCCGCCATGCTGGCCTGGCTCGCCTACGAGAAGATCCGGCACGGCGCGTTCACCACGCTGGGCGCCGCCTCCGGCGCGGTCGCCGGTCTGGTCGCGATCACCCCGTCCGGCGGTGCGATCTCCCCGCTCGGCGCGATCGCCGTCGGCGCCATCGCCGGTGTCGCCTGCGCCGCGGCCGTCGGCCTCAAGTTCCGGTTCGGCTACGACGACTCGCTCGACGTCGTCGGCGTCCACATGGTCGGCGGCATCATCGGCTCGCTGCTCATCGGCTTCTTCGCCACCGGCAAGGGCCAGTCCGCCGCGACGGGCGTCTTCTACGGCGACCACAGCTGGACCCAGCTGTGGAAGCAGTGCGCCGGTGTCGGCGCGGTCCTCGCCTACTCCCTGGTCGTCTCCGCGGTCCTCGCCTTCCTGCTCGACAAGACCATCGGGATGCGGGTCTCCGAGGACGAGGAGATCTCCGGCATCGACCAGGCGGAGCACGCCGAGACCGCATACGACTTCAGTGGTGCGGGCGGCGGAGTCATCGGCTCCCTCGCGGGCTCTTCGGCCCTGGCCGCCACGCAGACCAAGAAGGTGGACGCATGAAGCTCATCACCGCCGTCGTGAAGCCGCACCGGCTCGACGAGATCAAGGAGGCCCTCCAGGCCTTCGGCGTCCAGGGGCTGACGGTCACCGAGGCCAGCGGTTACGGGCGGCAGCGGGGCCACACCGAGGTCTACCGCGGTGCCGAGTACACCGTCGACCTGGTCCCCAAGATCCGCATCGAGGTCCTGGCCGAGGACGGCGACGCCGACCAGCTGGTCGAGGTCATCGTCAAGGCCGCCCGCACCGGCAAGATCGGCGACGGCAAGGTCTGGTCCCTGCCGGTCGAGACGGCCGTACGGGTCCGCACCGGCGAGCGCGGCCCGGACGCGCTCTGACCCGGCACAACGCAGTACGGCAGCACGGCAGAGGGACAGGAGTCGCTGGGTGACGGGTACGGACGTACGAAACGAAGCGGATCACTCGGAGCCCGGCGGCTACGCGGCGGCCCGGCTGCGCCTCCTCACCGAAGGGGCGCGGTCCGGGCCGCCGCGCCGTGCCGCCCTCGCCGAGCTGACGGACGACTGGCTCTCCTCGCTGTTCACGGCCGCGGCCGACGGGCTCAGAGGCGTCTCGCTCGTCGCCGTCGGCGGCTACGGCCGCGGCGAACTGTCCCCGCGCAGCGACCTCGACCTCCTGCTGCTGCACGACGGAAGCGACCCCGGCGCGGTCGCCGCCCTGGCCGACCGCCTCTGGTACCCCGTCTGGGACCTCGGTATCGCCCTCGACCACTCCGTCCGCACCCCGGCCGAGGCCCGCCGGACGGCCGGCGAGGACCTGAAGGTCCAGCTGGGTCTGCTGGACGCCCGCCACCTCGCCGGCGACCTAGGCCGCACCGCCGCACTGCGCACGGCCGTCCTGGCCGACTGGCGCAACCAGGCGCCCAAACGCCTCCCCGAACTCCAGGAAATGTGCGCCGAGCGCGCCGAACGCCTGGGTGAGTTGCGCTACCTCCTGGAACCCGACCTCAAGGAGGCCCGCGGCGGCCTCCGGGACGCCACCGCCCTGCGCGCCGTGGCGGCCTCCTGGCTGGCCGACGCCCCGCGCGAGGGACTCGCCGACGCCCGTCGGCGCCTGCTCGACGTCCGTGACGCCCTGCACCTGAGCACCGGCCGCGCCACCGACCGGCTCGCGCTGCAGGAACAGGACCAGGTCGCGACCGAACTCGGCCTGCTCGACGCGGACACCCTGCTGCGCAAGGTGTACGAGGCGGCGCGCGTGATCTCGTACGCCAGTGACGTCACCTGGCGCGAAGTCGGGCGCGTGCTGCGCTCGCGTGCCGTCCGCCCGCGCCTGCGCGCCATGCTGGGCGGCGGCCGGCAGGCGGCCGAGCGCTCCCCGCTGGCCGAGGGCGTGGTGGAGCAGGACGGCGAGGTGGTGCTCGCCCGCACCGCACGCCCCGAACGCGACCCCGTGCTCCCGCTGCGCGCCGCGGCCGCCGCCGCGCAGGCCGGACTCCCGCTCTCCCTGCACGCCGCCCGGCTCATGGCCGCGACCGGGCGCCCGCTGCCCACCCCCTGGCCCGCCGAGGCCCGCGAACAGCTGGTGACCCTGCTCGGCTCCGGCCGCCCGACCGTCGACGTCTGGGAAGCACTGGAGGCAGAAGGCCTGATCAGCAACCTCCTCCCCGACTGGGAGCGGGTCCGCTGCCGGCCGCAGCGCAACGCCGTCCACGTCTGGACGGTCGACCGCCACCTGATCGAGACCGCCGTCCGCGCCGCCGAACTGACCCGCCGCGTCAGCCGCCCCGACCTGCTCCTCGTCGCCGCGCTGCTGCACGACATCGGCAAGGGCTGGCCCGGTGACCACTCCGTGGCCGGCGAGACCATCGCCCGGGACGTCGCCGCCCGGATCGGCTTCGACCACGCGGACGTGGACGTACTCTCCACGCTCGTACGACACCACCTGCTGCTCGTCGAGACGGCCACCCGCCGAGACCTGGACGACCCCGCCACCGTCCGCTCCGTCGCCGAGGCCGTCCGCACCCAGAGCACTCTGGAACTCCTGCACGCCCTCACCGAGGCCGACGCCCTCGCCACCGGCCCGGCCGCCTGGTCGACCTGGCGCGGCTCCCTCGTCGACGACCTCGTACGACGGGTGTCCGCCGTCCTCGCCGGGGACGCCCCCGACGAACCCGAGCCCGCCGCGCCCACCGCCGAGCACGAGCGCCTCGCCGTCGAGGCCCACCGCACCGACGGCCCGGTCCTCGCCCTGCGCGCCCGGACGGAGACGCCGCCGGACGGCGAGGACACCGGCGAGCCCGCCCCTCTCGGCGTCGAGCTGGTCATCGCCGTGCCCGACCAGCCCGCCGTGCTGCCGGCGGTCGCCGGTGTCCTCGCCGTGCACCGGCTGACCGTCCGCACGGCCGAGCTGCGCACCCTGCGCCTGCCCGACGACGTCGACTCCGACTCCGGCTCCGTCCTGCTCCTGAACTGGCGGGTCGCGGCCGAGTACGGCTCCCTGCCGCAGGCCACCAGGCTGCGGGCCGACCTCGTCCGCGCCCTCGAAGGCTCCCTCGACATCACGGGCCGCCTCGCCGAACGCGACGCGGCCTACCCGCGCCGACGCGGCCGGGTGGCCCCGCCGCCCCGGGTGACCGTGGCACCGGCGGCCTCGCACCACGCCACGGTCATCGAGGTCCGCGCCCAGGACGGACCCGGCCTGCTGCACCGCATCGGCATGGCTCTGGAGAAGGCGGGAGTACGCGTGCGGAGCATGCACGTCAGCACGCTCGGCTCCAACGCGGTGGACGCGTTCTACGTCACCACCGGCACCGGCGCGCCCCTGCCGGCACAGGACGCGACCGCGACGGCCAGGGCCCTGGAGGAGACCCTGCGGGGATGAGCTTCCCCGGTGACTTCGACACCGGGATACCCTGGAGGGCGATTCCCACAAGCCATCACCGACCCCGAGGACCGCGAGCGCCGTGTTCGACACTCTCTCCGATCGCCTGTCAGCGACTTTCAAGAACCTGCGCGGCAAGGGACGGCTCTCCGAGGCGGACATCGACGCCACCGCACGCGAGATCCGCATCGCGCTCCTCGAGGCGGACGTGGCGCTGCCGGTCGTGCGGACGTTCATCAAGAACGTCAAGGAACGCGCGCTCGGCATCGAGGTCTCCAAGGCGCTGAACCCCGCCCAGCAGGTCCTGAAGATCGTCAACGACGAACTCGTGACCATCCTGGGCGGCGAGACCCGCCGGCTGCGCTTCGCCAAGCAGCCCCCCACCGTGATCATGCTGGCGGGTCTGCAGGGTGCAGGTAAGACCACCCTCGCGGGCAAGCTGGCCCGGTGGCTGAAGGAGCAGGGCCACTCGCCGCTGCTGGTCGCCGCCGACCTCCAGCGCCCGAACGCCGTCAACCAGCTGAGCGTCGTCGCCGAGCGCGCCGGTGTCGCGGTGTACGCGCCCGAGCCGGGCAACGGCGTCGGAGACCCGGTCAAGGTCGCCAAGGACTCCATCGAGCACGCGAAGTCCAAGGTCCACGACATCGTGATCGTGGACACCGCCGGCCGCCTCGGCATCGACCAGGAGATGATGCAGCAGGCCGCGGACATCCGCGACGCCGTCTCCCCGGACGAGATCCTGTTCGTCGTCGACGCGATGATCGGTCAGGACGCCGTCAACACCGCCGAGGCCTTCCGTGACGGCGTCGGCTTCGACGGCGTGGTTCTCTCCAAGCTCGACGGTGACGCCCGCGGTGGTGCTGCCCTGTCGATCCGGCAGATCACCGGCAAGCCGATCATGTTCGCGTCGAACGGCGAGAAGCTCGACGACTTCGACGCCTTCCACCCGGACCGGATGGCCTCCCGCATCCTCGACATGGGTGACCTGCTCACCCTGATCGAGCAGGCGGAGAAGACCTTCAGCCAGGAAGAGGCCGCCAAGATGGCCTCGAAGCTGGCGTCCAAGAAGGGCCAGGACTTCACCCTGGACGACTTCCTGGCCCAGATGGAGCAGGTCAGGAAGATGGGCTCCATCTCCAAGCTGCTCGGCATGCTCCCGGGCATGGGCCAGATCAAGGACCAGATCCAGAACATCGACGAGCGCGACGTCGACCGCACCGCCGCGATCATCAAGTCGATGACCCCGGGCGAGCGTCAGGAACCGACGATCATCAACGGCTCCCGCCGCGCCCGTATCGCCAAGGGTTCCGGCGTCGAGGTCAGCGCCGTGAAGAGCCTGGTCGAGCGGTTCTTCGAGGCCCGCAAGATGATGTCCCGCCTGGCGCAGGGCGGCGGCATGCCCGGGATGCCCGGCATGCCGGGCATGGGCGGCGGCCCCGGCCGGCAGAAGAAGCAGCAGAAGAAGGCCAAGGGCAAGCAGCGCTCCGGCAACCCGATGAAGCGCCGGCAGCAGGAGCTGGAGGAGGCCCAGCGCCGCGAGGCGGCCGCGCAGGGCGGCAACGCCTTCGGTCTGCCGCAGCAGGGCGGCGAGGACTTCGAGCTGCCGGACGAGTTCAAGAAGTTCATGGGCTGAGTGCCGCAGGGCCGGGTGTCGTACGACCGCGAGGGCGTCTCTTCCGTCGAGGGGCGCCCTCGATCGTTTCTGCAGGTGCCGAGGGGCACGGCGTGTCGTAACGTCCCGATATGACCAACCCTGCGCCGCCACGCTCGTCCCCCGACCAGCCCTGGCGTACCGAGGGTGCTCCCGAGGAGCCGCCGAAGCCGCCGGGCGGGGGGAAGCTGCGCGGGGGCTGGTGGCGGCTGATCATCACCGCGCTCGTGGTGTACCTGCTCGCCAACCTGGTGCTGTCCTACTTCGACCAGGCCAACGAGCCGACGATCTCGTACACCGAGTTCAGCAAGCAGGTGGGCGACGGCAACATCTCCAAGATCTACGCCAAGGGCGACTCGATCCAGGGACAGCTGAAGAAGGAGCAGAACCGGCCGGGCGGCGGCGGGAAGTACACGAAGTTCAACACGGAGCGTCCGTCCTTCGCGAACGACGACCTGTGGGCGAACCTGACCAAGCACAACGTCACGGTCACGGCCCAGCCCGTCGTCCAGCACCGCAGCTTCCTCTCCAACCTGCTGCTCTCGCTCGCGCCGATGCTGCTGCTCGTCGCCGTGTGGGTGTTCATCGCGCGCCGGATGAGCGCGGGGCTCGGCGGGGCGGGCGGCATGCTCGGCCGCAAGGCGCCGCCGAAACCGGTGGAACTGGTGCCGGGGGAGAAGCGGACGACTTTCGAGGACGTGGCCGGCATCGACGAGGTCGAGGGGGAGCTGAGCGATGTCGTCGACTTCCTGAAGAACCCCGACGCCTACCGCCGCATGGGCGCCAAGATGCCTCGCGGTGTGCTGCTCGCGGGCCCGCCCGGCACCGGCAAGACGCTGCTCGCGCGCGCTGTCGCGGGCGAGGCGGGCGTGCCGTTCTTCTCCGCGTCCGCGTCGGAGTTCATCGAGATGATCGTCGGCGTCGGCGCATCCCGGGTGCGGGAGCTGTTCGCCGAGGCCCGCAAGGTCGCCCCGTCGATCATCTTCATCGACGAGATCGACACCATCGGCCGGGCGCGGGCCGGCGGCTCCGGCGTGGGCGGTCACGACGAGCGCGAGCAGACCCTGAACCAGATCCTCACCGAGATGGACGGCTTCTCCGGCTCCGAGGGCGTCGTCGTCCTGGCCGCCACCAACCGCGCCGACATCCTCGACCCGGCGCTCACCCGCCCCGGGCGCTTCGACCGCATCGTCCAGGTCTCGCCCCCGGACCGCGGCGGCCGCGAGGCCATCCTGGAGATCCACACCCGCGACATTCCCCTCGCCCAGGACGTAGACCTCGCCCAAGTAGCCCGGACGACCCCGGGCATGACCGGCGCGGATCTGGCCAACCTCGCCAACGAGGCCGCCCTGCTGGCGGTCAAGCGGAACCAGCAGGCGGTGACCCAGTCCGACATGTCCGACGCCCTGGAGAAGGTCCAGCTCGGCGCGGAACGGCCACTGGTGATGCCGCCGGAGGAACGCCGGCGCACCGCCTACCACGAGAGCGGCCACGCCCTGCTCGGCATGCTCCAGCCAGGCGCCGACCCCGTCCGCAAGATCACCATCGTCCCGCGCGGCCGCGCGCTCGGCGTCACGCTCTCCACCCCGGACGCGGACAAGTACGCGTACACCGAGGAGTACCTGCGCGGCCGGATCATCGGCGCGCTCGGCGGGATGGCGGCCGAGCACGTCGTCTACGACGTGATCACCACCGGCTCCGAGAGTGACCTGGAGCAGGTCACCAACATCGCGCGCGGGATGGTCTCCCGCTGGGGCATGAGCGAGGAGGTCGGCCGCCTCTCCGCCCTCCCCAACGACGCCCAGCAGGCCTACGGCCTCGCCGCCGCCCCGCAGACCCTCGACGTGATCGACAGCGAGATGCGCCGCATCGTCGACGAGTGCTACGACGAGGCCTGCCGCAAACTCCGCGACCACCGCGACCAGCTGGACGCCCTCGCCCAGGCCCTCCTGGAGAACGAAACCCTGGAAGAAGCCGACGCCTACCGCATCGCCGGAATCCCCCGCCTCATCAAATCCCCTGACACCTGACCCCTCAAGGGACGTGGCGACCTGCCCGACCGCCCACGCCACCACCGCAGCCGCCTCACGACCTCACATCCTCAGGGAGCGCGGGGAACTGCGCGACGAGCCACGACGGCGCCGCAGCCGCCCCACGACACGTCGCGGCACACACGGGTGGCGCCCACGGACACGGGCTCCTGCTCGCCGCCGCCCGAGCGCACTCCCCAAGGGGCGCGGGGAACTGCGCGACCAGCCACGACGGCGCCGCAGCCGACCAACGGCACACCCGGCGGAGCTACACGCGGGCGATCAGGTACCGGAACACGTTGTGCATCCAAACCGTGCCGTCGGGACGCCGGTACGGATGCAGCGCCTCCACCAGCTCCTTGTCCACCTGCTTACGGTCGGTCGCCGCGATCGCCGCGTCGAACAGCCCCGTCGACACCAGCCCCCGTACCGCACTGTCGATGTCCGCGTACCCGAACGGGCAGGCCACCCGGCCGGAGCCGTCCGGCTTCAGCCCGGCGCGCTGGGCGACCTCCTCCAGGTCGTCCCGGCGGGCCGGCCGCCAGCTGCGGGCGCTGCGCAGGGGATCGGCCAGCTTCGTGGCCACCCGCAGCACCGAGGAGGTGGCGCACCGCTCCGGCGGGCCCCAGCCGGCCAGCACCACGGCCGCCCCGCGCCCGGCGAGGGGCAGCGCGGACGCCAGCAGTTCACCCAGCCCGTCGGCGTCGTCGGCGAGACAGCCGATCGGCTCGAAGACGGTCACCAGGGTGTACGCGGGCGTCTCCGCGTCGGCCGCGTCCGCGGGTGAGCCGTCGACGATGCGCGTGCCGCCCCGCGCGAGCGTGCCGGGCGGGGCGTCCGGCAGCAGGCGCTCGCGCGCGAGGGCGAGCCGTTCGGGCGAGGTGTCGACACCGGTGACCGCGGCGGCCCCTCGGGAGGCTGCCGCCAGCAGGGCGAGCCCGGTGCCGCAGCGGAGCCCCAGCAGCCGGGTGGCCGGGCCCACCTCGAGCCGGTCGTACACGGTCTCGTGGAGCGGGACAAGCATCCGCTCCTGGATCTCGGACCAGTCACGCGCGCGTGCGCACAGCTCCCCGTCCGGTGGTTCGGAACCCGGGTGGGGCAGGTGCTCCCGCACGAGCGTAGGTGTCATAGGTAAGCGCCCCAATCCGCCGACAGATCGTCGCAGTGCCCGATTGCGTGGCCCCCGTGCCGTGCGCGCGCACTTCCCACGTATGTCAGGTAACTCCCGGCTCGCGGTGTCGTCCAGTGGGCGTGGAGCCCCGCTTGCGTGCCGCGGCCGGGTCTGGCGAGATTTCACGTCCCCGAAACCTGGGGGACGGGCCGGTGGGGGGCGCCGAGCAGGCACCCGGTAACGTCGCCGTCGTTTCCGGCGCTGAGGAAGACGGCGGGTCCTGTCGCGAGAGCGGCCGAAACACCACTTGCGCATCCCCCGACCACAGCCGTACCGCCATGCGGAGGACGGCTACGCGTGGGGTCGTACGTCAGACTACGCACCGGCTTGGTACGAGCTGTGAGGCTTCTCCGCAGATCAGCGCACCCGCCCTCGTCAGGACGCATCAGCGGCAACTGACGGGTAAGTGCAAAATATTTGGGTTGCCCCGGAATCGGAACACAGCGGCACCCCCGCTCGTTGTCCTTACGTGAGCACGACACAGACACCACCTGTTCTCGCCGCAGAGCTGGCACAGGCGTGGGCCGACATTCAGCGGTACCACCCCGAGCTGCCGGACCTTGCCGCGCCAGAGTCCCTGATCGGGGAGTCGTCGTCCGCGTGCGGTCACGAACTCTCCTTCGAGCGACTGCTCCATGAGGCAGTCCACGGCATCGCCGCCGCCCGAGGGGTCCGCGACACCTCCCGCGCCGGCCGCTACCACAACCGTCGCTTCCTCGCCATCGCCGAGGAACTGGGCCTGGACCACCCCGAGGAACCGCACCCGAGCAGCGGCTTCTCCCTGGTCACGCTCAACCCCGAGGCGAAGCGGCGCTACCGCCCGACCATCGAGCGTCTCCAGCGCGCGCTGAAGGCCCACACGGTGGCCACCTCCGCCGACACGAGCCGCACCTTCCGGGGCCCGGCCGCCCGCCACGGATCCTCCGGCGGCGGCGTCCGCGTCAAGGCGGTCTGCGACTGCGGCCGCAACGTCCGCGTGGTCCCGTCGGTCCTCGCCCAGGCCCCCATCGTCTGCGGCGGCTGCGGCAAGCCGTTCCGCATCCCGGAGGTCGTGGGAGCGGCGGCAAGCTGAGACCGCGACTGCTCGTGGCAGCCGCGATCCAGCTCGACGCCGACCCGCGTGCCGGGCGGCGCACCCGACGCACCTCACCTCCGCGCCGGGTACCGCCCGGGCATGCCCAAGATCATCCCGCCCCCTCGGCCGAAAGCTGCCCGCGGGGTGTGGCAGAATGGCCAGCTGTACTCGACAGCCGCACAGGACCCCTCTCTCCTCCGGCTGACGCGTCCATCGGGCACTCGGGTACCGCAACCCCACGCGGCAGCTCGCCGTGCCCAACCACGTCAAAACCAGGAGATTCCACTCCCGTGGCAGTCAAGATCAAGCTGAAGCGTCTGGGCAAGATCCGTTCGCCTCACTACCGCATCGTCGTCGCCGACTCCCGTACCCGCCGTGACGGCCGGGCCATCGAGGAGATCGGCAAGTACCACCCGACCTACAACCCGTCGGTCATGGAGGTGGACGCCGAGCGCGTCGCCTACTGGCTGGGTGTCGGCGCGCAGCCGACCGAGCCGGTTCTCGCCATCCTGAAGAAGACGGGCGACTGGCAGAAGTTCAAGGGCGAGCCGGCTCCCGCGCCGCTGCTCGTCGCCGAGCCGAAGGCCGTGCGTCCGTCGTTCGAGGCTCTCGGCGGTGACGACGAGGGCAAGGGTGAGGCGATCACCCAGAAGAAGAAGGCTGAGAAGAAGGACGAGGCGGCCGCTGAGTCCTCTGCGGCTGAGTCGACCGAGGCCTGAGCAGCATGCTCGAAGAGGCGCTTGAGCACCTCGTGAAGGGCATCGTCGACAACCCTGACGATGTGCAGGTCGCCTCGCGCGACCTGCGCCGCGGGCGCGTGCTGGAGGTCCGGGTCCACCCCGACGACCTCGGCAAGGTGATCGGCCGCAACGGCCGCACCGCACGCGCCCTGCGCACCGTCGTGGGCGCCATCGGCGGCCGCGGTGTCCGTGTCGACCTCGTCGACGTGGACCACGTCCGCTGACGCTTCATCGCAACCGGCTCGGGCCGGGGAGGGCCACTGGGCCGTCCCCGGCCCGCAGTCGTATGACAGGAGATCTGTACTCGTGCAGTTGGTAGTCGCGCGGATCGGCCGTGCCCATGGCATCAAGGGCGAGGTCACCGTCGAGGTACGTACCGACGAGCCGGAGCTGCGGCTCGCTCCCGGCGCCGTCCTGACCACCGACCCGGCCTCCGCCGGGCCGCTCACCATCGCCACCGGCCGCGTGCACAGCGGCCGCCTCCTCCTGCGCTTCGAGGGCGTCGGCGACCGCAGCGGCGCCGAGGCCCTGCGCAACGTCCTGCTGATCGCCGAGATCGACCCCGAGGAACTCCCCGAGGGCGAGGACGAGTACTACGACCACCAGCTGATCGACCTCGACGTGGTCACCGAGGACGGGACGGAGGTCGGCCGGATCACCGAGATCTCGCACCTGCCCTCCCAGGACCTGTTCATCGTCGAGCGCCCCGACGGCAGCGAGGTGCTGATCCCCTTCGTGGAGGAGATCGTCACCGAGATCGACCTGGAGGAGCAGAGGGCGGTCATCGCACCCCCGCCAGGCCTGATCGACGACCGCGCCGAGATCGTCTCCACCCGGGACGCGGAGGAGGAAGAGTCCTGATGCGCCTCGACGTCGTCACGATCTTCCCCGAGTACCTCGAGCCGCTGAACGTCTCCCTCGTCGGCAAGGCACGCGCGCGTGGGCAGCTCGACGTCCACCTGCACGACCTGCGGTCCTGGACGTACGACCGGCACAACACGGTCGACGACACGCCCTACGGCGGCGGCCCCGGCATGGTCATGAAGACCGAGCCCTGGGGCGATGCCCTGGACTCGGTCCTCGCCGACGGCTACGAGACGGGCTCCCACGCGCCCGCTCTGATCGTCCCCACCCCCAGCGGCCGGCCCTTCACCCAGGAACTCGCCGTCGAACTCTCCGAGCGTCCCTGGCTGATCTTCACGCCCGCCCGCTACGAGGGCATCGACCGCCGGGTGATGGACGAGTACGCCACCCGGATCCCGGTCTACGAGGTCTCCATCGGCGACTACGTCCTCGCCGGCGGCGAAGCGGCCGTCCTCGTCATCACCGAGGCCGTCGCCCGGCTGCTGCCCGGCGTCCTTGGCAACGCCGAGTCCCACCGGGACGACTCCTTCGCGCCCGGCGCGATGGCGAGCCTCCTGGAAGGCCCCGTCTACACCAAGCCGCCGGTCTGGCGCGGCCGGGACATCCCCGAGGTGCTGCTCAGCGGCCACCACGGCAAGATCGCCCGCTGGCGCCGCGACGAGGCCCTCAGGCGTACCACGGCCCACCGGCCCGACCTGATCGAACGCTGCGAGCCCACGGCCTTCGACAAGAAGGACCGCGAGATGCTCTCCATCCTGGGCTGGTCCCCGGACCCGGAGGGCGAACCGTACGGCCGATTTTGGCGCAGAACCGAGGCCGTGGAAGAATAGGCCGCTGTTGTGCGCCCGTCCGGCGTGCGCCCCTGCCGCAGGGGGACACGACGCCCGCCCCGACCCGCACGGCAGACCTCTTGTACACCTAGTTTCCGTTGATGACCTGTGGCATCAGCGAGGAAAGCAGACGAAATGTCTCACGTGCTCGACACCGTCGACGCCGCGTCGCTGCGCAGCGACATCCCGGCCTTCCGTCCGGGTGACACCGTCAACGTCCACGTCCGCGTCATCGAGGGCAACCGCTCCCGTGTGCAGCAGTTCAAGGGCGTTGTGATCCGTCGCCAGGGCTCTGGTGTCCGCGAGACCTTCACGGTCCGCAAGGTCTCGTTCTCCGTCGGCGTCGAGCGCACCTTCCCGGTGCACACCCCGATCGTCGAGAAGATCGAGCTGGTCACCCGTGGTGACGTGCGCCGCGCCAAGCTGTACTACCTCCGTGAGCTGCGCGGCAAGGCCGCGAAGATCAAGGAGAAGCGCGAGAACTGAGCGTCTTCCCGGGGGTGACCCGGGAAACGTGGTGGCACAGCGGGGGCGGATAGCATCTGGCCCCGATGGACACCGAAGCGCAGCCGACGGAACGCGACCGCTCCTCCCACCCCGGAACTCCGGGGCCGGAGGGCCGGTCGCGTTTCGCGTTGGTGGCACGGATCGCCGACTGGCTGCCGGGCGGCCTGATCACCCTCACCGTCTTCGCCTGCCTGGTCTTCCTGCTGCTCCTCAACACGTTCGTGGTGCGGCCGTTCCAGATCCCGAGCGGATCGATGGAACAGGGATTGAGGATCGGGGACCGCGTTCTCGTAAACAAGTTGGCATACGGTTTCGGCGGCCGGCCGCGCCGCGGTGACGTGGTTGTCTTCGACGGATCCGGGTATTTCGGGGACGCCGACTACATCAAACGCGTTGTCGGAGTGGGCGGCGACCACGTCGTCTGCTGCGACAAGAACGGGAGGCTCGAGGTGAACGGCCGGTCGGTCGACGAGACGGCGTTCCTGTACCCCGGGGACACCCCGTCCACCGTGCCCTTCGACGTCGTCGTGCCCGAGGGCCGGCTCTTCCTCCTCGGTGACCACCGCGGCGACTCCAGCGACTCGCGCGACCACCTCGGCTCGCCCGGCGGCGGCATGATCCCCGTCGGCCGCGTCATCGGCCGCGCAGACTGGATCGCCTGGCCGTACAGCCACTGGACGCACCTGCGGCGTCCCGCCGCCTACGCGCGCGTGCCGGCGGCCGACGCGCAGCGGCCTGCGGGGGCGGGTGCGCATGGGTAACCGCGGCAAACCGCGCGGGGTGTCCAGCTCGCCCGCGGACAACCTGCTGCCCACCGGCTCCCGGCGCACCTCCACGCAGGCCGGCGGCCGCACGCGCGCCGAGCGGCGCAAACTCCAGCGCAAGGTCAAGCGCAAGCGCAGGCGTTCAGCCGTTCGGGAGATTCCCCTTCTGGTCGGTGTCGCTGTCCTCATAGCGCTCGTGCTGAAGACCTTCCTCGTCCAGGCGTTCGTGATCCCGTCCGGCTCCATGGAGCAGACGATCCGGATCGGCGACCGTGTCCTGGTCGACAAGCTCACCCCGTGGTTCGGCTCCAAGCCGCAGCGCGGGGACGTCGTCGTCTTCCACGACCCGGGCGGCTGGCTCGCCGACGAGCAGACCGCCAAGAAGAACGACCCCGTCGTCGTCAAGCAGTTCAAGGAAGGCCTCACCTTCATCGGCCTGCTTCCCTCCGACAACGAGAAAGACCTGATCAAACGGGTCATCGGGGTCGGCGGCGACCATGTGAAGTGCTGCGACGCGCAGGGACGGATCACGGTCAACGGCGTGCCGCTGACCGAGGGCGACTACATCTACCCGGGGGACGCGCCCTCCGTGCAGCCCTTTGACATCACCGTCCCCCAGGGGCGCCTTTGGGTGATGGGCGATCACCGGGGTGACTCAGCGGACTCCCGCTTCCACCAGAACACCCCGTACGGGGGAACCGTGTCCGAGGACTCGGTGGTGGGCCGGGCCATGGTCATCGGCTGGCCCATCGGCCACTGGACGCGCCTCGGGGAACCTAAAACCTTCGCAAGCGTTGCCGACTCCGTGTCGGGGGCGACGGCGGGCCCCGCGCTGTCGCATAGGGTTGCCCCCGACGGTCCGAACGCAATGACCAAGCTCCCGACCCCTGCGGAACTCCCGCTCGTTATGGGAGTGGTGAGCCTGCACCGGCTATGGGGCAGGCGGCGGCACAGAGTGAGGAGTTGGCGTGGGGGATGTGGCGGTTGGCGCACGGTCGGGACACGACGGCGAGGAGGACCGCGGGCACCCTGTGGACGCGAGCGGCCCCGCTGCGGACGGCGCCGTGAACTCGGGGAACGGCTTCGCGGCGGCCGGCGACGGGACGCCGGACGAGCCGCGGCCCGGGACCGGCGGGACTGACGGAGGCGACGGCGTGGGCACGCGAGCGGCCGCGCCTCAGCCGAGGAAGCCGCGCTCCTTCTGGAAGGAGCTGCCGATCCTGATCGGCATCGCGCTCGTCCTGGCGCTGCTGATCAAGACCTTCCTCGTGCAGGCGTTCTCGATCCCGTCGGACTCGATGCAGAACACCCTCCAGCAGGGTGACCGGGTCCTGGTCGACAAGCTCACCCCGTGGTTCGGCTCCGAGCCCGACCGCGGCGAGGTCGTCGTCTTCCACGACCCGGACAACTGGCTGGCGGGCGAGCCCGCGCCCAACCCGAACGCCGTGCAGAAGGTCCTCAGCTGGATCGGCCTGATGCCGTCCGCCGAGGAGAAGGACCTGATCAAGCGGGTCATCGGGGTCGGCGGCGACACCGTCGAGTGCAAGAACACCGGCCCGCTGCTGGTCAACGGTCACGCGCTGAACGAGCCGTACGTCTACCCCGGCAACACCCCCTGCAGCCAGGACGACCAGGGCGGCCAGTTCAAGGTGAAGGTGCCCAAGGGCTTCATCTGGGTGATGGGCGACCACCGCCAGAACTCCCGCGACTCCCGCTACAACCAGGCCGACAAGAACCACGGCATGGTCCCCGTGAACGAGGTCGTCGGCCGCGCGATCGTCAAGGCCTGGCCGATCAACCGCTGGGGCACCCTGCCCGTGCCGGACACCTTCGACCAGCCCGGTCTCGGCCAGCAGGCGTCCGCGGCCCGGTCCCTCACGGTGGCACCGCAGGGCATCGTGGTGGCCGCGGTGCTGCCGGTGGCGGTGTGGCGGCGCAGGCGGGCGGGCGGCCTGGAGACCAACAAGCGGTAAGCGGCGGTCAAGGCCGCGAAAGAGGGGGCTGCACCCGCTCGGTACCGCCGGGTAGGGTGCGGGTCCATGAGCGGCGAGAGCACGACGCGTACGGCCCCGCACAACGCGGGCACAGGCACGGCACAGGCGGGCGGCGGCCGGCTCGGACAGCGGCTGTCCGGGGTGGCCGTCGCACTGGGTCTGCTGCTGTTCCTCGGAGGTTTCGTCTGGGGAGCGCTGGCCTACCGGCCGTACACCGTGCCCACCAGCTCGATGACCCCGACGATCGACGTCGGCGACCGTGTGCTCGCCCAGCAGATCGACGGCAGCGAGGTCCGGCGCGGCGACGTGGTCGTCTTCAAGGACAAGAACTGGATCAGCAACGCCAACGTGGTCAAGCGGGTCGTCGCGGTCGGCGGCGACAAGGTCTCCTGCTGCACCGACGGCAAGCTGACCGTCAACGGCAAGCAGATCGACGAGCCGTACCTGCCCAAGGGCACCCTGGCCGAGATCACGGACTTTCCGACCGTGACCGTCCCCAAGGGCCGCCTCTTCCTCCTCGGCGACGAGCGCCAGGGCTCCCTGGACTCCACGGCCCACCTCACCGACGCCGCCAGCGGCACCGTCTCCCGCAATGCCGTCTCCGCGCGGGTCGACTCCGTCGTCTGGCCCATGAAGGGCCTGCTCAAGCGCCCCACCGGCTTCGAGACCCTGGGTGCCCTCTCCCAGCCCGGCCCGGTGCGGACCATCGAGCTGATGATCGTCGCCGGTGCCGTCCTGGTCCTCGCCGGAGGCGCGTACGGCCCGATCGCGGCGCGCATGGGCCGCTCCCGTGCGAAGGCCCGTCCGGAGCCCGCCGGTGCCCGCTGAGATTCCCGCCGGGACCACGGGGCCGGGCGAGGACACCGAGCAGCACACCTTTCAGGGCGGTCCGCGCAAGGTGGCCCGGGTGATCCTGCTCGACCCCGAGGACCGCATCCTGCTCCTGCACGGCCACGAGCCCGACGACCGGGCCGACGACTGGTGGTTCACCCCCGGCGGCGGTCTGGAGGGCTCCGAGACCCACGAGGAGGCCGCGCTGCGGGAACTGGCCGAGGAGACCGGGATCACCGACGTCGAACTCGGTCCCGTGCTGTGGCGCCGGCGGTGCTCCTTCCCGTTCGCGGGGCGACGCTGGGACCAGGACGAGTGGTACTACCTGGCCCGTACGACCCAGACGGCCACCGTGGCCCTGGGCCTGACGGAGCTGGAGCGGCGCAGTGTCGCCGGAGCACGTTGGTGGACGTGTGAGGAACTGACCCGGTCACATGAGACGGTGTATCCGACCAGACTCGCCGGGCTGCTGCGCACGCTGCTCGACGAAGGTCCCCCGGCCAGACCCATGACGCTTGACACGGAAATCGTCTGAGAGCTCGTCGGACTGGCGCACAATGGTGGGATCGCACGGCTGAAGGGGAACATGCCATGAGCGCCGAGGACCTCGAGAAGTACGAGACCGAGATGGAGCTGAAGCTCTACCGGGAGTACCGAGACGTCGTCGGTCTGTTCAAGTACGTGATCGAGACCGAGCGGCGTTTCTATCTCACGAACGACTACGAGATGCAGGTGCACTCGGTCCAGGGTGAGGTGTTCTTCGAGGTGTCCATGGCGGACGCCTGGGTCTGGGACATGTACCGACCGGCTCGCTTCGTCAAGCAGGTTCGCGTCCTCACGTTCAAGGACGTGAACATCGAGGAGCTGAACAAGAGCGACCTGGAGCTTCCGGGCGGGTGACGGACTTTTCCACAACCTCCGGGTAACTCACCAAGATCCACTTCCTTTGGTGTGATGCGTGACGGTTGGCGCCGGAGGTGGTGCCGACATGAGCAAGGCACGCAGTGGACTCGGCAGGTACGGCGAGGATCTGGCAGCCCGGCGGCTGACCGGGACGGGCATGACGATCCTGCGGCGCAACTGGCGCTGCGGGCGGTCCGGCGAGATCGACATCGTGGCCCTGGACGGCAGCACGCTGGTCGTCTGCGAGGTGAAGACGCGCAGGGGCGGCGGCTATCAGCACCCGATGGCCGCCGTCACCCCGGAGAAGGCCCAGCGCCTGCTGAGCCTGGCCGAACGCTGGATCCAGACCCACGGAGGAGCCCCGCCCGGAGGCGTCCGCATCGACCTCGTCGGCGTCCTCCTGCCCCGCCGCGGCGCCCCCGTCGTCGAGCACGCGCGGGGGGTGGCCTGACATGGCATTCGCCCGCACATGCTCCGTGGCCCTCGTCGGCGTCGAGGGCGTGGTCGTCGAGGTCCAGGCCGACCTGGAACCGGGCGTGGCCGCCTTCACCCTGGTGGGCCTCCCGGACAAGAGCCTGACGGAGAGCAGGGACAGGGTTCGGGCGGCGGTGGTGAACTCCGGCGCCGAGTGGCCGCAGAAGAAGCTCACCGTCGGACTCAGCCCGGCCTCCGTGCCCAAGGCCGGCTCGGGTTTCGACCTGGCCGTGGCCTGCGCGGTACTCGGCGCCGCGGAGCGGATCGACCCCAGGGACCTCGCGGACATCGTCATGATCGGCGAACTCGGCCTGGACGGCCGGGTGCGACCGGTCCGCGGCATCCTGCCCGCCGTGCTGGCCGCCGCCGACGCCGGTTACGAGCAGGTGGTCGTACCGGAGTGCTCCGCTGCCGAGGCCTCGCTGGTCCCCGGTGTGTCCGTGCTCGGCA
The DNA here is from genome assembly GCF_053595235.1 of Streptomyces sp. NPDC002520. Taxonomy (NCBI): domain Bacteria; kingdom Bacillati; phylum Actinomycetota; class Actinomycetes; order Kitasatosporales; family Streptomycetaceae; genus Streptomyces; species Streptomyces sp. NPDC002520. Next base: position 119,489 of record NZ_JBSFXG010000014.1, on the reverse strand, counting down.
TCCGCAGCCTGCGGCAGCTGATCGCGATCCTGGCCGAAGAACCCGTGCCCGAGGAGGAACCGGACGACCACGGACGCCCGGACCCCCTCCTGGCCGGTCTGCGCGTACCCGGCGCCGGCGCGGCCACCGGGATGTACAGCGGCGGCGCGGCGCAGTACGAGCAGGGGCAGGACCTGGCCGACGTGGTGGGTCAGTCCTCGGCGCGCACGGCGGTGGAGGTGGCCGCCGCCGGTGGACATCACCTGTTCCTGGAGGGGCCGCCGGGTGCCGGCAAGACCATGCTCGCGGAGCGGCTTCCCGCCGTGCTTCCCCGGCTCACCCGCGAGGAGTCGCTGGAAGTCACCGCCGTGCACTCGGTGGCGGGGCTGCTGCCCCCGGGTAAGCCGCTCATCGACGTCGCGCCCTACTGCGCCCCGCACCACTCGGCGACCATGCAGTCGCTGGTGGGCGGTGGTCCGGGCGTCGCCCGGCCCGGTGCCGTGGCGCTGGCCCACCGCGGGGTGCTCTTCCTCGACGAGGCTCCCGAGTTCCACAGCCAGACCCTTGACGCCCTGCGCCAGCCCCTGGAGTCGGGACACGTCGTGATCGCGCGCAGCGCGGGCGTGGTCAGGTTCCCGGCGAGGTTCCTGATGGTGCTGGCGGCCAACCCCTGCCCCTGCGGACGCTTCTCGCTGCGCGACTCCCTGTGCGACTGTCCGCCGTCGGCGATCCGCCGCTACCAGGCCCGGCTGTCCGGTCCGCTGCTGGACCGGGTCGACCTGCGCGTCGAGGTGGACCCGGTCACCCGCGCCCAGCTCGCCGACCCCGGCGCCGGGGGCGAGTCCACCGCGACCGTGGCCGACCGGGTGCGAGCAGCAAGGGAACGGTCGGCGGCCCGCCTGGCCACAACCCCGTGGCGTACCAACAGCGAGGTGCCCGGCCGGGAACTGCGCAGCCGTTTCCACGCCGTCGCGGGCGCGATGGACGAGGCCGAACGGAATCTGGAACGGGGTGTGCTCACGGCTCGCGGCATCGACCGGGTGCTCCGTGTGGCCTGGACGGTGGCGGACCTCGTCGGCCACGACCGTCCGGACGCCACCGACGTCTGCCTCGCTCTGCAACTGCGCACCGGAGTGCCGCGAGGCGTCCCCATGGCCATCGGGGCCATGACGTGACCGCCGGAGCCGATCCGGACGGCGAGCTGCTCGGGCGGGTGTTCCTCGCCCGGGTGATGGAGCCCGGGGACGAGGTCGGGGGGCGGTGGTTGAGGGAGTTCGGGGTGCGGGAGGTGGTGCGGCGGTTGCGCGAGGGAGGGGATGTGCTGCCGGGCGTGAGCGGGACCCGGTGGGGAGGGCTGGTGGCGCGGGCCGGGCGGGCCGAGCCGGAGCGGGATCTGGAGGTGGCGCGCGCCGCGGGGATGAGGTTCGTGTGCCCGGGGGACGCGGAGTGGCCGGGACAGCTCGACGACCTGGGGGACGGGCGGCCCATCGGGCTGTGGGTCCGCGGGGTGCCCAGTCTGCGGATGTGGGCGCTCAGGTCCGTGGCCGTCGTCGGAGCACGCGCCTGCACCGAGTACGGCGCCCATACCGCCGCCTCCCTCTCCGCGGGTCTGGCCGAGCGGGGCTGGGTCGTCGTGTCCGGGGGCGCGTACGGGATCGACGGGGCCGCCCACCGCGGCGCCCTCGCCGTCGGCGGAGCCACCGTCGCCGTCCTGGCCTGCGGCGTCGACCGCCCCTACCCGCGCGGCCACACCGCGCTGATCAGCAGGATCGCGGAACAGGGGCTGGTGGTGGGCGAGTTGCCGCCGGGCGACCATCCGACTCCGAGCCGGTTCATCCTGCGCAACAGAGTGATCGCGGCGCTCACCGTGGGCACCGTCGTCGTGGAGGCCGCGTGCCGCAGCGGTTCCCTGGTCACCGCGCGGGCCGCCCAGCGCCTGGGCAGGTTCACCATGGGCGTGCCCGGCCCCGTCACCAGCGGCCTGTCCACCGGCGTGCACGAACTGCTGCGCGGCGAGGCGGTCCTCGTCACCGACGCCGCGGAGGTCGTCGAGCTCGTGGGTGACATCGGTGAGCTGGCCCCGCCCCGGCGCGGCCCCGTCCTCCCACGGGATCTGCTGGAACCGGCGGCCCGAACCGTCCTCGCCGCCCTGCCCGGCGACCGTGCGGCCCCCGCCGAGGACATCGCCGCCGACGCGCGGACCACCCGGGACGAGGCGATCGCGAGGCTGTACGAGCTTCGAGCGCTTGGTTACGTCGAACGACACGGCGATGGCTGGAAGTTGACACGCCAGGCCCTGACGTCGGTCCGGCAGGGGCGCGGCCGTTGCTGACCGAGCGTGTTCGGCCGTCCGGGGGAACGCCCTACGCCCTTGGGTTTTCCCGGAGTTGGCACCCTTTCGCGGTCACACAGAGCGAGACGCGGAGTGCGATGGCGCGACCGGCGGACGCGCCCCGCGCGCGGGTGGAGCCTCGTTGTTCGCACACCGCGACTCCTCAGTCACGCTACGCTCACGAAGGTTCGGGCGCAGACCGCTCCAACTCGACATCGGACCGACAGCTCCCCCAGGTGGCCCACTTCGCCCCACGACCTTTCAGTTCCTTTCACTTCGCACCGCACCGCAGCACTTCAGAGCACTTCACGGCACTTCACGGCAGAACGGCACAAGGCGACGAATGCCCCAGCACACCTCCGGGTCCGACCGGGCGGCGATCCCCCCAGCCGCCCGCGACGGTGGCAGCATGCGGCCGCCCGCTCCCTCGACGCTCGACGAACTGTGGCGGTCGTACAAGGCCACGGGGGACGACCGGCTGCGGGAGCAGCTGATCCTGCACTACTCGCCGCTGGTCAAATACGTGGCCGGACGGGTGAGCGTCGGTCTGCCGCCCAACGTGGAGCAGGCCGACTTCGTGTCCTCCGGGGTGTTCGGGCTGATCGACGCGATCGAGAAGTTCGACATCGACCGGGAGATCAAGTTCGAGACGTACGCGATCACCCGGATCCGGGGCGCCATGATCGACGAGCTGCGGGCGCTGGACTGGATTCCCCGGTCGGTGCGGCAGAAGGCGCGCAACGTCGAGCGTGCCTACGCCACGCTGGAGGCGCGGCTGCGGCGCACGCCGACGGAAGGAGAGGTCGCCGGCGAACTGGGCATGGAGGTCGACGAGCTCCACGCCGTCTTCAGCCAGCTGTCGCTGGCCAACGTGGTCGCCCTCGAGGAACTGCTGCACGTCGGCGGCGAGGGCGGGGACCGGCTCAGCCTCATGGACACCCTGGAGGACACCGCCGCCGACAACCCGGTGGAGGTGGCCGAGGACCGCGAGCTGCGACGCTTCCTGGCGCGGGCGATCAACACGCTGCCCGACCGGGAGAAGACCGTGGTCACGCTGTACTACTACGAGGGGCTCACGCTCGCCGAGATCGGCAACGTGCTCGGGGTCACCGAGAGCCGGGTCAGCCAGATCCACACCAAGTCGGTGCTCCAGCTCCGGGCCAAGCTGGCCGCCTTCGGCCGCTGAGGGCGCCGAGTCCTCCCTTCCGCGGTGGGGTGTCCGTAAAGTGGTCGGCGTGCCAAGGATTCGAGCGGCCTCCGTGGCCGAGCACCGGTCGATGCAGCGAGCCGCCCTGTTGGACGCGGCCCGGTCATTGCTGTCCGAGGGCGGGACGGAGGCGCTGACCTTCCCCGCGCTGGCCGAACGCACGGGGCTCGCGCGGTCCTCCGTCTACGAGTACTTCCGGTCGCGGGCCGCCGTGGTCGAGGAACTGTGCGAGGTCGACTTCCCGCTCTGGGCGGCGGACGTCGCGGCGGCGATGGAGGGCGCGGACTCGGCCGAGGGCAAGATCGAGGCGTACGTGCGGCAGCAACTGGCCCTGGTGGGGGACCGGCGGCACCGGGCCGTCGTGGCGATCTCCGCGAGCGAGCTGGACGCGGGGGCCCGGGAGAAGATCCGGGCCGCGCACGGAGGACTCGTCGCGATGATCGTCGAGGCGCTGGCGGACATGGGGCACGGGCAGCCCCGGCTGGCGGCGATGCTTCTCCAGGGTGTCGTGGACGCGGCGGTGCGGCGGATCGAGCTGGGGGCGGCGGAGGAGCCTTCGGCGATCACGGACGCGGCCGTCGCCATGGCACTGCGGGGTGTGAAGGGCTGAGGCCGGGCGGGATCGGCCACGGCTACCCGGGCACTCCCAGCACCGGCAGCAGTCTCGACGGTCCCCTCCACAGCAGCCACGGTGGGAGCAGGGACAGCGGGTCCAGATAGGTCTCGCCTCTGAGCAGGCCCCAGTGCACGCACGTACGGGGACAGTGCGATCCCGTGGCCTCGACGGTGCCCACCACCTCGCCCACCCCCACCCGATCCCCCTTCCGTACCGAGGGACTCACCGGTTCGTACGTCGTCCGGAGGTCCGTCCCGGCCAGCTCCACGGACACCACGCCCCGCCCCGCCACCCGGCCGGCGAAGGTCACCCGGCCGGCCGCCACCGCCCGTACCGCAGCGCCGGGCGGTGCGGCCAGGTCCACGCCGCGGTGCCCGGGGCCGTAGACCGTCGCCGGTGGTTCCCAGCCCCGCAGCACCACGGGGCGGACACCCACCGGCCAGACGCGGGCGACCGCCGGGACCGGGGTTCGCCCGGTCGGGTGCGGAGCCGGAGCCGGTGTGGGTGACGCGGGCGCGGTGTCCGCCCGGGCCGGCGGCATGAGTACGAGCGCGGCCAGGGCCAGAAGCAGTCCCGCCCACACGCCCACGCGCCGCGGCACCCGTCGCATCGTCGATCGCATCGCTCGTCCCATGCGAGAACCGTCCCGCAACCCGCCGATCATGGCCGGGAAGTGTGGACCACTCACCGGTTGTGGACAGCCGCGTCACCCGGTGCCCCGCCGGTCCCGTACACTTCTTCTGGCGATCCGGGTCACCGGGTCGACTTCGCACGCCCCGATACGAGATCCGGAGACGGTTCGTATCAGCGCCCCTCGGTCCTTCGTGGCACGGCGCATCGCGGGCGTCAGGCGCGGGATCCGTCCGGAACCCGCGGCACAACCGAGAAATTCAAGGAGATACGGCCATGGCCGTCGTCACGATGCGGGAGCTGCTGGAGAGCGGCGTCCACTTCGGTCACCAGACCCGTCGCTGGAACCCGAAGATGAAGCGCTTCATCTTCACCGAGCGCAACGGCATCTACATCATCGACCTGCTCCAGTCGCTGTCGTACATCGACCGCGCCTACGAGTTCGTCAAGGAGACCGTCGCCCACGGCGGCACGGTCATGTTCGTCGGCACGAAGAAGCAGGCGCAGGAGGCCATCGCCGAGCAGGCCACCCGCGTCGGCATGCCCTACGTCAACCAGCGCTGGCTGGGCGGCATGCTCACCAACTTCTCCACCGTCTACAAGCGTCTGCAGCGCCTCAAGGAGCTCGAGCAGATCGACTTCGAGGACGTCGCCGCGTCCGGTCTGACCAAGAAGGAGCTTCTCGTGCTCTCGCGCGAGAAGGCCAAGCTGGAGAAGACCCTCGGTGGTATCCGCGAGATGCAGAAGGTGCCCAGCGCCGTCTGGATCGTGGACACCAAGAAGGAGCACATCGCGGTCGGCGAGGCCCGGAAGCTCAACATCCCGGTCGTCGCCATCCTCGACACCAACTGTGACCCCGACGAGGTCGACTACAAGATCCCGGGCAACGACGACGCGATCCGCTCCGTCACCCTGCTCACCCGCGTGATCGCCGACGCCGTCGCCGAGGGCCTCATCTCCCGCTCTCGCGTCGCCACCGGCGACAAGGGCGAGAAGGCCGCGGGCGAGCCGCTCGCCGAGTGGGAGCGCGACCTGCTCGAGGGTGAGAAGAAGGACGAGGCTCCGGCCGCCGAGGCCGTTGCCGAGGCCCCCGCCGCCGAGGCTCCGGCCGCCGAGGTTCCGGCTGCCGAGGTTCCGGCTGCTGAGGCCCCCGCTGCCGAGGCTCCGGCCGCCGAGGGCGAGCAGGCCTGACGCCAGCGTTGACGGCGGGGGCGGTACCGCATCCGACAGCGCCTCCGGCGCGGTGAAGTCCGCCCCCGCTGTTCATCCGTAGGTCGGCACGGTGTCCGTGATCCGTGGCTACATGTGGATCACTGACCGTGCGGATCTCCGATCTGCCAAGACTTCGAGAAAGACTCACAGACTCATGGCGAACTACACCGCCGCCGACGTCAAGAAGCTCCGTGAGCTCACCGGCGCCGGCATGATGGACTGCAAGAAGGCGCTGGACGAGGCCGAGGGCAACGTCGAGAAGGCCGTCGAGGCACTGCGCATCAAGGGCCAGAAGGGCGTCGCCAAGCGCGAGGGCCGCTCCGCCGAGAACGGCGCCGTGGTCTCCGTCATCGCCGACGACAACTCCTCCGGCGTCATCGTCGAGCTGAAGTGCGAGACGGACTTCGTCGCCAAGGGCGAGAAGTTCCAGGCCGTGGCCCAGACCATCGCCGAGCACGTCGCCAAGACCTCCCCGGCCGACATCGAGGCCCTGCTGGCCTCCGAGATCGAGCCCGGCAAGACGGTCCAGGCGTTCGTGGACGAGGCCAACGCCAACCTGGGCGAGAAGATCGTGCTGGACCGCTTCGCGCAGTTCGCCGACGGCTTCGTGCTCGCCTACATGCACCGCACGATGCCCGACCTGCCCCCGCAGATCGGTGTCCTCGTCGAGCTCGACAAGCCGAACGCCGAGGTCGCCAAGGGCGTCGCCCAGCACATCGCCGCCTTCGCGCCGAAGTACCTCTCCCAGGAGGAGGTGCCGGCCGACGTCGTCGAGTCCGAGCGCCGCATCGCCGAGGAGACCACCCGCGCCGAGGGCAAGCCCGAGGCCGCGATCGCCAAGATCGTCGAGGGGCGCGTCAACGGCTTCTACAAGGACGCCACGCTGCTCGGCCAGCCGTACGCGCTGGACAACAAGAAGTCGGTCCAGAAGGTTCTGGACGAGGCCGGTGTGACCCTGAAGCGCTTCTCGCGCATCAAGGTCGGCATCTGAGTCCGTACCGCGATCGACGCCAGACCCCGATAGGGTCGACAGCAGCCGTCCGCGCACACCGCCGCACCCAGGCACGTGGCGGACGGCAGCAGATCTGACGAGGAGGCCATTGCCGCGCATGGGAGCGAAAAGCGACCCCAACCGGCAATGGCCTTCTTCGTATGTGCAACACGTGAAAGAGGCGGGATCCCCATGACCACCAAGGCCCAGAAGAACGACGACGGCAAAGTACACGGCCGGTTTCTGTTGAAGCTGTCCGGAGAGGCCTTCTCCGGTGGCGGGGGCCTCGGCGTGGACCCCGACGTGGTGCACAAGATCGCCCGCGAGATCGCGGCCGTCGTGCGTGACGGTGCCCAGGTCGCGGTCGTCATCGGCGGCGGCAACTTCTTCCGTGGCGCCGAGCTGCAGCAGCGCGGCATGGACCGGGCGCGCTCCGACTACATGGGCATGCTCGGCACCGTCATGAACTGCCTCGCCCTCCAGGACTTCCTGGAGAAGGAGGGCATCGACAGCCGGGTGCAGACCGCCATCACCATGGGCCAGGTCGCCGAGCCCTACATCCCGCTGCGTGCCGTGCGCCACCTGGAGAAGGGCCGCGTGGTCATCTTCGGCGCCGGTATGGGCATGCCGTACTTCTCCACCGACACCACCGCCGCCCAGCGCGCCCTGGAGATCGACGCCGAGGCGCTGCTCATGGGCAAGAACGGCGTGGACGGGGTCTACGACTCCGACCCGAAGGCCAACCCCGACGCCGTCAAGTTCGACGCCCTCGGCTACGGCGAGGTCATCACCCGCGACCTCAAGGTCGCCGACGCCACCGCCATCACGCTCTGCCGCGACAACAAGCTCCCGATCCTCGTGTTCGAACTGCTCGCCGAGGGCAATATCGCGCGGGCCGTCAAGGGTGAGAAGATCGGCACGCTCGTGGGTGACCAGGACAGCCGGGCCTGACCGGCATACCCCCTTCGCCCGGGGTGCGGGTGCGCCACCTGTCCGGGGGACGGACGGGACGCACCCAGGCCGGGGGATGGACAATGTCCTGCCGGTCGGGAACCGTGCAGGAAGAAGACGCGACGCAGCCGGCCGCCGCCCGATCGAGGAACCGCAGCCGGGCCTTACTCAAGACACGCAGGAGCAAGTGGTGATCGAAGAGACCCTCCTCGAGGCCGAGGAGAAGATGGAGAAGGCCGTCGTGGTCGCCAAGGAGGACTTCGCCGCGATCCGCACCGGCCGTGCGCACCCGGCGATGTTCAACAAGATCGTGGCCGACTACTACGGTGCGCCGACGCCGATCAACCAGCTGGCTTCGTTCTCCGTGCCGGAGCCGCGCATGGCCGTCGTCACGCCGTTCGACAAGACCGCGCTGCGCAACATCGAGCAGGCGATCCGCGACTCCGACCTGGGCGTCAACCCGAGCAACGACGGCAACATCATTCGCGTGGTGTTCCCCGAGCTCACCGAGGAGCGCCGCCGCGACTACATCAAGGTCGCCAAGGGCAAGGCCGAGGACTCCCGGGTGTCCATCCGTTCCGTGCGCCGCAAGGCCAAGGACGCCATCGACAAGCTGATCAAGGACGGCGAGGTCGGCGAGGACGAGGGCCGTCGTGCGGAGAAGGAGCTGGACGACACCACCGCGAAGTACGTCGCCCAGGTGGACGAGCTCCTGAAGCACAAGGAAGCGGAGCTGCTCGAAGTCTGATGAGCGACTCTTCCTGGGGAGCACCGCCGTCGGCGGGGCAGGCCGGATACTGGGGGCCCACCGCTGGTGGGCCCGCCCAGGGGGCTGCCCCGGCGGGTCCCGCATACGATGCGCCTGAGGCGCAGCAGACTCGCCCCATGCCCGTCGTGCCCGAGTACGACGGCGGCCAGGACGAGGACCGGGGGGCCGCTCGGCTGAGCGGCCCCTTGTTCCGAGACGAGACGCAGCACGTCCCGCAGCAGGCGCCGTACGAGCCGCAGTGGACGTCGTACGAGCCGCACCGGACGCCCTACGGCCCCCAGCACTCGTACCGGGCAGCAGAGCAGACGCATCACGCATCGCAGCATCCGACGCCGAACCCGACGCCGAACCCGACGCCGAGCCCCACCCAGAGTCCCTCGCAGAATCCGGAGCCCATGCCCGACGCCCCACAGCCGGCGCCCGCGCCGCAGAAGAAGAGCGCGGGCCGTGACCTGAGCGCGGCCATAGGGGTCGGCGTCGGGCTCGGTGTGGTGATCCTCGCGTCCCTGTTCGTCGTCAAGGCCGTGTTCGTCGGTGTGGTGGCGGTGGCCGTGGTCGTCGGCCTGTGGGAGCTGACCAGCAGGCTGCAGGAGCGCAAGGGCATCAAGGCGCCGCTGGTGCCGCTCGCGGTGGGCGGAGCGGCGATGGTCGTCGCCGGGTACGTGCGCGGCGCCGAGGGCGCGTGGGTGGCCATGGCGCTGACGTCCCTCGCGGTGCTGGTCTGGCGCATGACGGAACCGCCGGAGGGCTACCTCAAGGACGTCACGGCCGGTGTCTTCGCCGCGTTCTACGTGCCGTTCCTCGCCACGTTCGTCGCGATGATGCTCACCGCCGACGACGGCCCCTGGCGGGTCCTGACCTTCCTGCTCCTGACGGTCGTCAGCGACACCGGCGCCTACGCCGTCGGCTGGCGCTTCGGCAGGAAGAAGCTCGCTCCGCGCATCAGCCCCGGCAAGACCCGTGAAGGCCTGCTGGGCGCGGTCCTGTTCGCGATGGTCGCGGGCGCGCTGTGCATGCGGTTCCTGATCGACGACGGCACCTGGTGGCAGGGGCTCCTGCTCGGCCTCGCCGTCGCGGTCAGCGCCACCCTGGGCGACCTCGGCGAGTCCATGATCAAGCGGGACCTGGGCATCAAGGACATGGGCACCTTGCTCCCGGGCCACGGCGGCATCATGGACCGGCTGGACTCCCTGCTTCCGACAGCCCCCGTGGTCTGGCTTCTGCTGGTGCTCTTCGTCGGCAGCGGCTGATCCCACGCCGCGCGCGACACGGATCGCGGGCCCCACCCGAGCACAGGGCGGGGCCCGTTGCCGTACCCGAGCGAGGACCGGACGGCGTCACGATCCGGTCGAGCCGGCAGCCCCCGGGGGCCGGTCATGCCGAGCACCGGAGGCAGGCGCGGACTTCCCGGCCACTGCGCGTCTGGTGGATCTCCGTCGACTGCGCGAGGTGCATGACGATGCCGGTGCCGCGGCCGTGTTCGTCCGGGGCGACGTCGTGCGGAGCGCGCTCCACCGCGGTTCCCGAGTCACTGACCATGATGGACAGGGTGCCGTGGTCGAGGACGAGTACCAACGTCATGCGCTCGCGGCCGTACTGGGCGGCGTTGGCGGTGAGTTCGTCGACGATGAGAACGGCGGAGTCACGCTCGCTCTCGGGAACGCTCCAGCACTGCAGCAGATCCGCCGTGAAGTGGCGCGCGGCGGACACATGCGCCTCCCGTGCGGGCAGGGTCAGCGTCGCCCGTTGGGAGCAGGGCCGTGAGCCGGTGCGCTCGGAATCGGTCACATACATGGTCTTCTGGCTCTTCTGTGTGGGTGCGGAGGCTGGACCAAGACGGGGACCGCCGGGAAGTCGGAGGCGGTCGGTACGCCGGAACCTGTGATGAGCGCTCACCCATTACTACGCACGACGAGGGGCATAAGGTTCGAGGTATTTGCACCTTTTGCGCGTTTTCTCTGCTTCTCTGCCTCGCGGCTCCCGGTTGCCCGGTGTGGCGGGTTCCGGCTGACCTCACGCCCGGATCGTGACCAGCTTCTGTCCGTTCCCGGCGATGATCTCGAAGTGCTCGATGGCTCCCGGAGCCAAGGGGATCGCCCCTGGAATCCTCGTTCCGGCCGGATACTCGCCGGCCCGCCAGGTGGCGGCGTCCGCCCTGGTCCCGCCGGGCCCGATCGCCTGCAGGTGGCAGATCACGCCGGCCGGGGCGCCATGGGCCGAGACCTGCAGGACGCTGCCCCAGGCCGAGGGGAAGACCTTCACCGAGGCGGTGACACCGGTGGTGGAATCGCTGCCGGAGAAGGTGCGCGACGGAGTCGGCGCGACGGGTCCGGGCTGATTGCCCTGACCTGTCACGAATGTGCTGGTCGCCAGCCAGGTGCCGCCGACCGCTGCCGCAGCGACCAGCAGCAGGGAGGCGGTCGCGCCGGCCAGTTGCAACCGCCAGGTCCTGCGGCGCCTGGCGGCGGCCTGCTGAAGCAACCTGTCGATCAGCCCTGTCCCGGGGTCCTGGGGTGCCGTCGAGATGTCGGACGGTGCCCGCGGTGTGCCCTGGACACTCTCGGCCGCCCGCCGTACCAACCGGTCGGCCGGATCCTCGTGGCCGGCGGGCACCGCCGGGCCTGCCGCTTCGGCCGCGGTGACCGTCGCGAGCAGCGCCGGAAGTCCGGCCAGCTGCTCGTGCTCCGCCCGGCATGCGTCGCATGTCGCCAGGTGGGTGCGCACCTGTTCCGTTTCGGCCGGGGACAGCGCGCCCAGGACGTACCCTCCCAGCGCCATCCGCAGGGCGTCGTGGTCCGTGTTCATGGACGGCACCTCCTCCAAGCCTCGGTCATGGCTCGATGCCCCGTTCCTGCAGCGCAAGCCGGAGGGCGTGCAGGGCGTAGTACGTCCGCGACTTGACGGTGCCGAGCGGGATGCCGAGCACGTCCGCGGCCTCCGCCATGGTGCGGCCCCGGTAGTACGTCTCGACCAGTACGGCGCGGTGGTCCGGGGACAGCGTCCGGATGGCGTCGGCCACCGCCCAGCTCTGCAGTGCCTGCTCGATCTGGTCCTCGCCCACCGTCTGCTCGGCGAGCCGCTCCAGGGCCTCGCCGCCGGTCTCCGCCGGCCTGGCGCGCCGTGCCCGGTGGGCGTCGATGACCAGGTGCCGGGCGACCGTGAACAGCCAGGCCCGGGCAGGACCGCGCCGTGGCTCGAACGAGGCGGGGTGCTGCCACGCTCTCAAGAGCGTCTCCTGTACGACATCCTCGGCCCACTGCCGGTCTCCTGACGTCAGGCGCAGCGCGTAGTGGAAGAGGGGACCCGCGTGCTCGGCATAGAGAGTGCGGATCAGCTCCTCGTCCGTGGCCGCAATAGTCCCTTCACCAGTGACACGGCGCGCGGAGCGATCCGTATCGGCTGTTCGGCCACGTTTGCGAGCACTCCATGGCATAAGTCGATCGTTACGCATATGCGTTCTTTTGTCGTGTCGCGTGCGGCGGGGTGCCTGTGCTGAGGGGTTCCGCCTCGGGGGGCGCAAGGAAAGTCGGCAAAAGGTGCGTATCGGTCGAACCGACCGGTGCCTGCGCCCGTGAAGTCAGACAAGAACAGAGACACACGGCACATCGCCGACGAGCGTCGCCGCACAGCCGCCGCAACGTGAACCCCCGCCCCGCCGGGCCCGTCGCGGGACGCGCGGCCGTCACACGCGGACCCCGCGTGCGTCAGCCCGCCGCGCTTGCTCGGCCGCCCACCTTCCCCCTCTTCCCGACCGGTGAGGAACCACCACCATGTACTCGAACATTGGTCATCTCGGCAGGCGATCACGCGTCGCGGCCGGGCTCGCAGCCGTGACGACAGCCACCCTGGGACTCCTGAGCGCGTGCGGCCAGTCCCCGCACTCCCCCGCGGCCGGCGCCATCGCGCCCGGCCCCGGCCAGCGTCAGGTGGCCGGGATGCCCGGTGCCTCGGCGCCGGGGCATGCGGCGAGTACCGCGCCCGGCGCCCCGCCGATGCCCAGCATGAGCATGCCCATGAGCTCGCCGAAGACGGGCGCGGCCGACGCGCCGGTGACGGGAGACGCCGTGGCGATCAAGAACTTCGCGTTCTCCCCGGCCACGCTGAAGGTCACCGCGGGCACGACGGTGACCTGGACCAACCAGGACACCGACGCCCACACCGTCACCAGCACCGGAGCGGGCGGACCGATGCACTCGCCCGCTCTGGCCACCCACGCCACCTACAGCTACCGGTTCACCAAGCCGGGCACCTACGCATATCTCTGCACCATTCATCCCTTCATGACGGCCAAGGTGGAGGTGACCCGATGACCGGGTACCGTGAGGCTCAGGATCCCGTCCAGGACGGCGCCGCCGACCAGCCCGATGGGGAATACGGCATGACACGGCGTCAACTCATGCGGCACGCGGGATGGTTCGGCGGGGCCGTGGTGCTGAGCGTGGCCGGCGGAGAGGTGATCAGTCACGTCGCCGGTTCCCGGGGGAGCGTCGCCGAGGCCGCCGCGCACGACACCGGCACCCTGCGGTTCGTGCAGGTCTCCGACAGCCACATCGGCTTCCACGGGCCGGCGAACATGGACGTGGCCGGCTCGTTCGCCGAAGCGATCGGCCAGGTCAACACGCTCGGCTTCCGGCCCGACTTCGTCATGCACAGCGGTGACCTGACACACCTGTCCACGACGGACCAGTTCGACCAGGTCAGGCAGATGTTGACCAGGCTGCGGACGGACCGCGTCTTCACCGTGCCCGGCGAGCACGACTCCATCGGCGACGCGGGCCGCGCGTACCGGAAGATCTTCGGCCAGGGCACGCTCGGCGACGGCTGGTACAGCTTCGACACCCACGGTGTGCACTTCATCGCCCTGGTCAACACCTTGAGCCTGGAAAAGCTGGGCCACCTCGGCACCGAGCAGATCGACTTCGTACGCAAGGACCTGGCGGGGCTGTCGTCGGACACCCCCATCGTGGTCTTCAGCCACATCCCGCTGTTCGCCATGTACCCCCGGTGGGGCTGGAGCACGGACGACGCGTTGAAGGTGATCGCGCTCCTGCGCCGGTTCTCCTCGGTGACCTGCCTCAACGGACACGTCCACCAGTTGTTCACCAAGACGGAGGGCAACATCACCTTCCACACCGCCACCACCACCGCCTACCCACTGCCGAAACCGGGCCGGGCCCCCGCCCCCACTCCCCAGGTCGTGCCCGCCCGACAGCTCAAGGCCGCGCTCGGCATCCGCACCGTGGGCTATCGGCAGGGCGACCGGGAGCTGGCGGTCAAGGACGAGAGGCTGGCATGAAGCAGGAGGCCGGTATGAAGTAGGAGGCCGGCAGGAAGCAAGGGGCCGGCATGGGTCGCGCGGCGGACCGGCCAGGAAGATCCACCTGGTGTCCGACGGCCGTACTCCGCCTCGTGGCCGTCCTCGTCCGAAGGGCGCAGCTCCGTCACTTGTCCGCTCGGTAGAGCTTGATGGCAGACCAGGCACTCGAGCCAGACTTCCCCCAGTGCTGCACGTACCGGCTTCGCCATCGATTGAACGCCCCCGTCCTTGCCGTGTGGACAGAACGAGACTACGTGGCAGCGCGAGCCGCTCACGTCCGGCAGTGCTGTCTGGCGCGGGCTGACGAAAGCGGCGGCCACCTGATGTACTCCTGGTTCACCTCATTCGGGCACCTCACAGGCTGGGCCGTCCCCAGGCCGTCCGAGGTCGCTCAGTGACGACCAGTGACGACAGTCGTGGCGACCGACACCCTCAGGTCACCCAATTGGATCTGAGACACTGGTACAGCCATGCCTAAGCCCGGAGAACTCACTTTCGTCGCCCCGCGCGGAGCCAAGAAGCCGCCGCGGCACCTCGCCGACCTCTCGCCCGCCGAGCGCAAGGACGCGGTGGCCGAGATCGGGGAGAAGCCGTTCCGCGCCAAGCAGCTCTCGCAGCACTACTTCGCGCGATACGCGCACGACCCCGAGCAGTGGACCGACATCCCGGCCGGTTCGCGCGAGAAGCTGCGCGAGGCGCTGCTTCCCGACCTGATGACGGTCGTACGGCATCTGTCGACCGACGAGGGGGAGACCCGCAAGACGCTGTGGCGGCTGTTCGACGGGACGCTCGTCGAGTCGGTGCTGATGCGCTACCCGGACCGGGTCACCATGTGCATCAGCTCGCAGGCGGGATGTGGGATGAACTGCCCGTTCTGCGCGACCGGGCAGGCGGGTCTGGACCGGAACCTGTCCACCGCCGAGATCGTCCACCAGATCGTGGACGGCATGCGGGCGCTGCGGGACGGCGAGGTCCCCGGCGGACCCGCGCGGCTGTCCAACATCGTCTTCATGGGGATGGGCGAGCCGCTCGCCAACTACAAGCGGGTCGTCGGCGCCATCCGCGCGCTCACCGATCCCGCCCCGGACGGGCTCGGGCTCTCGCAGCGCGGCATCACGGTCTCGACGGTCGGCCTCGTGCCCGCCATCCACCGGTTCGCCGACGAGGGTTTCAAGTGCCGGCTCGCCATCTCCCTGCACGCTCCGGACGACGAACTGCGCGACACGCTCGTCCCCGTGAACACGCGGTGGAAGGTGCGCGAGGTGCTGGACGCCGGGTTCGAGTACGTGGAGAAGTCCGGGCGCCGGCTCTCCATCGAGTACGCGCTCATCCGCGACATCAACGACCAGGCCTGGCGCGGTGACCGGCTCGGGCGGCTGCTCAGGGGCAAGCCCGTGCACGTCAACCTCATTCCGCTGAACCCGACTCCCGGCTCCAAGTGGACCGCCTCGCGCCCCGAGGACGAGAAGGCGTTCGTGGAGGCCATCGCCGCCCACGGCGTTCCGGTGACCGTCCGGGACACCCGCGGTCAGGAGATCGACGGGGCCTGTGGACAGCTCGCGGCCACCGAGCGGTAATCTGGCCGGGTTCGATTACGTCACTCACATCTTCATATTCCGACAGGGGAGCGCCACAGCGCTGAGAGTGCGGCAATCGGGCCGCAGACCCTCTGAACCTCGCCCAGGTCATTCTGGGTAGGAAGTTCGGTCATCACTCAAGCTGTCGTGCCCAGCCCGGGTATCCGGGCGGGGCCGCGTTCTTCCTGGCCAACCCCAGGAGGACATCCAGTGCACAACAAGACGTTCGTGGCCGTGGCCGTCGGGCTCGGTCTCGTCACGCTGTCCGCGTGCGGGTCGACGGACACCGCGTCACCCAAGGACTCCAAGACCGTCACCGTCGTCAGCCACGACTCGTGGGCCGTCTCCAAGAACGTGCTCAAGGACTTCGAGAAGCGGTCCGGGTACAAGGTGCGGGTCCTCAAGGACGGCGACGCCGGACAGGCCGTCAACAAGGCCGTCCTGACCAAGGACAACCCGCAGGGCGACGTCTTCTTCGGCGTCGACAACACCCTGCTGTCCCGCGCCCTCGACAACGGGCTCTTCCAGCCGTACGAGGCGAAGGGCCTGGACACGGTCGACGCCGCCTACCAGCTCGACGCGGGCAAGCACCGCGTCACGCCCGTCGACCACGGCGACATCTGCGTCAACTACGACAAGGCGTACTTCAGCAAGCACAAGCTGACCCCGCCGCAGACCTTCGCCGACCTCGCCAAGCCCGCGTACAAGAACCTCCTCGTCACCGAGAACGCGGCCACCTCCTCTCCCGGCCTCGGCTTCCTGCTCGGCAGCGCCGCGCAGTACGGCGACACCGGCTGGCAGGGCTACTGGAAGAAGCTCAAGGCCAACGGTGTCAAGGTCGTCGACGGCTGGGAGCAGGCCTACTACCAGGAGTTCTCCGGTTCCTCCGAGGGGAAGAAGGCCGGCGGCGAGCGGCCGCTCGTGGTGTCGTACGCCTCCTCCCCGCCCGCCGAGGTCATCTACGCCAAGAAGCGGCCCAGCACCGCCCCGACCGGGGTGTCGAACGGCACCTGCTTCCGGCAGGTCGAGTTCGCCGGGCTGCTGAGCAACGCGAAGAACACCGAGGGCGGCAAGGCGTTCCTCGACTTCCTGGTCTCCAAGGAGTTCCAGCAGGACATGCCGCTGAACATGTTCGTGTACCCGGTGGTCAAGGGCGCCGCCGTCCCCGCCGACTTCACGAAGTACGGGCCGGCCGCCGCGCACCCCGAGACGATGGCCCCCGACAAGATCGCCGCCAACCGCGACCAGTGGGTCAAGGCGTGGACGTCGCTCGTACTGAAGTAGCCGCTCCCACGGAAGCGGCCGTCGGAAACCGGCGCGGGAGCGCGGCGCGGCTGGGGCTCATGGCCCTGCCCGTCGCGTTCTTCGCCGTGTTCTTCGCCTGGCCCGTCACCGCGATCGTCACACGCGGGCTGAAGGCGGACGGCATCTGGCGGTTCGGGCGGATCGCGGACGTCGTCACGCAGCCCGACATCCGGCACGTGCTGTGGTTCACCGCCTGGCAGGCGCTCGCCTCCACCGCGCTCACCCTGCTGCTCGCGCTGCCCGCCGCCTACGTCTTCGCCCGGCTCGACTTCCCGGGCAAGCAACTGCTGCGGGCCGTGGTCACGGTGCCGTTCGTGCTGCCGACCGTGGTCGTCGGCACCGCCTTCCTGGCGCTGGTCGGAAACAACGGGCTGCTGGACGAAGTGTGGGGCGTACGCCTGGACACCACGGTGTGGGCGATCCTGCTGGCGCACGTCTTCTTCAACTACGCGGTCGTCGTCCGCACGGTCGGCGGGCTGTGGGCGCAGCTCGACCCCCGGCAGGAGCAGGCCGCCCGGATGCTGGGCGCCGCCCCGCTGACGGCCTGGCGGAAGGTCACCCTCCCGGCCCTCGCCCCGGCCGTGGGCGCCGCCGCGCTGATGGTGTTCCTGTTCACCTTCACCTCCTTCGGCGTGGTCCAGATCCTCGGCGGGCCCACCTTCTCCACCCTCGAAGTGGAGATCTACCGGCAGACCTCCGAGATGTTCGACCTCTCCACGGCCGCGGTCCTCACCCTCGTCCAGTTCGTCGCGGTCGGCGCGATCCTCGCCGTGCACGCCTGGACGGTACGGCGGCGGGAGAGCGCCCTGCGCCTGGTGGACGCCTCCGTCACCGCCCGCCGGCCGCGCGGCGCCGGGCAGTGGACACTGCTCGCCGGGGTCCTCGTCACGATCGCGCTGCTGCTGGTGCTTCCGCTCGCCGTGCTCGTGCGGCGCTCCCTCGACGCGCCCGGCCTCGGCTACTACCGGGCGCTGACCGACTCCGACGGCGGCACCTTCCTGGTGGCGCCGCTGCACGCCGTGTGGACGTCCCTGGAGTACGCCGTCGCCGCCACCGCCATCGCCGTGCTGATCGGAGGCCTCGCCGCCGCCGCGCTGGCCCGCCGGGACGCGGGACGGCTGGTGCGCGGCTTCGACGCGCTGCTGATGCTGCCGCTCGGCGTGTCCGCCGTGACCGTCGGCTTCGGCTTCCTGATCGCGCTGGACAAGCCGCCGCTGGACCTCAGGCAGTCCTGGATCCTCGTCCCGCTCGCACAGGCGCTGGTGGGCGCCCCCTTCGTCGTACGGACCATGCTGCCCGTGCTGCGCGCGGTGGACGGACGGCTGCGGGAGGCGGCGGCCGTGCTCGGGGCCTCGCCCTGGCGGGTGTGGCGGGAGGTCGATCTGCCGCTGGTGCGGCGGGCGTTGCTGGTCGCCGCCGGGTTCGCCTTCGCCGTGTCCCTCGGCGAGTTCGGGGCCACCGTGTTCATCGCCCGGCCCGACAACCCGACGCTCCCGGTCGCCGTGGCCCGGCTGCTGAGCCGTCCCGGCGACCTCAACTACGGCCAGGCAATGGCCCTTTCGACCATTCTGATGGTGGTGTGCGCCGCGGCGCTGCTCGTGCTGGAGCGGCTGCGCACGGACCGGACGGGGGAGTTCTGATGCTGCTGAGCCTCGACGCCGCGACCGTGCGCTTCGGCGGACGGCCCGTGCTCGACGCCGTCGGCCTGGACGTCGCCGAGCACGAGGTGGTGTGCGTGCTCGGGCCCAGCGGCAGCGGGAAGTCCACCCTGCTCAGGGCCGTGGCCGGCCTCCAACAGCTGGACTTCGGACGGGTGTTGCTCGACGGCCGCGACCAGGCGGGCGTGCCCGCGCACCGGCGGGGCGTCGGGCTGATGTTCCAGGACCATCAGCTCTTCCCGCAGCGGGACGTCGGCGGCAACGTGGCGTTCGGGCTGCGGATGCACGGGGTGCCGAAGGGCGAACGGGAAGCCGAGGTCGGGAAGTTGCTGGAGCTGGTCGGGCTGCCCGGCGCCGCCGGGCGGGCCGTGGCCGCGCTGTCCGGGGGCGAGCAGCAGCGGGTGGCCCTCGCGCGGGCGCTGGCACCCCGGCCCCGGCTGCTGATGCTCGACGAGCCCCTCGGTCAGCTGGACCGCTCGCTGCGGGAGCGGTTGGTGGTCGAACTCCGTGAACTGTTCGGCCGGTTGGGGACGACCGTGCTCGCCGTCACGCACGACCAGGGCGAGGCCTTCGCGCTGGCCGACCGGGTGGTGGTGATGCGGGACGGCCGTATCGCCCAGTCCGGGACGCCGCTGGAGGTCTGGCAACGGCCCGCGGACGAGTTCGTGGCCCGCTTCCTCGGCTTCGACAACGTGGTCCCGGCGACCGTCGCGGACGGGGCGGCGGACACCCCGTGGGGCAAGCTGCCCGTGCCCGACGGCTCGCCCCGGGGCAGCCGGCCGCTGCTGGTCCGGCCCGCCGGGGTACGGCTCGTGGCCGCCGACGAGGGCCTGCCCTGCACGGTGACCGCCCGCACCTTCCGGGGCACCCATGTCGCCGTCCGCCTGCGGCCCCGGGACGGCGGCCCGCTCCTGGAGGCGGCCTGCGCGCTCCGGGACGCGCCGGAGGCCGGAGCCGAGGCGGGCGTCACGTTCGACGCGGCCGAGATCGTCGTGCTCGGGTGATCGTCATGCCCCTAGGGTGAGGACATGACCTTGCTCACGCACGACCGCTACTGCGATGAAATCGCCCTACAGGTAGGCCGGTTGAGGGACATCGTGACCTCCGGCACGGATCTCGCCGCCACCGTGCCGACCTGCCCGGACTGGTCCCTGGAGAAGCTCGTACGCCACACGGGCGGCGCTCTGCGCTGGGTGACCGCGATCGTGGAGAACCGGGCGCAGGAGAACATCCCGCCCGAGCGGGTGCCGGGCGGCGGCGGACCGGAGCAACGGGGCGACGCGAAGGCCCTGGACGCGTGGCTGGCGGAGACCGGGGAACGGGTCGTCGCCGCGCTGCGCGAGGCCGGCCCCGACACCGAGGTGTGGTCCTGGTCGGGGAACCCCGACACCGCCTTCTGGGCCCGGCGCATGACGCATGAGATCACCGTGCACCGCGCCGACGCCGCGCTCACGGCCGGCGTGCCCTACGAGGTGGCGCCCGAGATCGCTGCCGACACGGTGGACGAATGGCTCGAGCTCATGGAGTGGGCCCAGCGCACCGGCGCCCTTCCGCAGGCGGAGGAGCTGCGGGGCCCCGGCCGCAGCATCCATCTGCACCCCACCGACGCCGCCCCGGAGTTGAACGCCGAGTGGATCATCGAGCTGGGGGAGGAGGGCCTCGGCTGGCGCCGCGGCCACGAGAAGGCCACCGTCGCCCTGCGCGGCCCGCTCACCTCGGTCCTGCTCGCCTTCTACCGGCGGCTGCCGCTGGACGCCCCCGGCCTCGAAGTGCTGGGCGAGCGCGAGGTGCTGGAGTTCTGGCTGGAGCACTCCAGCTTCGGCTGACCACGGCCGCGGGCGGTCCCGGCTCCCGACGAACACAACTGCGGCCCGTCCCCCGGGGATACGGGGACGGGCCGCAGCGTTTACCGAGCGGTGTCGCGAAGTACGGCGTCAGCCGCCGTTCTTCGCCCCACGACGGCGCATGCCGAAGAAGACCGCGCCACCGCCGACGACGACCAGCGCGCCCGCGACACCGGCGACGAGGCCGGTGTTGGAGTTCGCACCGGTCTCGGCGAGGTTCGAGTCACCGGTCGCCGGGGACGGAGCGTTGTCGCCGGGCGTGGCGGCCGGGGCGGGGGTGCTCTCGGACGCCGACGGGGTCGGGGCCGGGGTGCTCTTCGACGGCTGCGGCGACGGGGTGGCCGGCGGAGTCGGAGTCGGGGACTCCTCCTTCTTGCAGGCCGTGGACGGGGTCACCAGGTCCTGCTTGTCCTGCTTGATGTCCTCGTCGACAGCGTTGCCGGCCTTGACGTGAACGCGGTACGTCGCGTTCGGCTGCCAGTCCTCGGAGAAGGTGACCGGGACGCCCTCGGTAGATCCCTTGACCTCCTGCGGCTGACCGACCTGCGTCTCGACACCGGCCACGCTCTTGCGGAACACGGTGATGACCGCCGGCGTGCCGGAGGGGTCCTTGTCCAAGACGACGATGACGCCCTTGTCACCGTCGCACTTGGCCTCGGCGGAGAACTCACTGATGTTGCATGCGAGCGCCTGGCCGGCGACCCCGAGGGCCAGTGCGGCGGAAGCGGAGGCAACACCAAGAACGCGCACGGAACGACGTGCGCCACGACGAGATATGGACAACGTTTGTCCTTTACAGAGTGCATAACTGCGGGGGGTTGAGGGGCAGCTGGGGCGCCGGATGAGAGACGGGGCCCCAACTCCCCCAAGAGGCTCACAGGTTTATAAGCGCTCTGTAAGAACTGTCAACGCATATGCCACCTAGGGCCGTTGACTTTACTCTTTTGTTAGCCGCCGGGACGTTTGGGGCTCAGCCCTGGGCCTGGACCGCGGCCGGGTCCATCCACATGACCTCCCAGGTGTGGCCGTCGAGGTCGTCGAACGAGCGGCCGTACATGAAGCCGTGGTCCTGGGGCTCGCTGTGCACGGTGCCGCCGGCCGCGAGCGCCTTGTCCACGAGCTCGTCCACCTTCTCGCGGCTCTCGGCGCTCAGGCACAGGAGCACCTCGCTCGCCTTCGTGGAGTCGACCAGCTCCTTCTGCGTGAACTGGGACCAGTGCTGCTTCGTCATGAGCATCGCGACGATGGTGTCGCTGATCTGGACACACGCACAGTCGTCGTTGCTGAACTGCGGGTTGATCGTGTAGCCCAGCTCGGTGAAGAACTTCTTCGTGGCGGCGACGTCGTTGGTGAGCAGGTTCACGAAGATCATCTGCTGGTACATCGAGGGTCACTCCCTGTGGTCCGTGCGCTTGTCGTCGTTCGCTTGGATAGACGCCGGGCCGCCGTGAAAATCATCGGCGGCCCGCAAAATTTTTTTCGGACAACTTCAGCGCGCGAGCACGGCCAGGTTCGCGATCACCAGCGTGAGCGGGACGAAGAGGGCGAGCAGGGCGCCCGCGCGGAGGGCGGCGGCGCTGCGCAGCATCGTGGCCGGGGCGCCCAGGCGCAGAAGGGCGGCGGTGGTGTCGGCGCGCGACTGGCGGGCCTCGACGGCGGCCGTCAGCAGGGTCGCCAGCGTGCAGCCGGAGACCACCAGCAGACCGAGTGTGGTCAGCGGCCCGAAGGAGGGGGTGAAGCCGTCGTACCGGGCGGTCATGGCGAAGGTGGCGGAGGCCACCGCGCAGACCACGCCCAGCGGGCGGCCGATGCGCGCCGCCTCCGCCATGAGCACCCGGCCCGCCAGCAGCCTGAGCGCACCCGGGGCGGCCGACTGAAGGAGCCGCCCGCACAGGTACGTGAGCCCCGGCGCGGCCAGGACCAGTCCGAATGCGGTGACGATCCAGCCGGCCAGCACCGCGACCGCCTCGACGGGAAGGTCGGTGAGCTCGGGCGTCGGGGTGGAGCGGCCGGCGTAGGCCTGCACGGCGAGCCCGGCGGCGAGCAGGGCGATGCCCCAGGGGAGCCCCGCCGGTACCTCGCGCGCCGGCGCGGGGGCCGGGAGAACGCCGGACCAGTCGACGACCGCCTCAGGGGCGCCGGTGCCGGGGGCCTCGTCGCCGCCGTCACCGACAGCGCCGTCCTGGGGATCGGGTTCCGGGTCGGTGCCGGCCCCGGCCGTCGTCCGGGACGTGGCCGACTTCTGCCGTACGACCGTGTACCACCGAGCCCCGAACCTGCCGTACGACCCGAACGTGTCGCGCCCCGACGTGCGACCGTACGACCCGAAGCGGCCGAATCCCCGCGCCCCCCTGACCGCCGGGCGCGGGTCCCTCGGACGCAGGGAGAGCGCCACGGCCGCCGAGGCGGCCATCGGGACCAGGGCCAGCAGGGTCAGGGTCGCCGCGACCGGGAGGGACTGCTCGGAGGCGAGGAGCTGGGCGGCCGCGCCGTCGAAGGGCATGCCGTCCAGGTCGCCGCGCAGGTGCAGGAAGACCAGCAGGGCGAGCGTCGAGCCCAGGGCGCAGGCCAGCGCCGTGGTCAGACACGAGATCGCCATCAGGCGGCCGGGGCCGAGCCCCACGGCGGAGAGCCCGGGGCGGGGCCGGGTGCCGGGGTCCGTGCGGGCCACCGCGAGCGCCAGGTACACCGTGGCGGCGATCGGGACCACGCACCAGGCCAGGCGCAGCACCGCCGCGCCCGGCGTCTGGGGGTGGCCCATGGCGTAGCCGAGGGTGCCGAGCAGGAGGAAGCCGGTGCCCGCCGAGGCCCCGGCCACCAGCAGGCGGCGCAGCTGCACGGCGGGCCGGGCACGGGTCAGGCGGAGAGCGAGCACGCGGCCCGGCCCTCCGTCTCGGGAACCTCCGGCAGGTGCACGGTGTTCACGCGCCGCCCGTCCAGCATCGCGATCGCGCGGTCGGCGAGGGCGGCGGTGTCGGCGTCGTGCGTGGCGAGGACGACGGTGATGCCGTGCGAGCGGGCGGCCGTGGTGAGCGTGCGCAGCACGTGCCCGCGGTCGGCGCGGTGCAGCGGGGCCGTCGGCTCGTCGGCGAACAGCACCGTGGGCCCGGTGGCGAGGGCGCGGGCGATGGCCACGCGCTGGCGCTCCGCGTGCAGCAGCTCGTGCGGGCGCTTGCGGGAGCGGTCGCCGACGTCCAGGCGCTCCAGCCACTCCAGGGCGGCGACCTTGGCGCGGCGGCGGCTGGTGCCGCGCAGCATCAGGGGGAGCGCGGCGTTCTCCCAGACGTTCAGTTCCGGTACGAGCGCGGGGGCCGGGTCGATCCAGCCGAACCGGTCGCGGCGCAGCCGCTCACGGGCCATCGGGCCCAGGGTGTGCACGGGCGAGCTGTTGAACCAGACCTCGCCGCGCTGCGTCCGGGCGAGACCGGACAGGCAACGCAGCAGAGTCGTTTTGCCGCTGCCGCGCGGCCCGCTGACGGCGAGGATCTCGCCCTGCTGCACACCGAGCGAGACCCCGGTGATCCCGGGCGAGCCGTCGGGGTGTCTGTAGTGCAGGGAGCGTGCCCAGAGCACGTCGTTGTCCGGCGGGGCCTCCATGGCGTACACCTCGGTTCTGATCCGTTTTTCCCGTGCCTCGTCCCTCGTATGGGGGAACGAAGGCTGGGCTGATCGGTCACTGGCACGCTAGGCAGGAGCCGGACACGAGGCCGGACAGCACACGGCCCCGGGCCTCCGTTCTCACTCGAACGGAGGGCGCCGGGGCCGGTGCCGATCATCCAGCCGGATGATCAGAGCTTCGTCCACGCCTCCGTGAGGGTGGAGCGCAGGATCTGCTCGATCTCGTCGAAGGTCTCCTGGTTGGAGATCAGCGGCGGGGCGAGCTGGATGACCGGGTCGCCGCGGTCGTCGGCACGGCAGTAGAGGCCGTTGTCGTAGAGCGCCTTGGAGAGGAAGCCGTACAGGACGCGCTCGGTCTCCTCGTCGTTGAACGACTCCTTGGTGGCCTTGTCCTTGACCAGCTCGATGCCGTAGAAGAAGCCGTTGCCGCGGACGTCGCCGACGATCGGCAGGTCGTGCAGCTTCTCCAGGGTCTGCAGGAAGGCGCCCTCGTTGTCCAGCACGTGCTGGTTGAGGCCCTCGCGCTCGAACAGGTCGAGGTTGGCGATGCCCACCGCGGCGGACACCGGGTGGCCACCGAAGGTGTAGCCGTGCAGGAAGGTGTTGTCGCCCTTGTAGAACGGCTCGGCCAGGCGGTCGGAGACGATGCAGGCGCCGATCGGGGAGTAGCCCGAGGTCATGCCCTTGGCGCAGGTGATCATGTCCGGGACGTAGCCGAACTTGTCACAGGCGAACATCGTGCCCAGGCGGCCGAAGGCGCAGATGGTCTCGTCCGACACGAGCAGGACGTCGTACTGGTCGCAGATCTCGCGCACGCGCTGGAAGTAGCCGGGCGGGGGCGGGAAGCAGCCGCCGGCGTTCTGCACGGGCTCGAGGAAGACCGCGGCGACGGTCTCGGGGCCCTCGAACAGGATCTGCTGCTCGATCTGGTCGGCGGCCCAGCGGCCGAAGGCCTCCGGGTCGTCACCGAAGATCGGGGCGCGGTAGATGTTGGTGTTCGGCACCTTGTGCGCACCCGGCACCAGCGGCTCGAACGGGGCCTTCAGGCCCGGCAGGCCGGTGATGGACAGGGCGCCCTGCGGGGTGCCGTGGTAGGCGACCGCGCGGGAGATGACCTTGTACTTGGTCGGCTTGCCCTGCAGCTTGAAGTACTGCTTGGCGAGCTTCCAGGCGGTCTCCACGGCCTCACCACCGCCGGTGGTGAAGAAGACCTTGTTCAGGTCGCCCGGGGCGTAGTCCGCGAGGCGCTCGGCCAGCTCGACGGCCTTCGGGTGGGCGTAGGACCACACCGGGAAGAAGGCGAGCTCCTGGGCCTGCTTGAAGGCGGTCTCGGCGAGTTCCGTGCGGCCGTGACCGGCCTGGACCACGAAGAGGCCCGCGAGACCGTCGAGGTAGCGCTTGCCCTTGTCGTCGTAGATGTAGGTGCCCTCGCCCCGGACGATGGTCGGGACGGGGGAGTTCTCGTACGAGGACATGCGGGTGAAGTGCATCCACAGGTGGTCGTACGCGGTGCGGCTGAGGTCCTTCTGGGTCACGGTTATCGGGTTCCCCACATGTAGGTCTGCTTCTTCAGCTTCAGGTACACGAAGCTCTCGGTGGAGCGCACGCCGGGCAGCGCCCGGATGCGTTTGTTGATGACGTCCAGCAGGTGGTCGTCGTCCTCGCACACGATCTCCGCGAGGATGTCGAACGAGCCCGCGGCCATCACCACGTACTCGACTTCCGACATGCCGGTCAGCGCGTCCGCGATCGACTCGACATCGCCCTCGACGTTGATCCCGACCATCGCCTGCCTGCGGAAGCCCACGGTGAGCGGGTCCGTGACGGCGACGATCTGCATCACGCCCTGGTCCAGCAGCTTCTGGACGCGCTGGCGCACGGCCGCCTCCGACAGGCCGACGGCCTTGCCGATCGCGGCGTACGGCCGACGGCCGTCCTCCTGGAGCTGCTGAATGATGGCGAGGGAGACGGCATCCAACGTAGGAGTGCCGCTCCTGGACTCGCGGGACGAGTCCCTCTGGTCTGCGCTTCGACTGGCCACGACCTCACTGTGCACGAGACCTCGACAGTTTCGCAAGGCCCGAGCGATGAAATTCGTTGTTTCAGGCTCCGAAGCTTGCGGATTTCGCAGAAGTAGTGGCGTCAGGGGTGTTGAAAACGTGGGTCGGCCGACTAGTGTTGGGGTGTCTCAGCGACTGGACGGCCACACGGGCCGCACACGCTGCAGAGATCGAACCCTCGAACAGATCAGGAGGCCGGCAGTGAGCACCGAGCTGCGTCGTCTGCGCAACTACATCGACGGTGAGTTCCGGGACGCCGCCGACGGACGGACCACCGAGGTGGTCAACCCCGCGACGGGTGAGGCGTACGCGACCGCGCCGCTGTCCGGGCAGGCGGACGTCGACGCCGCGATGGCGGCCGCCGCCGCGGCCTTCCCGGCCTGGCGCGACGCGACCCCCGCCGAGCGGCAGAAGGCCCTCCTGAAGATCGCGGACGCGTTCGAGGAGCGCGCCGAGGAACTCATCGCGGCCGAGGTGGAGAACACCGGCAAGCCGGCCGGGCTCACGCGGGACGAGGAGATCCCGCCGATGGTCGACCAGATCCGCTTCTTCGCGGGCGCCGCCCGTATGCTCGAGGGCCGCTCGGCCGGCGAGTACATGGACGGCCTGACCTCGATCATCCGCCGCGAGCCGGTCGGCGTCTGCGCCCAGGTCGCGCCGTGGAACTACCCGATGATGATGGCCGTGTGGAAGTTCGCCCCGGCCATCGCCGCGGGCAACACGGTCGTCCTGAAGCCCTCGGACACGACCCCCGCCTCGACGGTCCTGATCGCCGACATCATCGGCTCGATCCTCCCCAAGGGTGTCTTCAACGTCATCTGCGGCGACCGTGAGGCCGGCCGCCAGATGGTCGAGCACCCGACGCCGGCGATGGCCTCCATCACCGGCTCGGTCCGCGCGGGCATCTCGGTCGCCGAGTCCGCCTCCAAGGACGTCAAGCGGGTCCACCTGGAGCTGGGCGGCAAGGCGCCGGTCGTCGTCTTCGAGGACGCCGACATCGCCACGGCCGTCGAGGGCATCGCGGGCGCCGGCTACTTCAACGCCGGCCAGGACTGCACGGCCGCGACCCGCGTCCTGGTCCACGAGTCCATCCACGACGAGTTCGTGGCGGCGCTCGCGAAGGCCGCGGCGGAGACGAAGACGGGTCAGCCCGACGACGAGGACGTCGCCTTCGGCCCGCTGAACAACCCGAACCAGCTCAAGCAGGTGTCCGGCTTCATCGACCGGCTGCCCGCCCACGCCAAGGTCGAGGCCGGCGGTCACCAGGTCGGCGACAAGGGCTACTTCTACGCGGCGACGGTCGTCTCCGGCCTGCACCAGGACGACGAGATCATCCAGAACGAGGTCTTCGGCCCGGTCATCACCGTCCAGTCCTTCACCGACGAGGACCAGGTCGTCGAGTGGGCCAACGGCGTCGAGTACGCCCTCGCGTCCTCCGTGTGGACCAAGGACCACGGCCGCGCGATGCGCATGTCCAAGAAGCTGGACTTCGGCTGCGTGTGGATCAACACCCACATCCCGCTGGTCGCCGAGATGCCCCACGGCGGCTTCAAGAAGTCCGGCTACGGCAAGGACCTGTCGGCGTACGGGTTCGAGGACTACACGCGGATCAAGCACGTGATGACGTCGCTGGACTCGTAGGAGTCAAAGGAGCCGGGCCTTCCCGGCTCCGGGCGGTCGGCGTGAGCCGGCCCCGAATGTGCGGCCCCGGACGGGTTCACCTCCCCGTCCGGGGCCGCTTCTTCGTGCCGCGCGAGGGTTCTCCGTACTGTGCGGCTGTGATCGACAAGGTGTCGGGTCCCACTCGGCGTGCTTGACGCAGCGTCGATTGTCGCTGCGTGCGGCGGCGCGGCATCCTTCGTTGGTGCCCCAGACATCCTCGCTTCCGCGTCCCGTGTCCCGCCGTTCCCTGCTGCGTGCGCTCGGCGGCACCGCCGCCCTCGGCGCTCTGGCCGGCTGCGGGGTGCCCGCGGCCTACGTGAAGCCCGCCGACCGGGCCGTACGCGACGAGTCCGCCACCGACAAGAAGCTGACCTGGGCGAACTGGCCGCTGTACATCGACACCGACGACGACAACCCCAACAAGCGGCCCACGCTGGACGCGTTCCGCGAGAGCACCGGGATCTCCGTCGACTACGCCGAGGAGATCAACGACAACGACGAGTTCTTCGGCAAGATCAGCCCCGCCCTGATGAACCACCAGTCCACCGGCCGCGACCTGATCGTCATCAGCGACTGGATGTGCGCGCGGTTCGTGCGCCTCGGCTGGGTGCAGCGGATGGACCGGGCCCACCAGCCGAACGTGGCGAAGTACCTCGACCCGCTGCTCCGTTCGCCCGCCTTCGACCCGGGCCGCCTGCACACGGTTCCCTGGCAGTCGGGCATCACCGGTATCGCCTACAACCGCCGCAAGCTGGGCCGCGAGATCCGGCACGTCTCCGACCTCTGGGCCGACGACCTCAAGGGCCGGGTCACCCTCCTGTCCGGCCTCGACGAGTCGTTCGCGCTGCTGATGCAGGGCAACGGCGTCGACATCACCAAGTGGACGGCGGACGACTTCCACCACGTCTGCGACCAGGTGGAGAAGGAGATCCACCGGGGCCAGATCCGCCGCTTCACCGGCAACGACTACACCAAGGACCTGGTCAGCGGCGACGTCCTCGCCTGCCAGGCCTACTCCGGCGACGTCATCCAGCTCCAGGCGGACAACCCCGACATCCGCTTCGTCGTCCCCGAGGAGGGCGCCGAGCTGTGGTCGGACTCCCTCATGATCCCCGACCGCGCCCGCCACAAGGCCAACGCCGAGCGCCTGATCGACTACTACTACGCCCCCGAGACCGCCGCGAAGCTCGCCGCCTGGGTCAACTACGTCTGCCCCGTCCCCGCCGCCAGGGACGTCCTGGCCGCCTCCAAGGACAAGGACACGGCCGCCCTCGCCGACAACCCACTGATCTTCCCGGACGACACCATGCGAGGGCGCCTCGCCATCGCCCGCGACATCACGTCCGCGGAGCGGGTGGAGTACGCGCAGCGCTGGAACAAGATCGTGGGGCTGTAGGGGCTGTAGCAGCCCGAGTACGGGTAGGGGGGCCGGCCACGGGAGTGGGTCCTGGGCGGCGAGCCGGGCGGCGAGTTCCGCCGCCTCCTCGGCGCAGCCCCAGGAGAGCGTGAAACCGGCCCGAGCGCCGTACGCCCACACGTGGACGGGCGGGCACCGATCACCGGTGCCCGCCCGTCGTCTGCGTCAGAGCTTTCCGCCCGTCTCCGTCAGAGCTTCCCGCCGATCTCGCAGGCCTGGCACGGCGGCCGGCCGCAGGTGCACTGCATGAGGGCGTCCAGGACGTCGTGGTCGTGGTACAGGCACTCGTCCTTGCAGGTGTGGCGCGGAATGAACCCCGCCGGGATCTCGCCGGGCCACGGCTCGTGGCCGTCCCGGCAACGGGCGAACCGCTCGGGATCGGTGGAGTGCAGGTCGTGCATCTTCGACCGTGCCTCGTCCTCGAGCTCGCGCACGCGCTCCGTCAGGCTCTTGAGCTCGGCGGCGATGCCGGAGAAGTGGTCGGTGCCGGTCCTCACGTGCGCGGCCCGCAGCGCCATCGCGGCGTTGCCCAGAAACCTGCCGGCATCCTGAAGATCGGTCACGTGATGCAACTGAATGCCATTCACGCCCCGAACCCATACGGCGTCCATGCTGCTCACTGATCCACCTTCCACTTTCCGGCGTGCACCCTTGGTCGTGTGTGCAAGACAGTATGCGCGGCGCCGGTTCCTACGCATATGGGAAAAACAATCTATTTAAGGACGCTAAGGGTATGGGGTGGACCAGTCCAGGGGCTATGGGGTGAATCCGCTCACAGGCGCGAGGGGAATTCATCCGGTGGATCTCTGTGGGATCTCCAGTGGATCTCCGCCGGATCTTCTTCAGGGATCTTCTGCTGATTTACTGCCGCTGGGTCCGGTGGCGTTATTCGTTATCCGGCGACGGTGTAGGAGCGCGCTCCCGTTCCGGCGAGCCCGCCGCCCTCGACGATCAGGTACTCCGAGCGGATGGGGCGGCCGTCGAGCCAGCACTCCAGGATCTCCCGGGCACCGGCCGAGTAGCGGGCCTGTGCGGAGAGGGTCGAGCCGGACACGTGGGGCGTCATCGCCTCGTGCGGCATGGTGCGCCACGGGTGGTCCGGCGGTGGCGGCTGCGGATACCAGACGTCACCGGCGTAACCGGCCAGTTGCCCGCTCTCGAGAGCCCGCACCACGGCGTCCCGGTCGACGATGAGCGCACGTGCGGTGTTGACGATGTACGCACCCCGCTTCATGGCGCCGATCATGTCCTCGTCGAAGAGGTTCCGCGTCCCCGGATGCAGCGGAGCGTGGATCGAGAGCACGTCGACCGCGGAGGCCAGCGAGCGCACGTCGGGATGCCAGGTCAGCCCGAGTTCCCGCTCGACCTCCTCGGGCAGCCGGTGCACGTCGTGGTAGTGCAGGCGGACGGCGAACGGCTTGAGGCGGCGCAGCACGGCCTGGCCGATACGGCCGGCGCCGAGGACGCCGACGTCCATGCCCTCGATGTCGTAGGAGCGGGAGACGCTGTCGGCGATGTTCCAGCCCTTCTTGGCGGTCACCCACTCGTGGGCCGGCATGTAGTCGTGCACCAGGGTGAGGATCTGCATGACCGCGTGTTCGGACACGCTGATGCTGTTGCTGAACGTCACCTCCGCCACCGTCATGCCGTGGTCGATGGCGCTCGGCAGGTCGACGTGGTCCGAGCCGATGCCCGCGGTGATCGAGAGTTTGAGCCGGGGAGCCGCGGCGATCCGCTCGGGGGTCAGATAGGCGGGCCAGAAGGGCTGCGAGATCACCACGTCGGCGTCGGCCAGCTCGCGGTCCAGGGTGGAGTCGGGCCCTTCCTTGTCGCTGGTCACGACATAGGTGTGGCCTCGGTCCTCCAGAAAACCGCGCAGTCCCAGTTCGCCCGAGACACAGCCGAGGAGCTGTCCCGGGGTGAAATCGATGGCCTGCGGGGTCGGTGCGGTCTGTCCGCCCGGATAGCCGGTGATGCTGGGAATTTCGTCGCGGGCGTAGTCCGGGGGGTAACCGCCCACGGGATCGGGATAGAGCACCGCAAGAATCTTTGCCATGGTCGTCCTCCGTCGGTGAGGCCGCTGAACCGGTAAACGGAGCCTGACACCGAGGAAGTTGCAATTTTAGTCGAGCGACTGTCGGTGCTTCAATCCCCGCCGACCGTGCGACAAAGGGCTACTGGATAGGCATGCGGCTGCTTTCATCGGTCCGGCGGCGGGAGTTCGGGCGCCCGGGGCGTACGGCGGCCGCCGACGCGAGCACGGCCGGCTATCCGAACACGGCCTGCGCGAGGGCCAGGCCGACGAAGACGGCACCGAGTCCGGCGATGACCGAGGCGACCACGTTGACCGCCGCGAAGAAGCGCGACCCGGCCTCGGCCAGCCGCAGAGTCTCGTAGGAGAACGTGGAGTACGTGGTCAGAGCACCGCACAGGCCGGTACCCAGGAGGAGCTGCACATCCTGCGAGGCGGCCCCGGAGAGCGCCGCACCGGTCAACACGCCCAGGATCATCGACCCGCCGGCATTGGCGGCGAAGGTGCCCCAGGGGAAGGTGGTGTCGTGGCGGGCCTGGACCATCCGGTCCGTGAGGTACCGCAAGGGGGCGCCGACGGCGCCGCCGAGTGCGACGAGCAGGAACCTCATGGGTTGTCGGCCTTGCGGCCCTCGTAGTGGATCACTTCGACCTCCTGAACGACGACGAGGCCCTCGATGGGCAACTCCTCCAGCTCCGACAGGAAGGCGCGGATCCGGTCCGCGTCGTCGACGATGACGACCACCGCCGGCAGGTCGTCGGCCATGGACAGCAGCCGTGTCGTATGGACGACCGAACCCGCCCCGAACCCCTCCACGCCGCGGAACACGGTCGCCCCGGCCAGCCCGGCCCGGTGGGCACGGTGCACGATCTCCGTGAACAGAGGCCTGTGATGCCACGTGTCGGTGTCATCGACGAAGATCGTCAGATGTAGCGCGCGACCCTTGAGTCTCATCTTGATCCCCTCATCACCTGGACGAGTGTGCGGGCGCCGACCACGCCGATCGTCACGGCGGCCATCGCCGCCACCACGGTCAGCGCCAGGTACGTCAGGGCGACGCCGGCCCGGCCTTCGCGCACCAGGCGCTCGATGTCGGCACAGTATGTGGAGAAGGTCGTGAAGCCGCCGAGGACCCCGGTGCCGAAGAACGGGCGCAGCAACGGGGGTGCGGCCCACACCTCGGTGACCGCCACCATGAACGCGCCGATGATCAGACATCCCACCGCGTTCACGCACAGCGTGGTCCAGGGGAACGCCGCCGCGCCGGTCGGCCACAGCAACGCCGCCGCGTACCGGGCGCAGGCGCCCGCCGCCCCGCCCGCGGCGACGGCGATGAGCACGTGCGCATGCCGGCGCCGGGTGTCCGCGAGTCGACGCGCCTCACCCACGGCGTCGCTCCCCTCATGAGCCGGTGGTCGCGACTCGAATGCGTCGCCACGGCCTCGGTACGGCGATTTTATCGGCACGCGTTTCAGTGACGCCCGTGCGGCGTTCTCCATGCCGTCCTCGTCCGCTTGACACGGGGTTTTACGAGACGTCTCCTGGAAGGGAGGAAAAAGGCGCCGGAGGTCGCTGATGGCAACCTACGAATATCTATGCAGAAGCTGCGGGACGTTCGACGTGAAGTTGCCGATCGGGACTGCACCCAAATCCTGGGACTGCCCTGTTTGCGCGGGCGCCGCACGGCGTGTGTTCTCTGCCCCCGGAATTGCGCGGACCTCGCCCGCGGTCACGGCGCTCCATGCCCGCGAGGAACAGTCCCGCGAGGCTCCGGCGGTGGTTTCCGAGGTGCCTCCCGGCGGGCGGCCGCGCAGGCAACCGCACCCCGCGCTCTCCCGGTTGCCGCGCCCCTGAGGGCGGTGGTCGACACGGCGATACGTTTCATGCGTCGACATCCGGACACGGACGTCCTCCCCACACGGACTTAGGAGGTGCGTCCCTGTGGCAAACGTGGGACTGCTCTTCGTCGGTGCGGTGCTCTTCATGAACGGGCTGATGCTCCTGGAAATGTTCGACGCCCGGTCAGGAGGAGTGTTCAACCTTTTCGTCGGTGCACTCCAGGTGCTGACGCCGACGTACCTCATCTTCGTCGCCGACAACGACCCGAAAAAAATATTGGCGGCGTCCGGAATCTATCTGTTCGGCTTTACCTACCTCTATGTGGGTATCTGCCTTCTGGCCGGCATCGAATCCGACGGTGTCGGCTATTACTCACTCTTTGTGGCCATCGTCGCCCTGGGGTACTCGTTCGCCAATTTCCACCTCTTCAAGGACTACCCGTTCGGAGCCATCTGGCTCTACTGGGCATTCCTGTGGTTCTTGTTCTTCCTGCTGCTCGGACTCAAGAAGGACAGGCTCCGCGTCTACGTCGGCTGGGTCACGGCGATCGAGGGCTGGGTCACCGGTGTGATCCCCGCCGCTCTGCTGCTCTCCGGCTACTGGAAGCACCCCGACGAGACCGCCATCGCACTGGGCGCCTTCGCCGTGGTGGTGTTCGGGGCGCTGTGGCCACTCACCCAGTCGTCGCGGCAGCCGACCCAGGTCGGCCCGGGTGCAACCGCGTGACCCGATCGAAAACAACGAGGAAGCTGTCATGCCCGAAGTCATCTTCAATGTGGACCAGAGCAAGTCGATGCGTGATCAGGACGTCCCCGGACACAACAGGTGGCATCCGGACGTCCCCACGGTCGCCATGGTGAAGCCGGGAGCGGAGTTCCGCATGGAGTGCCGTGACTGGACCGACTGCCAGGTCGGCAACAACGACTCCGCCAACGACGTACGGGACATCGACCTGACCATCCCTCACATGCTCAGCGGCCCGATAGGCGTGGAGGGTGCCGAGCCGGGCGACCTGCTCGTCGTCGACCTCCTCGACCTCGGCCCCGTGCCCCAGCAGTCCGGGGACGCGGCAGGCCAGAGCTGGGGCTACACCGGCATCTTCGCCAAGGCCAACGGCGGAGGTTTCCTGACCGACTACTTCCCGGACGCCTACAAGGCGATATGGGACTTCCACGGCCAGCAGGCGGCCTCCCGCCACCTGCCCGGCATCCGCTTCACCGGAATAACCCACCCCGGGCTGTTCGGAACCGCCCCGTCCGCCGAGATGCTCAGCCGCTGGAACGCGCGCGAGAAGGCGCTGATCGACACCGATCCGAACCGGGTCCCGCCGCTCGCCGTACCGCCGGACGCCAACAACGCGCTCGCCGGCACGGCCACCGGCGACCTCGCGCAGCGCATCCGCGAGGAAGGCGCCCGCACGGTGCCCGCCCGTGAGAACGGAGGCAACCAGGACATCAAGAACTTCACGCGGGGATCGAGGGTCTTCTATCCCGTACACGTCAAGGACGCCAAGCTCTCCGGAGGCGACCTGCACTTCAGCCAGGGCGACGGCGAGATCACCTTCTGCGGCGCCATCGAGATGGGCGGCTTCGTCGACTTCCACGTCGACCTGATCAAGGGCGGCATGGAGACGTACGGCATCTCCACCAACCCGGTGTTCGTCCCGGGCAACGTCGAACCGCGGTACACGGAGTTCCTCACCTTCATCGGAATCTCCGTCGACCACGACACGGACACGAACTTCTACCTGGACGCGACGCTGGCCTACCGCAGGGCCTGCCTCAACGCCGTCGAGTACTTCAAGAAGTTCGGCTACAGCGGGGAGCAGGCCTACCTCCTGATCGGCTCCGCCCCCATAGAAGGACGCATCAGCGGCATCGTCGACATCCCCAACGCCTGCTGCTCGCTGTACATCCCCACCTCCATCTTCGATTTCGAGGTCCGGCCCAGCGCCGCCGGCCCCATGAAGGCCGACCGCGGCAAGTGCGCGGTCTCCATGGCCTGACCCGACACCACCGGCCCCGTGAAGGGCGGGGCACCTCAGGGGCGCTGCGACCAGCGCCCCTCGCGGGGTGCGTGCACGTGTTTTGAACATGTTCAATTCCGGGCGTACGCTCCTGCCATGAGCGACAGAGCCGCCCAACTCAAGGGCATACGCGCCTGGCTGGCCTTCTTCGTCGTGTGTCTCGTGCTGAGCGGGGCCACCGCCTTCCCGCTGGTGCACGAACTCCACTGGACCGAGGACGTGTTGCGCGCCCTGTCCGTGCCGGAGCATCTGCCGGCGCTGACGGACTGGATCGCGCGGGTGCGTCAGGGGCTGGACGCCGTCGACGCCGAGTACCCCTTCGTGCTGTACGGCACGGACTGGCTGGCCTTCGCGCACCTCGTCATCGCGGTCGCCTTCTACGGGCCCTACCGCGACCCCGTCCGCAACATCTGGGTCGTCGAGTTCGGCATGATCGCCTGCGCCGGAATCATCCCGCTCGCGCTGATCTGCGGACCGGTGCGCGGGATCCCCTTCTGGTGGACCGTGATCGACATGTCGTTCGGGGTGTTCGGGGTCATCCCGCTGTACGTCGTACGGCAGAAGATCAAGCGGCTGGAGGCGCTGACCGCGACGGACCACCGGCTCGAACCCGTCTCGCCGTGACGCGCGTGGAGAGGGAGCATGGAGGGGAGCGACGAAGGAGGCCCGTCATGAAATCCGGAGCCTCGGATTACGACACGTGGTACTCGCGTACGCCCTCGCAGGCAGAGGGCGAGCGCGACGAGACCGGTGAGCGCTCAGTGCCCGAACAGCACCCCGACGTCCCGAGGACCCAGCCGTCCCAGGCGGAGGGCGAACGGAGCGACGACACAGGGAGCGGTGAGCGCGGCACGCGCCGGTGACCACCGACCCGCCCACCCGGCCGGGCGCTGTGCCGCGCCGGGCCGGAGGGGGGAAGGGGAGCGGCACCCCCTAGGGCTGCCTGAGCGTCTGCAAGGCGTTGATCCGGTTCGTGGTGACGGAGTCGACGCCCAGGTCGAGGAGGCGGCGCATCGAGCGGCGCGTGTCCGGGGTCCACACCGACAGCAGATAGCCGTCGTGGTGGACACGGGCCGCCAGATCCCGGTCGACCAGCGAGAAGCGGTAGTTGAGCCAGCGGGGCTTCACCGCCTCCAGCATCCCGGCCCGGGGCGGGGCCAGGGTCTTGCGGGTCAGGGCGATCTCGGCGGCCGGGTCGGCGGCGCGGACGGCGAGCATGGCCTCGGCCTCCGCCGTGTAGTACACCCGCTCCCCGGCGCCTTCCTGCCGGACGACGTCCACGACCCGCTCCGCGACCCGCCGGTCGACCCGGCCGCACATGTCCACCATCACCCGGCTGCCGTCCGTCGCCGCCAACGCCTGTGCCAGCGTCGGCACGCCTCCGTCCGTCAGCCCGCGCACCTCCTCGGCCGACAACGCGGACAGCGGCCGGTCGACCTCCCACAGCCGCTTCAACGTCTCGTCGTGCAGCAGTACGGGGACGCCGTCGCGGGTGAGCCGGACGTCGATCTCGACCGCGTCCGCGCCCCGTTCGAGCGCGCACCGCAGGGAGTCGAGGGTGTTCTCGCGGAAGAGATAGGGGTCGCCGCGGTGGGCGACGGCAGTCACGGTCTGCATGGCCCCCATTGTGACCGCGGCCCCGGCCTTCAGGGGGCGAGCCAGGTGTCGGTGTACGTGTCGATCTCGGCCGCGATCCGCGCCTTGCCCGCCTCGTCGAGGAAGGACGCCTCGACGGCGTTCTTCGCGAGGCCGGCCACGCCCCGCTCGTCCAGGCCCAGCAGACGGGCGGCCACCACGTACTCGTTGTCGAGGTCGGTGCCGAACATCGGCGGGTCGTCCGAGTTGATCGTGACCAGCACGCCGGCCTCGGTGAACTGCCTGATCGGGTGCTCGTCCAGGGTGCGGACCGCGCGGGTGGCGATGTTGGAGGTCGGGCAGACCTCCAGCGGGATGCGGTGCTCGGCGAGATGGACCAGCAGCTTCGGGTCCTGGGCCGAGCTGGTGCCGTGCCCGATGCGCTCGGCGCGCAGCTCGGTCAGCGCGTCCCACACCGTCTGAGGGCCGGTCGTCTCACCGGCGTGCGGGACCGAGTGCAGGCCGGCCGCGATCGCCCGGTCGAAGAACGGCTTGAACTGCGGCCGGGGCACGCCGATCTCGGGCCCGCCGAGGCCGAACGACACGAGGCCCTCCGGGCGGATCCGGTCCTCGGTGGCCAGCCGGGCCGTCTCCTCGGCGGCCTCGAGACCGGCCTCACCGGGGATGTCGAAGCACCAGCGCAGCATGGTCCCGAAGTCGGCCTCGGCCGCCTTGCGGGCGTCCTCGATCGCGTCCATGAACGCCTTCTCGTCGATACCGCGCCGGGTCGAGGAGAAGGGCGTGATGGTCAGCTCGGCGTAGCGCACCTGCTGGCGGGCCATGTCCCGGGCGACCTCGTACGTCAGCAGCCGGACGTCCTCCGGGGTGCGCACGAGGTCGACCACCGACAGATACACCTCGATGAAGTGCGCGAAGTCGGTGAACGTGAAGTAGTCGACCAGGGCCTCGGGGTCCGTGGGCACCTTGGAGTCGGTGTGCCGGGCGGCCAGCGCCGAGACGATACGGGGGGAGGCGGAGCCGACGTGGTGGACGTGCAGTTCGGCCTTGGGCAGTCCGGCGACGAAGGCGTGCAGATCGCGGTCGCCCACACGGGCCGCGGGAAGGGCGCTGATTTCCGCGCCGTGCTCGGCGGTGGGCTCGGTGCTGCGCTCGGTCAAGGGTCCTCCCCGGATGGGCGCCCGCGGAGGCACGGTCCGTGCGGCGGGCGCGGGTGATCGGCTGATCGGTGATGCCGGCTCATCCTAGGCCGAGGCGCGGGGCCCGAGCGGGGGCGGGCTCGAAGGCGGGGAGGGGTGCGGCGCGGCGGGGTGGCGGGCTGGTCGGGTGCGGTGGGAAGGCGGGGCGGTGGGTGTGGTGGTCGGGCGGGGCGGTGGTGTGGTGGTCGGGCGCGGCGGTCGGGACGCCCGCGGCGGAAACGGGCGGCGGGGGAACGGTGGGCCGACTCGGGTGGCCGTGGGCCGGCTCGGGCGGTGGTGGGCTGGGCCCGGGCGGTGGTGGGCTGGCATCGGGCGGTGGTGGGCTGGGCCCGGTGGCTGCGCCGCGAGGATCTACCATGACCTGACGATCAGACCGAGGGGGATGGGGACGTGACGGACGGAACGCAGCCGGGCGGGGGAGCGGGCTTCGACCCGTGGGTGGCGCCCGAGAACAAGCCCTCGCTGGAGAAGAAGGCGCCCGAGCAGGCGCCCGGACAGCAGCCGCCGGCGCAGGACCAGGTGCCCCCGTCGGGGCCGCCGTCCGTGCACGACCAGGCCACCATGATCTCCATGCCGTCCGCCGGCTACGGGACACCCGGCCCTGCCGGTGCCCCGGGCACCCCGGGCCCGCCCGGCGTCCCCGGTACTCCCGCCGCTCCGGGCACGCCCGGTTACGGCTTGCCCGGAGCGCCCTCGGCTCCCGGGCAGGGCTGGGCCGGACCCGCCGTCCCGCCCCCGCCGGTCGCCCCCACGGGCCCCGGTGCGCCGGGGACGGCGACATCCGGCGGCTACGGCTACCCCGGCTACCCGGCCTACCCGCAGGCGTACGGCCAGCAGGGATACGGCCAGCAGGGGTACGGCCAGCAGGGGTACGGCTGGGGCATGCCGATGGCCCCTGAGAACGGCATGGGCACCGCGGCCATGGTGCTGGGCATCCTGTCCTGCGTTCTGTTCTGCTTCTACGGCCTGCCCTCGCTGGTGCTCGGCATCATCGCCGTGATCCTCGGCGTCAAGGGCAAGAAGCGGGCGGACCGCGGCGAGGCCACCAACCGGGGTCAGGCCCAGGCGGGCTTCATCACCGGCATCATCGGCATCGTCCTGGGCGTCGCGGGGATCGCGTTCATCGTGATCGCCATCGTCGCCGCCGTGAACGACGACAGGAACAACAACTCCGACACCGACCCGTTCTACAACTCTGCCCCGAGCGTGTCGGCACCGGTCCTGCCCCAGTGACCCGGCGCTGAACAGCCGTTGCCGGCCCGCCCGCCTCCCTCTCGAGGCGAGCGGGCCTCGCTGTCCCCCACCCCGCCGCTGCGGACGCTCCCCGCACGCGCTCGGCGCCCGCCCTCGCAACGCGTCCCGCCCCCGCAGACGCGCCCCGCCCTCGCCCCCGCCCCCCGCAGACGCGCCCCGCCCTTTCAGACGGCCAGCCTCCCGTCCCCGCTCACCCGCCCCGGATCCGCTCCCGCGCCGCCATCAGCGCGAACCCCAGCAGGTTGGGCCCCTTCCACCGCTCCGGATCCGACGCCGCGGCGTCGTCCGCCGCGAGGCCGATGCCCCACACGCGGTCCACGGGGCTCGCCTCCACCAGCACCCGGTCCCCGGTGTTCAGCAGGAACGCGCGCAGACCGGCGTCCGACGTGAACTTGTGGACGCTGCCCTCGACGACGATCCCGAAGCGCTCCCGCTCCCATATCTCCTCGTCGAAGTCCCGGACCAGCCGCCCCGCCTTCTTCGCCTCGGCGGGATGCCCGGCCTCCAGCACCCGGCGCTCCGCCTGCGCGTCCTCGAACAGCCGCGCCTTGCCGGCCATCATCCAGTGCTCGGCCGTCGCGTATTCCACCCCGTCCACTACGAAGGGTGACGGCCACCACTGGCTCAGACAGCTCGCGCCGATCCTGCCGTCGGGTCGCGGGCGGTGCCCCCAGAAGTGGAGGTACTTGATCCGGGCCCCCGCCCGAACCTCCCTGATCAGGGCTTCCACTCCGTTGATCGTCTCCATGCACGCGAGTGTGGCACGCACCACTGACACTCCGTCCGTCCTTTTCCGCATCGACTCGACACCTGGTCGACAGATTCCGTCGCGTAACCAAAAGGCAACAACGGAATCACTTGTTGGCGCCCTAGTGCTCTGTCAGGATCGGCACTCAAATCGAGCTGGAGCTACGCCACTCGCCCCCCTGGGCGGGGCGAACGGCGGAGGAGAGCGACATGCACAACCCGGGCACCGCCACCCCGGAACGATTCCCCGCACAGGACCGCTTCGCGGACGGCGCGCAGTTCATCGCCGGCCGGCTGACGAAGGGCACCTCGGGCCGTACCCACGCCGTGGTCGACCCCGCCACCGGCGAGGAGGTGTACACCTACGAACTGGCCGGTCCGCAGGACGTCGACGCGGCCGTCGCCGCCGCGCGCGAGGCCTACCCGGGCTGGTCCTCCGCCACCCCGGGCGAGCGTTCCGACGCCCTGCACCGGTTCGCGGCCGTGCTCGCGGAGCGCGCCGAGGACTTCGCCCGCGCCGAGTCCCTGCAGTGCGGCAAGCCGCTGAAGCTCACCCGCGAGTTCGACGTGCCGGGCACCATCGACAACATCGCCTTCTTCGCGGGCGCCGCCCGGCATCTGCAGGGGCAGTCCGCGGGTGAGTACTCGGGCGACCACACGTCGTACGTCCGCCGCGAGCCCATCGGGGTCGTCGGGTCGATCGCGCCATGGAACTACCCGCTCCAGATGGCCGCCTGGAAGATCCTCCCGGCGATCGCCGCGGGCAACACGATCGTGCTCAAGCCGGCCGAGCTGACCCCGCTGACCTCGCTGCTCTTCGCCCAGGCCGCCACCGACGCGGGCATCCCGGACGGTGTGATCAACATCGTGACCGGGACCGGCAGGGAAGCCGGTGAACACCTGGTCGGGCACCCCGACGTGGCGATGACCTCCTTCACCGGGTCCACGCCCGTGGGCAAGCGGGTCGCCGAGGTCGCCACCGCCACCGTCAAGCGCATCCACCTGGAACTCGGCGGCAAGGCCCCCTTCGTGGTCTTCGACGACGCGGACCTGGAGGCCGCGGCCAACGGCGCCGTCGCGGGCTCGCTCATCAACACCGGGCAGGACTGCACGGCCGCCACGCGCGTGTACGTGCAACGCCCCCTCTACGACGCCTTCGTGGAGCGGACCGCCGCCCTGATGGAGACCGTACGGCTGGGCGACCCGTTCGCCCCCGGCACCGACCTCGGGCCGCTCATCTCGCACGTCCAGCGCGACCGCGTCGCCGGTTTCGTGGACCGGGCCCGTGCCTACGCGCGCGTGGTCACCGGCGGCGAGGCCCCGCAGGGGGAGCTCAAGGAGGGCGCCTACTACCGGCCCACCCTCGTCGCCGACGCCGCCCAGGACAGCGAGATCGTCCAGTCCGAGATCTTCGGCCCGGTACTGGTCGTCCTGCCCTTCGACAGTGATGATGACGGCATTCGTCTGGCCAATGACACTCCGTACGGTCTGGCCGCCTCCGCCTGGAGCAGCAATGTCTACCGGGCGGGCCGCGCCACCCGCGAGATCAAGGCGGGCTGCGTGTGGATCAACGACCACATCCCGATCATCAGCGAGATGCCGCACGGCGGCTACAAGGCCTCCGGCTTCGGCAAGGACATGTCCGCGTACTCATTCGAGGAGTACACGCAGGTCAAGCACGTAATGTTCGACAACACCGCGGTGGCCAGGAAGGACTGGCACCGCACCATCTTCGGGGACCGCTAGAACCGACCCGGCCTCCCACCAGGCCGATCCCTCCCGAAAGGGCATCACGAGCATGGAGCAGTACGAGGCCGACCGCCCGAACCCGGTCGAAATGGCCGCCATGCGGCGCAGCTTGCGAAGCGGCCGGGCCGCCATGACCCGCCGGTCACTGCTGCGCGCCTCCGCCGGCGGCGCGCTCGCGGTCGGCGGAATCGGGGCGCTGAGCGCCTGCGGCATCCCCGCGGCGACCAAGAACCAGGGCGGCGTGTCCGCCGACGACCACTCGGACCAGGAGAAGGTCGTCAACTTCTCCAACTGGCCCGAATACATCGACGTGGACGACAAGGGCAAGACCCATCCCACGCTCGACGCGTTCGCCGAGCGGACCGGTGTCAAGGTCAAGTACACCGAGGACATCAACGACAACGACGAGTTCTTCGGCAAGATCCAGCCGGAACTGGCCGCCGGCCACGACACCGGTCGCGACCTCGTCATCCTCACCGACTGGCTGGCCGCCCGCATGATCCGGCTGGGGTACGTCCAGAAACTGGACGCGTCCAACCTGCCGCACGCCTTCGCCAACCTGTCGGACCAGTTCCGCGCCCCCGACTGGGACCCGGGCCGCGCCTACTCGTACCCCTGGCAGGGCGTCTCGACCGTCATCGCCTACAACAAGAAGGCGCTCGACGGCATCGAAGTGAAGTCGGTCTCCGACCTGCTC
Source organism: Streptomyces sp. NPDC002520 (assembly GCF_053595235.1). Classification (NCBI taxonomy): domain Bacteria; kingdom Bacillati; phylum Actinomycetota; class Actinomycetes; order Kitasatosporales; family Streptomycetaceae; genus Streptomyces; species Streptomyces sp. NPDC002520. The sequence goes on along the minus strand of NZ_JBSFXG010000014.1, from coordinate 77,208 downwards.
GACAACCCCAAGCTCAAGGGTCGCGTCGGCTTCCTGACCGAGATGCGCGACAGCGTCGGCATGACGATGCTCGACATGGGCAAGGACCCGGGGAAGTTCACAGGCGACGACTTCGACGCGGTGATCGCGCGCCTCCAGAAGGCCGTCGACAAGGGCCAGATACGTCGCTTCACGGGCAACGACTACACGTCCGACCTCACCAAGGGCGACTTTGCCGCGTGCGTCGCCTGGGGCGGCGACATCATCCAGCTCCAGGCGGACAACCCCGACGTCGGCTACGTCATCCCCGACCGCGGCTACATGACCGCGACCGACAACATGCTCATCCCCAACAAGGCGCGTCACAAGACGAACGCCGAACGGCTCATCGACTACTACTACGAGCCCGAGCCGGCCGCCGAACTCGCCGCCTACGTCAACTACGTGAGTCCGGTCGCGGGAGTGAAGCCGTATCTTGCCAAGATCGACAAAAACGCGGCGAACAACCCGCTGATCCTCCCCGACAAGGCCATGCAGGCCAGGTCTCACTCCTTCCGAGCCCTGACGCAGAAGGAAGAGACGGCCTATCAGCAGCAGTTCTCGAAGCTCACAGGGGCGTGACGACGACGATGACGACGACAGACCACAGCGGCGACGTCCGCCTCACCGGTATCGGCAAGACCTACGGTTCCTTCACCGCCGTGCACCCGCTGGACCTGACCGTGCCCCAGGGCTCCTTCTTCGCCCTGCTCGGTGCCTCGGGCTGCGGCAAGACGACCACCCTGCGCATGATCGCGGGCCTGGAGGAGCCGACGGGGGGCACCGTCCACCTCGGTGACCAGGACGTCACGCACCTGCCGCCGTACAAGCGGCCGGTCAACACGGTGTTCCAGTCCTACGCCCTCTTCCCGCACCTCGACATCGTCGAGAACGTCGCCTTCGGCCTGCGCCGACGCGGCATCAAGAGCGTGAAGAAGCAGGTCGAGGAGATGCTGGAGCTGGTCCAGCTCGGCGAGCAGGCACGCAAGAAGCCGCACCAGCTCTCCGGCGGCCAGCAGCAGCGTGTCGCCGTCGCCCGCGCGCTGATCAACCACCCCAAGGTGCTGCTGCTCGACGAGCCGCTCGGCGCCCTCGACCTCAAGCTGCGCCGTCAGATGCAGCTGGAGCTCAAGCGCATCCAGACCGAGGTCGGCATCACCTTCATCCACGTCACGCACGACCAGGAGGAGGCCATGACCATGGCCGACACGGTCGCCGTGATGAACGCGGGCCGCGTCGAGCAACTCGGCGCCCCCACCGACCTGTACGAGAACCCGCAGACCACCTTCGTCGCGAACTTCCTCGGCACGTCCAACCTGATCGAGGCAGAGGTCGACTCCAAGAGCGGTGACGACATCGTGCTGAAGGCGGGCGGCGGCAAGCTGGTGCTGCCCGAGGCACGTAGTTCCGCCCGCACGACGACCGGCGGCAAGGTGCTGGTCGGCATCCGCCCGGAGAAGATCTCCCTCACCCACGCGGACGACGCGGGCGAGATCCCCGAGGGCCGCAACCGCGTCACCGGCAAGATCGCCGACGCCAGCTTCATCGGCGTCTCCACGCAGTACGTGATCGACACCCCGGTCTGCGACGAGTTCGCGGTCTACGTCCAGAACGTCGAGCGCGACGGACGCCTCGTCCCCGGCGCCGACGTCGTCCTGCACTGGAGCCCGGCGCACACGTTCGGTCTGGACGCCGCCCAGGACATCGACGCCGGCGTGGAGAGCGTCGAGGAAGAGGCGGCCTGACCATGTCGACGCTCACCGAGGCGCCCCCGCCTCTCGCCTCCGCCGAGGCGGCGAAGAAAGCCCCGCGCAGGCGCGGCCGGTTCACGCCGTACTGGCTGCTGCTGCCCGGCATCCTGTGGCTGATCATCTTCTTCGCGCTGCCGATGATCTACCAGGCCTCCACGTCCGTGCAGACGGGCTCCCTGGAGCAGGGCTACAAGGTCACCTGGCATTTCGCGACCTACTGGGACGCGCTCCAGGAGTACTGGCCGCAGTTCCTGCGCTCCGTGTTCTACGCGGCCGCGGCGACCGTCCTGTGCCTGCTGCTCGGCTACCCGCTGGCCTACACCATCGCCTTCCGCGCGGGCCGCTGGAAGAACCTGATCATGATTCTGGTGATCGCGCCGTTCTTCACCAGCTTCCTGATCCGCACGCTGGCCTGGAAGACGATCCTCGCCGACAACGGCCCGGTCGTGCACACGCTCAACTCGCTGCACCTCCTGGACCTCACCACCTGGCTCGGCTGGACGGCCGGCGACCGTGTGCTCGCCACCCCGCTCGCCGTGGTGTGCGGTCTGACGTACAACTTCCTGCCGTTCATGATCCTGCCGCTCTACACCTCGCTGGAGCGGATCGACGGGCGGCTGCACGAGGCGGCCGGCGACCTGTACGCCAAGCCGTGGACCACCTTCCGCAAGGTGACCTTCCCGCTGTCGATGCCGGGCGTCGTCTCCGGCACGCTGCTGACGTTCATCCCCGCGGCCGGTGACTATGTCAACGCCGAACTCCTCGGCTCGACCGACACCCGCATGATCGGAAACGTGATCCAGACCCAGTTCCTGAGAATTCTGGACTACCCGACGGCCGCGGCCCTCTCCTTCATCCTCATGGCCGCCATCCTGGCCATGGTCACGGTCTACATCCGCCGCTCCGGGACGGAGGATCTGGTCTAAATGCCCCTCGTCACCTGGCTCAAGCGCCGTCTCGTCGTCATCGCGGGACTTCTGACCCTCGCCTATCTGCTGCTGCCGAACGTCATCGTCACGGTGTTCTCCTTCAACAAGCCGAAGGGACGCTTCAACTACGAGTGGCAGCAGTTCTCCACGGACGCGTGGAAGGACCCGTGCGGCGTCGCCGACATGTGCGGCTCGCTGTCCATCAGCCTCCAGATCGCGGTCTGGGCGACCATCGGCGCCACCGTCCTCGGCACGATGATCGCCTTCGCGCTGGTCCGCTACCGCTTCCGCGCCCGCGGCGCCATCAACTCGCTGATCTTCCTGCCGATGGCGATGCCCGAGGTCGTCATGGCCGCCTCGCTGCTCACCCTGTTCCTCAACATGGGCGCCCAGCTCGGCTTCCTGACGATCCTGATCGCGCACATCATGTTCTGCCTGAGCTTCGTCGTCACCGCGGTCAAGGCGCGTGTGATGTCGATGGACCCGCGTCTGGAGGAGGCCGCCCGGGACCTGTACGCCGGCCCGGTGCAGACCTTCGTGCGGGTCACCCTGCCGATCGCGGCACCCGGAATCGCCGCGGGCGCGCTGCTGTCCTTCGCGCTCTCCTTCGACGATTTCATCATCACCAATTTCAACGCGGGCTCGACCGTCACCTTCCCCATGTTCGTGTGGGGTTCGGCGCAGCGCGGAACGCCCGTCCAGATCAATGTCATCGGTACGGCCATGTTCCTGGTCGCCGTGCTGTTCGTCCTGACCTCGATGGTCATCAGCAATCGCCGTAACAAGCAGAAGGCGTAATACGGCGTAAAACCCTGTGGGGAGTTGAAATCATGGCCCCAAGCGCCATGAGTCGTGGCAAAGACAACTGGATCGCTTCTCTTGCCGAAGCCCAGCCGGTCCCGTACTGGCTGGAAGACCCTGGCAAGCCCCACGCCGAGCCCGCGCTCACCGGCACCGAGACCTGCGACCTCCTGGTCGTCGGCGGCGGATACAGCGGACTGTGGACCGCGCTCAATGCGAAGGAGCGCGACCCGCAGCGGGACGTGGTCCTGCTCGAAGGCCGCGAGGTGGGCTGGGCCGCCTCGGGCCGCAACGGCGGCTTCTGCGCCGCCTCCCTCACCCATGGCCTGCCCAACGGCCTGGCCCGCTGGCCGGACGAGATCCACAAGCTGGAGGAGCTGGGCCGGCGCAACCTCGACGAGATCGAGGCCGCGGTCGCCCGGCACGGCATCGACTGCGACTTCGAGCGCACCGGTGAGATCGACGTCGCCACCGAGACCTACCAGGCCCGGGAACTGCGGGACTGGCACCGGGAGCTGGAGGAGAACGGCCTCTCGGACGGCATCGACTTCCTGGATGCCGACGCGGTGCGCGAGCAGGTGAACTCGCCCACCTTCGAGGCGGGCCTGTGGGACCGCCGGGGTGTGGCCATGCTGCACCCCGCGAAGCTGGCGTGGGGCCTCAAGCAGGCCTGCCTCCGGCTCGGGGTGCGCGTGTACGAGCACACGCCCGCCCTGACCCTGAAGCCGTACGGCGCCGGGATGGCCGTGCGCACCCCGTACGGCGCGGTCCGCGCCCGCAGGGTCGCGCTCGGCACCAACATCTTCCCCAACCTGCTCAAGCGCGTGCGCTCGTACACCGTCCCGGTCTACGACTACGCGCTGATGACCGAGCCGCTCAGCGCCGACCAGCTGGCGTCGATCGGCTGGAAGAACCGTCAGGGGCTCGGGGACTCGGCGAACCAGTTCCACTATTTCCGGCTGTCCGCCGACAACCGGATCCTGTGGGGCGGCTACGACGCGGTCCACCACTACGGCGGCCGGGTGCGGGCGGAGTACGACGACCGGCCGGAGACGTACGCCAAGCTCGCCGGGCACTTCTTCACCTGCTTCCCGCAGTTGGAGGGCGTCCGCTTCAGCCACGCCTGGGGCGGCGCGATCGACACCTGCTCCCGCTTCTCGGCGTTCTTCGGCACCGCCCACCAGGGCAAGGTGGCGTACGCGGCCGGTTACACGGGGCTCGGCGTGGGCGCCACGCGCTTCGGTGCCGACGTGATGCTGGACCTGCTGGCCGGGGAGCGCACCGAGCGGACCGGGCTGGAGATGGTGCGCAAGAAGCCGCTGCCGTTCCCGCCGGAACCCTTCGCCTGGACCGGGATCGCGCTCACCAAGTGGTCGCTGGCCCACGCCGACGCGCACGGCGGGCGCCGCAACCTGTGGCTGCGGACGATGGACCGGCTGGGACTGGGCTTCGACAGCTGAGCCCGGCCTCCCCGCGAGCCCTGGGCTCCGCCCGCCCCGACGGGCCCTGTCGGTGTGACGCAGGTCACTTCAAAGGAAATCGGCAACCCGCGTAATGCCCTCCGGTGACCTCCCTCTCTCTCCCACAGACGCGACCGCGTCCAGGAGAGCTAGGGAGGTCCCCTCATGGCTGGGACGAAGACGGCACTTCAGTGGCTGGCGTCCGCCGCGCCCGATCCCGAGGCGTGCCGCTGGGAGTGGGAGCGCAATCCCCTCGGCGTCGCCCTGCTGCCCGCCGGCAGGGCCTGGGACGTGCTCATTCTCCCGGGCGAGCTCGGCAGTCCCACCCTGGACGTGCTGACCCGCGTGCTCGGCCGGCCCGGTCCGGTGCTCGTCGATGTGGGTGGCGACAGGGTGGGCTTCTTCGTGCCGCCGGGCACCGCGGCCCGCTGGCTCGGTACCGGCATCCGCACGGCCGGGTCCGGCACCTGGATCGTGGTGCCGCATCCCGGCCGGGCGGGGCGGGGCGTGCGCTGGCTGGTGCGGCCGGACGGTTCCGGCACGCTCACCGATCCGGCGCTGCTGGAGCTGGCGATGCACGAGGCGGCGGCCGGACTGGCCGGACGGGCGGACGGCGGCGGTCGGACACCTTGACCAGAAGGTCGGCCTGGACCAATTTGAGTGTCCCCCTCCAACCACCCCATGTCTGGAGGCACTTGCGGAACGCTCCGGGCCTCTGGTCGCGGTCCTCGCGGTCCTGGCCCTCGCCCTGCCCGGCATCACCGTGCTCGCGTCGGCCGCCCGTCCGGTCGACGCGGACGCCGCGAGCCCGGCACGAGGGACAGGGTGGTCAGCGGCACGGCGCACAGACACCATGCGGCCACCACGTCCAGCGGCCAGTGATAGCCGCGCCGGACCAGGCCGTACGACACCCCGAGGACCAGCAGCACGCATCCCGCGACCAGCAGGCGGCGGGCGAGGGCCGAACGCAGCCAGGGGAGCACGACGAGGGTCGCGGAGCCGTACGCGATCATCGCCGTGGCCGTGTGGCCCGAGGGGAAAAAGCCGACGGCCGGGGGTACCACGGGGGTCCCCGGCCGTGCGGTCCAGTCCTTGAGCGGTACGACGACCGCCGGGACCAGGGCCATGAGCACCGCCGCGGCGAGCGGCGGCAGCCACCATCGCTCGCCGCCGACGGTCCGTGCGCGCCACAGAACCCAGCCGAGGGCGACCACGAGCACCGGGACGGCGACCTGGATGTTCCCCAGATCGGAGAGCGCCTCGGAGAACCCGTCCGGATGCACGAGCGCCCCGCTGACACGGGCGTCCAGGCGCAGCAGCGGGCCGTGCGCCAGGACCTGCCAGGTGAACAGGGCGAAGAGCACGGCCGGGACGCCCAGGAGCAGGGCGCGGCGGAGAACGGTCGACACGGCGCCCAGCATCGCAGGTGCGGTCCTGCGGGGGCGGAAGGAGGTCGGCCGCCCCGGAACAGGGGGGATGGTTCCGGGGCGGCCGTCCGGATCGGAACGTCGCGCGCCCCGGGGGGTTTGGGGCGGCGACCGTCCGATCGGTGAGGAGATCCCGGAGCCGTCAGGCGCCGGTTGTGTGCGCGAGGGCACGACCAGGCCGAAGCTGGGGAGGCCTCGCCCTGAAGTCGCCCACAGTCCCCTGTGGGCGGGGTGTATCTCTCATCTGGGTAGAACCTACGGCAGGCCGTCGTGCTTGGGCAGTCGGAACGGCGTCCCGACATCCACCTCGCACACCTTCTTCACACGGCCTGCCGCAGCCGCCCCGTCCGAGCCGGAACCCTCGCTCAGATGCGCGAGAACGCCTGCTCGATGATGTCCAGACCCTCGTTCAGAAGGTCGTCACCGATGACCAGCGGGGGCAGGAAGCGGAGCACGTTGCCGTAGGTGCCACAGGTCAGGACCAGCAGGCCCTCCTGGTGGCAGGCCTTGGCGAGCGCGCCGGCCGCCTCGGGGTTCGGCTCCTTGGTGGCGCGGTCCTTGACCAGCTCGATGGCGATCATGGCGCCACGGCCACGGATGTCACCGATGATGTCGAACTTCTCGGCCATGGCGCCGAGGCGGGCCTTCATGATCGCCTCGATGTTCTTCGCCTTGGCGTTGAGGTCCTGCGCCTTCATCGTCTCGATGGCGCCGAGCGCACCGGCGCAGGCCACCGGGTTGCCGCCGTAGGTGCCGCCCAGGCCGCCCGCGTGCGGGGCGTCCATGATCTCGGCGCGGCCGGTGACGGCGGCGAGCGGCAGACCGCCCGCGATGCCCTTGGCGGTGGTGATCAGGTCCGGGACGATGCCCTCGTCCTCGCACGCGAACCACTGGCCGGTGCGGCAGAAGCCGGACTGGATCTCGTCCGCGACGAAGACGATGCCGTTGTCGTTGGCGAACTTCACGATCTCCGGCAGGAAGCCCTTGGCCGGCTCGATGAAGCCGCCCTCACCGAGCACCGGCTCGATGATGATCGCGGCGATGTTGTCCGCGCCGACCTGCTTGGTCATCTGGTCGATGGCCATCTTGGCGGCCTCGGGGCCCGCGTTCTCCGGGCCGGTCGGCCAGCGGTAGCCGTAGGCGACCGGGACGCGGTACACCTCGGGCGCGAACGGACCGAAGCCGTGCTTGTACGGCATGTTCTTCGCGGTCAGCGCCATCGTCAGGTTGGTCCGGCCGTGGTAGCCGTGGTCGAACACGACGACCGCCTGGCGCTTGGTGTACGCACGCGCGATCTTGACGGCGTTCTCGACGGCCTCGGCGCCGGAGTTGAACAGCGCGGACTTCTTCTCGTGGTCACCCGGGGTGAGCTCCGCGAGCGCCTCGGCGACGGCCACGTAGCCCTCGTACGGGGTGACCATGAAACAGGTGTGGGTGAAGTCGGCGAGCTGGGCGCTCGCGCGGCGTACGACGGCCTCGGCGGAGGCGCCGACCGAGGTCACGGCGATGCCGGAACCGAAGTCGATCAGGCTGTTGCCGTCCACGTCCTCGATGACGCCGCCGTCGGCCCGGGTGACGAACACCGGCAGCGTGGAGCCCACGCCCTGGGCGACCACGGCGGTGCGGCGGGCCTGCAGCTCCTGCGACTTGGGGCCGGGAATGGCGGTGACGACGCGGCGCTCCTGCGGAAGTGCGGTCATGCGGGGCTCCTGGGGGGTATTACGGACGCTTACCTCTTTTCTCGCAGGCTAGGACGGGCTGTGGAGGGTGGGCATGCTCCATGTGGGCGTTGTCGGCGAGGCAGCTTGTCCTCGATGGACATAACAGTGAGTCACGGCCGTCCGCCGCCCGGGAGGGATCCTCGGCCGCGTAAACGGTGAACTCCCCTTGCGGGGGCGTTAGATTGCTCGCTGACGGTGGACGGAACGGCTGGTCAGGGGGCAGGGCGATGGACAGCGACGGGACGCGGGACGCGCGCGGCACACATGCGAACCCGGTACCGCGCCCCGCGGCACCCGTGGAGGGCTCCGCCGTACCCCCCATGCCCCCCATGCCCTCGGCACCCCCCGGAACCCCACCGAGGCCCGACGGCACCACCTTCCTGACGTGGCTGCGCACGCCCCGGCCCAAGGCCGCGCCCGGCGTCTGGCGGTTCGGATACCGGCCCCGGCCCGAGCAGGAGCCCGAGCTGACCCCGGCCCGGCAGCTGCTCAGCGGCGCGCTGATCGCGTTCCTCGTCGGCTGGCTGGTGTGGTCCCTGCTCTGGAACGGCTACCTCGGCGGCTGGTGGGTGCTGCCCCTGGAGCTGTTCACCCCAGACTCCTGGCGCCAGAACAGCGACCACGTCGGCAACGCCGTCCTCTGGTACTCGTACTACACGCTCATCGCGCTGGTCATTCTGCTCGTCGTCGGCCGGCTCGGCCGCTGGGGCGAGCTCTGGCGGCGCTTCGGGCCGCCCGCCTGGAACCCGGCGGGCCCCGCCGTCGAGCCGGCGCCCGCGCCCGAGCAGGACCCCGCCGAATGGCCCCAGCTGCGGGCCGCCGGCGCGCACGACGCCGCAGACCGGCTGGCCACCGAGGCGAAGGCCGGGCTCATGCGGGACGTCGACCACGCGCGGATCAGCCGGGCCTGGCAGGGCGTGCGCTCCGGCACCCACAGCCTCGCCACCTTCACCGGCGCCGTGCTCAAGGACGGCTCCGCCGCCTGCCTGCACCCCTCCGGCGAGCGCGACCTGCCCGCCCGCCACGCCCGCCACGACCTGCTCACGGGACAGGTCCGGCTCGGCACCACCGCCGACGACCCGCGCAACCCGTACCACTACCGCGGCGCCGGACTCGCCCTCGGCCCCGACCTGCTCGGCACCTCGGTGCTCGCCGTCGGCCCGGCCGGCTCCGGAAAGACCGGCACCCTGGTCCGGCCGCTCTCCGAGTCGCTGTGCCTGCACGCCCTCTCCGGGCGCGCCGCCGTCGTGGTCGTCGGCGCCGCGGGCGCCGGACTCGGGCCGGCCGACGCGTACGACGTCGTCGTCCGCATCGGACACCCCGAGTCCGTCCACGACCTCGACCTCTACGGCGGCACCACCGACCCCGACGAGGCCGCCGCGATACTCGCCGAGGCCCTCGTCGGCGACCTCGCCGACCCGCACCCCGGCGGCGACAGCCGCCGCTCCACCACCGTCCTCGCCCAGCTGCTGGGCCCGTTCCGCGCGGTCCACGGCCGCTTCCCGTCCGTGCCCGAACTGCGCCAGCTCCTCGACGGCACCCCGGGCCCGCTCGCCGCGCTGCGCAAGGCGCTCACCGACACCGGGCAGGACTCGCTGCTGCGCGAACTCGACGCACGGGAGCGGCAGATGGCCCACCCCGGGGACCTCGGCGCGGTGCTCGCCGACCGGATCGCGCTGCTCGACCGGCCCGCCTTCGCCGCCTTCTTCGACACCTCCGGCCGGTCCCGGCCGTTCTCGCTCAAGGCCCTCGACCACCCGGTCCGCGTCCGCATCGACCTGCCCGAGCGCGGGCACGCCGACGCCTCCCGGATCCTGGCCCGTCTGGTGCTCGCCCAGTTCACGGCGAGCGTGACGGTACGGGAGGACCGGTCGCTCTTCGCCTGCCTGCTGCTGGACGACTCGAGCGGGGTCGTCACGCCGGAGTCCGTGCGCGGCATCCAGCGGCTGCGGTCCGCGAACGCCGGCACCGTCCTCACCCTGCGCACCCTGGACGACGTACCCCGGCCGCTGCGCGGTCCGCTGCTCGGCGCGACCGGGTGCCGGGTGGCGCTGTCCGGGCTCACCCCCTGGGACGGGCAGGACTTCGCCGAGGTGTGGGGCAAGGAGTGGACCGAGACCCGGGACGTCACCGACCGGCAGATCATCGCCGAGACCCCCGCCGGCAAGGCCCTGCACATGGTCCGCCGCGTCATCACCGGCCAGGCGCCCACCGCCCGCGCCGTCACCGTCCGTCAGGTCGAGCGCGAGCGCTGGTCCGCGTCCGAGCTGGCGCACGGGGTGCCGCCGGGGCACGCGGTGCTGTCGCTGACGACGGTGCGGGGGGAGCACGCGCCGCCGCTGCTCGTGGATCTGCGGGGCTGAGGGAGGCGTACGAGGCGGGGCACAGGAGCGATCCGGGCGAAGGCGGACGGGAACCGTACGGTCTGGCGGGACGGGACCGTACGGTGAGGCAGAATCGGCATAGTCTGTTCATACGAAGCGGCCAAAAGATCACACCGATCACCGATTCTCCTTCCCGACGATCCTCGCCCGGCTCCCTCCGCCACCCGACCTGAAGGCCTCATGCCCGTCACCCTCGCCTCGCTCGTCCACCACTCCGCGCTCAAACTGACCGTGCGCGCGGGCGAGGACCGCCTCGACGTGCCCGTCCGCTGGGCGCACGTGAGCGAGCTGGCCGACCCCGTGCCCTACATGGAGGGCGGCGAGCTGCTGCTGATCACCGCGCTCAAGCTGGACGCGGAGGATCCCGAGGCGATGCGGCGGTATGTGAAGCGGCTGGTGGGCGCGGGCGTCGTCGGGCTCGGATTCGCGGTCGGCGTCAACTACGAGGAGATCCCCGAGGCCCTCGTCGACGCCGCCGAACAAGAGGGGCTGCCACTGCTGGAGGTGCCCCGCCGCACCCCCTTCCTCGCCATCAGCAAGGCCGTGTCCGCCGCGATCGCCGCCGACCAGTACCGGGCGGTCACCGCGGGCTTCGCCGCCCAGCGCGAACTGACCAGACAGGCCCTGAACGCCGGCCCCGAGGGACTGCTCACCGCCCTCGCCTCCCAGGTCGACGGCTGGGCCGCGCTGTACGACGCCTCGGGCGCCGTCGTCGCCACCGCACCCGACTGGGCCGGCCGCCGGGCCGCCCGGCTCACCGCGGAGGTCGAACGGCTGCGGGAGCGGCCCGCCCCCGCCTCCTCGGTGGTCGGCGGGCCCGACCACGAGGACCGGGTCGAACTGCACTCTCTGGGCACCGGCCGCCGCCCGCGCGCCGCGCTCGCCGTCGGCACGGCCGCCGCCCTCGGCACCGCCGAGCGCTACGCCCTCCACTCCGCCATCGCCCTGCTCACCCTCACCACCGAACGCTCCCGCTCCCTGCACGAGGCCGAACAGCGGATCGGCGCCGCCGTGCTGCGCATGCTGCTCGCCGGGGAGCCGGACCACGCCCGCGCCGTCGCCGGGGACCTGTACGGCGGCCTGCTGGACGCCCCGTTCCGGGTGATCGTCGCCGAGTCCCTGACCGGCGCCGCGGCACGCGCGGACGGCGACGGACTGAGCGGCATCGCGGAGGCCGCGGAGTCGGCGGCCGCCCGGTCCGGGGAGGCCGTGCTGATCGTGCCCGAGGGGGAGCGGCTGGTGGTGCTGGCCGCGGACGGGGGCGCGGCGGTGGCCGCCTGCGCCGCGCACGCGGCGGCACTGGAGGCGGCGCGTGCCGCGCCGGAGCAGACGGGCGCGAACGAGGAGGAACTGGTCGTCGGCCTGTCGGCCCCGGCCGGACCGATCGCCGCGGCGGCCGCCTACAAGCAGGCCGAGCAGGCCCTGTCGGTGGCGCGCCGACGCGGGCGGGTCTTCGTGGAGCACGAACAGGTCGCGGCGGGGTCCGTGCTGCCGCTGCTCGCCGACGACGCGGTGAAGGCGTTCGCCGACGGACTGCTGCGCGCCCTGCACGAACACGACGCGACCGGCCGCGGCGACCTGGTCGCCTCCCTGCGCGCCTGGCTCTCCCGCCACGGCCAGTGGGACGCGGCGGCGGCCGACCTGGGCGTCCACCGCCACACCCTGCGCTACCGCATGCGCCGGGTCGAGGAGATCCTCGGCCGCTCCCTGGACGACCCGGACGTCCGCATGGAGCTGTGGCTCGCCCTGAAGGCGACCTCCCCCGACTAGCGAGGCCTCGGCCCCCCACCCTCCGAGCCCGACCGGCACCCCGGGCCGACCCCCTCCCACCAGGCGAAACCCGCCACCTCGCCAAACCGGCGCATCGTCGCCCCCTACCAGTACGACTCGGACAAGCGACCACGGGGTGCCCCAGCCCTACCGTGGAGACGAACCGAACGAACACCCCCAACGAGGAAGGGCCGGGACTCGCACATGACTTCCACCTACGCCTTCTGGCTCGCCGGCCGCCAGGTCACCGGCGAGGACACCTTCGACGTCACCTCCCCGTGGGACGGGCGGCTCGTCGCCAAGGTCAGCGTGCCGACCGACGCCCAGGTCGAGGAGGCCGTGGCCGCCGCGTACGCCGTCCGCGAAGACTTCGCCGCCACCCCGGCCCACGTACGCGCCGCAGCCCTCGACCACGTCAGCAAGCGCCTGGTCGAGCGCACCGAGGAGATCGCCCAGCTGATCTCCGCCGAGAACGGCAAGCCGATCAAGTGGGCCCGCGGCGAGGTCGGCCGTGCGGTCTCCGTGTTCCGGTTCGCCGCCGAGGAAGCCCGCCGGTTCAACGGCGGCGAGGCCCAGCGCCTGGACACCGACCTCGGTGGCCAGGGCCGGCTCGCCCTCACCCGCCGCTTCCCGAAGGGCGTCGTCCTCGGCATCGCGCCGTTCAACTTCCCGCTGAACCTGTGCGCCCACAAGGTCGCTCCGGCCATCGCCGCCGGCGCCCCGATCATCCTCAAGCCGGCGCCCGCCACCCCGCTCTCCGGCCTGATCATCGGTGACCTGCTCGCCGAGACCGACCTGCCCGTCGGCTCCTGGTCGATCCTCCCGGTCGCCAACGAGAAGATGCCCGCCCTCGTCCAGGACGAGCGTCTGCCGGTCATCTCCTTCACCGGTTCCGAGAAGGTCGGCTACGCGATCATGGACTCGGTGCCGCGCAAGCACTGCACCCTGGAGCTGGGCGGCAACGGCGCGGCCGTCGTCCTCGGCGACTTCGCGAGCGACGCCGACCTGGACTGGGCCGCGACCCGCATCGCGACCTTCTCCAACTACCAGGGCGGCCAGTCCTGCATCTCCGTGCAGCGCGTGATCGCGGACGCCTCCGTCTACGACCGCCTGCTCCCGCGCATCTGCGCCGCCGTCGAGGCCCAGGTCACCGGCGACCCGAGCGACGACAAGACCGACGTCGGCCCGCTGGTCAGCGAGGACGCCGCCAAGCGCGTCGAGTCCTGGGTGAAGGAGGCCGTCGAGGCCGGCGCCACCCTGCAGACCGGCGGTGACCGCGACGGCGCCTCCTACGCGCCGACCGTCCTCACCGGCGTACCGGCCGACACCACCCTCGCCCGCGAGGAGGTCTTCGGACCCGTCCTCACCGTGCAGAAGGTGGACGGCGAGGCCGAGGCCTTCGCCGCCGTCAACTCCTCCAAGTACGGCCTCCAGGCGGGCGTGTTCACCCACGACGTCCAGGCCGCCTTCCGTGCCCACCGCGCCCTCGAGGTCGGCGGTGTCGTCATCGGAGACGTTCCGTCCTACCGCGCCGACCAGATGCCGTACGGCGGTGCCAAGCAGTCCGGTGTGGGCCGCGAGGGCGTGAAGTTCGCGATGGACGACTACACATACGAGCGTGTCCTGGTCCTGACCGGTCTCGCTCTCTGACCTGCCACGGACAGGTCGGACAGAACGGCCGGCGCCCACTGTGCGGGGGCGCCGGCCGTTTGCGTGCCCGCCGGCACGCTCCCGCTTCGACCCGATCGGACCGCGAGGGGTGGTGGGGGCGGCCCGATTCAGGTACCAACGATCCAGTAGCACGGATCGGTAACGAACGGTCCGCAATCATCCCTCTTCGCGGCGAGGTGAGCCTCATGTCCGCCCCCACCACCCAACGCACCAACGTCACCGAGCGCGAGGCGCGCCAAGTGGCGGAGGCCGCCCGGCAGCAGGACTGGCACAAGCCCAGCTTCGCCAAGGAACTGTTCCTCGGGCGCTTCCGGCTCGACCTCATCCACCCCCATCCGCTCCCGGACGCCGAGAGCGTGCGGCGCGGCGAGGCGTTCCTCGCCGAACTGCGCGAGTTCTGCGAGTCGACGATCGACTCCGCCCGCATCGAGCGCGAGGCCCGCATCCCCGACGAGGTCGTCGCCGGCCTCAAGGAACTCGGCGCCCTCGGCATGAAGATCGACCCCAAGTACGGCGGTCTCGGCCTCACCCAGCTGTACTACAACAAGGCCCTCGCCCTGGTCGGCTCCGTCAGCCCCGCGGTCGGCGCCCTGCTCTCCGCCCACCAGTCGATCGGCGTCCCGCAGCCGCTGAAGATCTTCGGCACCCAGGAGCAGAAGGACGCCTTCCTGCCCCGCTGCGCCCGCACCGACATCTCGGCCTTCCTGCTCACCGAGCCGGACGTCGGCTCCGACCCGGCCCGCCTCGCGACGACGGCCGTGCCGGACGGAGAGGACTACGTCCTCGACGGGGTCAAGCTGTGGACCACCAACGGGGTGGTCGCCGACCTGCTGGTCGTCATGGCCCGTGTGCCGAAGTCCGAGGGGCACAAGGGCGGCATCACCGCCTTCGTCGTGGAGGCCACGGCCGAGGGCATCACCGTCGAGAACCGCAACGCCTTCATGGGCCTGCGCGGCATCGAGAACGGCGTCACCCGCTTCCACCAGGTGCGCGTCCCGGCCGCCAACCGCATCGGGTCCGAGGGTGCCGGTCTGAAGATCGCGCTCACCACCCTCAACACCGGCCGCCTGTCGCTGCCCGCGATGTGCGCCGGCGCCGGCAAGTGGTGCCTGAAGATCGCCCGCGAGTGGGCGGCGGAGCGCGAGCAGTGGGGCAAGCCGGTCGCGCTGCACGAGGCCGTCGGCTCCAAGATCAGCTTCATCGCGGCGACCACCTTCGCGCTGGAGGCCCTCCTCGACCTGTCCTCCCAGATGGCCGACGAGGACCGCAACGACATCCGCATCGAGGCCGCCCTCGCCAAGCTCTACGGCTCCGAGATGGCCTGGACGATGGCCGACGAACTGGTCCAGATCCGCGGCGGCCGGGGCTACGAGACCGCCGAGTCCCTGAAGGCCCGCGGCGAGCGCGCGGTGCCGACCGAGCAGATGCTGCGCGACATGCGCATCAACCGCATCTTCGAGGGCTCCACCGAGATCATGCACCTGCTCATCGCACGCGAGGCCGTCGACGCCCACCTCTCGGTCGCCGGCGACCTCATCGACCCCGACAAGACCCTGTCGGACAAGGCGCGGGCGGGCGCGAACGCCGGCGTCTTCTACGCCAAGTGGCTGCCGAAGCTGGTCGCCGGACCCGGGCAACTGCCGTCGTCGTACAGCGAGTTCAAGCGCGACATCGACCTGTCCGGGCATCTGCGCTACGTCGAGCGGCACGCCCGCAAGCTGGCCCGCTCCACCTTCTACGCCATGTCCCGCTGGCAGGGCCGGATGGAGACCAAGCAGGGCTTCCTCGGCCGGATCGTGGACATCGGCGCGGAACTGTTCGCCATGAGCGCGGCCTGCGTCCGCGCCGAGCGGCTGCGCGGCGAGGGCGAACACGGCCGCGAGGCCTACCAGCTCGCCGACGCCTTCTGCCGGCAGGCCCGCATCCGCGTCGAGGAACTCTTCGGCCGACTGTGGAGCAACACCGACGAGCTGGACCGCAAGGTGGTCAAGGGCGTGCTCGGCGGTGCCTACACCTGGCTGGAGGAGGGCATCATCGACCCCTCGGGCGAGGGCCCGTGGATCGCCGACGCGACCCCCGGCCCCTCCGAACGGGAGAACCAGCGGCGCCCCTACGGCGCCTAGACCGCCGGACCGCACTGGCGCCCCCCCCGGCCCGGCACCCCTGCCGGGCCGGGTGGCGCGTGCGCACACAGCAGTACTCCGCGCTCAGCAGTACTTGTCGCTCGGATCCCGCGTGGTCCAGGAGCAGGAGTCGACCTTGGTGCCGCTCGCCTTCGTCAGCGTGGCCGTGTCCTTGTCGTTGTTCCAGACATAGGCGCGGCGGCCCTGGTACTTGTCCGACGAGGTGTCCGCACCCCTGCCGGTGCGGACCTTCATGTACTTCCCGGCGCCGATCTTGACGTTCGGGAAGACGTACTTGTGGTTCGAGGCGTCCTTCAGGATCCAGCCGTTCAGGGAGATCGCCGAGCCGCTGGTGTTCCTGATCTGCACCCACTCGGCGTTCAGGCTGGTGTTCGAGCCGGTGTCCCTGCCGGGGCTGTCGAACCAGACCCGGTGGATCCGCACACCGCCGGCGGCCTCGGCCGGGGTGCTGAGCAGGGTGCCCGCGAGCAGGGCGGCGCCCGCGAGAGCGGGCAGGGCGGTGCGTATCCGCACAGAGCGCATGAAGAGATCCCCCCAAGGATGTCGTTCGCGAAGTCGTGCACGGGCCGGCGGTCCACCGACCCGTCCGCAGTACTATCACGCGATCTTCACTAATACTCCACAAAAGGGAAACTGCTTCGTCAGGCAACGAAATCTGTTAACCCACCCGCCCGAGGGACGCGCTGTCCCGACGCCCTCCGCCAGCGGCCACAATGGGGGGATGACCGACAGTCCCGCCAGCCCCGTCCCGCTCGCCGACCCGCACCTCGTGTACGACCCCCTCGCGGGCGACGGCCCGAAGGACGTGGTGATCCTCGGTTCCACCGGGTCCATCGGCACCCAGGCCATCGACCTCGTGCTGCGCAACCCGGACCGCTTCCGGGTCACCGCCCTCTCCGCGCACGGCACCCGGGTCGGCCTCCTCGCCGAGCAGGCCCGCAGACTGCGGGTGCGGACCGTGGCGGTCGCCCGCGAGGACGCCGCAGAGACCCTGCGCGAGGCACTCGCCGCCGAGTACGGCGCGGGGGAGCCGCTGCCCGAGATCCTCGCCGGACCGGACGCGGCCACCCAGGCCGCCGCCTCCGAATGCCACACGGTGCTGAACGGCATCACCGGCTCCATCGGCCTCGCCCCCACCCTCGCCGCCCTGGAGGCGGGCCGCACCCTCGCGCTCGCCAACAAGGAGTCGCTGATCGTCGGCGGCCCCCTGGTCAAGGCGCTGGCCAAGCCCGGCCAGATCATCCCGGTCGACTCCGAGCACGCCGCCCTCTTCCAGGCCCTCGCCGCCGGCACCCGCGCCGACGTCCGCAAGCTGGTCGTCACCGCCTCCGGCGGCCCCTTCCGCGGCCGCACCAAGGCGGAGCTGGCGAACGTCTCCGTCGAGGACGCCCTCGCCCACCCCACCTGGGCCATGGGCCCGGTGATCACGATCAACTCCGCGACCCTGGTCAACAAGGGCCTGGAGGTCATCGAGGCGCACCTGCTCTACGACATCCCCTTCGAGCGCATCGAGGTCGTCGTCCACCCGCAGTCCTACGTCCACTCGATGGTCGAGTTCACCGACGGATCCACCATCGCCCAGGCGACACCCCCCGACATGCGCGGGCCCATCGCCATCGGTCTGGGCTGGCCCGAGCGCGTCCCGGACGCCGCCCCGGCCTTCGACTGGAGCAAGGCCTCCACATGGGAGTTCTTCCCGCTGGACAACGAGGCGTTCCCCTCGGTGAACCTCGCCCGGCACGTGGGGCAGCTCGCGGGTACCGCTCCGGCGGTGTTCAATGCGGCCAACGAGGAGTGCGTCGAGGCCTTCCTGGCCGGCGCGCTGCCCTTCAACGGGATCATGGAGACCGTCATCCGGGTGGTCGAGGAGCACGGCACCCCGGACGCGGGAACTTCACTCACGGTGTCGGACGTCCTCGAAGCGGAGACCTGGGCCAGGACCCGGGCCCGTGAACTGACAGCCACGACGGTGACCGCGGAGGCGCGTGCATGACGACCTTGATGTTCATTCTCGGCATAGTGGTCTTCGCGGTCGGCCTGCTCGTCTCCATCGCCTGGCACGAACTCGGCCACCTGTCCACGGCCAAGCTCTTCGGCATCCGCGTCCCGCAGTACATGGTCGGCTTCGGCCCGACCGTCTGGTCGCGGAAGAAGGGCGAGACCGAGTACGGCTTCAAGGCGATCCCGCTCGGCGGCTACATCCGCATGATCGGAATGTTCCCGCCCGACGACGAGGGCCGGGTCTCCGCCCGCTCCACCTCCCCCTGGCGCGGCATGATCGAGGACGCCCGCTCGGCGGCCTTCGAGGAGCTGAGGCCCGGCGACGAGACGCGCATGTTCTACACGCGCAAGCCGTGGAAGCGCGTCATCGTCATGTTCGCGGGCCCGTTCATGAACCTGGTGCTCGCGTTCGGCCTGTTCCTCACCGTGCTGATGGGCTTCGGCATCGAGCAGCAGACCACCACCGTCGCCGCCGTCTCCCCGTGCTCCATCGCCCAGAGCGCGAACCGCGACACCTGCAAGAAGTCCGACCCGGTCTCCCCGGCGCACCAGGCCGGCCTGAAAAAGGGCGACAAGATCGTCTCCTTCGACGGCGTGCCCACCAAGGACTGGAACACCCTCTCCGACCTCATCCGCGACAGCGCCGGGAAGAACGTCGCGATCGTCGTCGACCGCAAGGGCCAGGATGTGACCCTGCACGCGAAGGTCACGACGAACCTGGTCGCCAAGAAGGACTCGCACGGCAACTACGCCAAGGGCTACGTCAAGGCGGGCTTCCTCGGTTTCAGCGCCGCCGGCGTCATCGAGAAGCAGGACTTCGGCCAGTCCCTGACCTGGATGGGCGACCGGATCGGCGACGCCGTCGACAACCTGATCGCGATCCCCGCCAAGATCCCCGCCCTGTGGGACGCCGCCTTCGGCAACGGCCCGCGCGAACCGGACTCCCCGGTGGGCATCGTCGGCGCCGCCCGCATCACCGGCGAGATCGCCACGCTGGACATCCCCGCCTCCCAGCAGCTGGCCAACTTCGTGTTCCTCCTCGCCGGCTTCAACCTCTCCCTGTTCCTGTTCAACATGCTCCCGCTGCTCCCGCTCGACGGCGGGCACATCGCGGGCGCCCTGTGGGAGTCGTTGCGCCGGAACCTGGCCCGCGTCCTGCGCCGCCCGGACCCCGGTCCGTTCGACGTGGCGAAGCTGATGCCGGTGGCCTATGTGGTGGCGGGGGTCTTCGTCTGCTTCACCGCGCTCGTGCTCATCGCCGACGTGGTTAACCCGGTGAAGATCTCGTAGCCATCCGGCGTTCAAGGCGGCCCGGAGCCCGGAGTTCCGGGCCGCCTTCCATCGAGTGGGTTTGCCGGGTGGGATGTGCTGCCGCCCGCAGGGGTGCCGTAATCTCGAAGTCTGGAGCCCGCCGTTCACGGGACCGGATCCTGATCCACGACTTGGGGTTGCACAGCAGATGACTGCGATTTCTCTCGGCATGCCGTCCGTTCCGACCAAGCTCGCCGAGCGCCGCAAGAGCCGGCAGATCCAGGTCGGATCCGTGGCCGTCGGCGGAGACGCGCCCGTCTCGGTCCAGTCGATGACCACGACCCGGACGTCCGACGTCGGCGCCACCCTCCAGCAGATCGCCGAGCTGACGGCCTCCGGCTGCCAGATCGTCCGCGTCGCCTGCCCTACCCAGGACGACGCCGACGCCCTCGCCACCATCGCCAGGAAGTCCCAGATCCCGGTCATCGCCGACATCCACTTCCAGCCCAAGTACGTCTTCGCGGCCATCGAGGCCGGCTGTGCGGCGGTCCGCGTCAACCCGGGCAACATCAAGCAGTTCGACGACAAGGTCAAGGAGATCGCCCAGGCCGCCAAGGACCACGGCACTCCGATCCGCATCGGTGTCAACGCCGGATCCCTCGACAAGCGCCTGCTCCAGAAGTACGGCAAGGCGACCCCCGAGGCCCTGGTCGAGTCGGCCCTGTGGGAGGCGTCCCTCTTCGAGGAGCACGGCTTCCGGGACATCAAGATCTCCGTCAAGCACAACGACCCGGTCGTCATGATCGAGGCCTACCGCCAGCTCGCCGCCCAGAGCGACTACCCGCTGCACCTCGGCGTGACGGAGGCCGGCCCCGCCTTCCAGGGCACGATCAAGTCGGCGGTGGCCTTCGGCGCGCTGTTGTCCCAGGGCATCGGCGACACCATCCGCGTCTCCCTGTCGGCGCCGCCCGTCGAGGAGGTCAAGGTCGGCCTCCAGATCCTGGAGTCCCTCAACCTCAAGCAGCGTGGCCTGGAGATCGTCTCCTGCCCGTCCTGCGGCCGCGCCCAGGTCGACGTCTACAAGCTCGCCGAAGAGGTCACCGCCGGCCTCACCGGCATGGAGGTCCCGCTCCGCGTCGCCGTCATGGGCTGCGTCGTCAACGGCCCCGGCGAGGCCCGCGAGGCCGACCTCGGCGTCGCCTCCGGCAACGGCAAGGGCCAGATCTTCGTCAAGGGCGAGGTCATCAAGACCGTCCCCGAGTCCAAGATCGTCGAGACCCTCATCGAAGAGGCCATGAAGCTCGCCGAGCGGATGCAGGCCGAGGGCGCGGTCTCGGGCGAACCGTCGGTGTCGGTCGCGGGCTGAGTTTCCGACGCCGGGTGGGCAGCGCCCCGAAAGGGGCGCGGGGTCGTATCCGTGTGCGGCTCCGCCGCGTGGGCGCGAGCGGCCACATACGACCCGGCGATCGCCGGGAGACCTCGGCATCCCGGGCTCACAGGCGCGGCCAAAGCGGCGCGGCTATAGTGCGGAGATCAGCAGAAACCCCAGGGTGAGGCCCCGCACTTGTTGACCCAGACCACCTCAAGGGTGCTCGGTCCGAGCGACCTTGACGCCGCGCTCGCCGTCCTCGACAGCGAGCCGGTGGCCAACGCCTTCGTGGCGGCTCGCGTCCAGGTCGCCGGCCTCGACCCATGGCGTCTGGGCGGCGAGATGTGGGGCTGGTACGAGGACGGCATGCTCACGTCCCTGTGCTACGCGGGCGCCAACCTCGTCCCCATCTGCGCCACCCCGCGCGCCGTGCGCGCCTTCGCCGACCGCGCCCGCCGGGCCGGCCGCCGCTGCTCCTCCATCGTCGGCCCCGCCGAACCCACCGCACAGCTGTGGCAGCTGCTCGAGCCCCACTGGGGCCCGGCCCGTGACATCCGCGCCCAGCAGCCCCTCATGGTCACCGATCGCATGTCCGACGACATCGCCCCGGATCCGTACGTCCGCCGCATCCGCAAGGACGAGATGGAGACGATCATGCCGGCGTGCGTGGCGATGTTCACCGAGGAGGTCGGCGTCTCCCCGCTGGCCGGTGACGGCGGCCTCCTGTACCAGGCCCGCGTCGCCGAGCTGGTCGGCTCCGGCCGCTCCTTCGCCCGCCTGGACGGGAACGGCAAGGTCGTCTTCAAGGCGGAGATCGGGGCGGCGACGTCCCAGGCCTGCCAGATCCAGGGCGTGTGGGTCGCCCCCGAGTACCGGGGCAGGGGCATCGCGGCCCCGGGCATGGCGGCGGTCCTGCGGTACGCGCTCGCGGACGTCGCCCCGGTCGTCAGCCTCTACGTGAACGACTTCAACACGGCGGCGCGAAGGACGTACAAGCGCGTGGGCTTCCACGAGGTGGGCGCGTTCATGAGCGTGCTCTTCTAGCGCTTCTCCGCTACGCCGGCAGCTTTTCTCCGGCGCTGCCGCGGTTCTGCCCCGGCAATGCGGCGGCTCTTCTGCGGCTCTTCGGCGAAGGCGGTCTTCCAGATCTTCCTTCAGCACACGCCGGACCCCCCTGTACGCTCCCGCCATGGACCTCGTCATCGGCCCCCTGGACCTGTCCGCACACGTGGACGAGGCCCTGGCCGTCCAAGCCGTGGCCTTCGGGCTCGGCCCGGAGGAGGTCGCCGTACGCCGCCACATCGTGCAGCGCCACATGGAGTTCCCCGGCGCGCGAGCCCTCGGCGCCACCAGCCGGGGGAGCCTGGTCGGCTTCGTCTACGGCATGCCCAACAGCCGCACCCACTGGTGGTCCACCGTCGTGGAGCCCTACCTCCGCGCCCAGGACAACGACCAGTGGCTCGACGACTCCTTCGTCATCACCGAGCTGCACGTCCACCCAGGTCACCAGAACCACGGGATCGGCCGCCGCCTGATCACCACCATCACGGACGCCGCGACCGAACCCCGCTCGATCCTCTCCGCGATCGACACCGACAGCCCCGCACGCGGCCTCTACCACTCCCTCGGCTACGTCGACCTCGCCCGTCAGGTCCACTTCCCGAGCGCCCCCAGGCCGTACGCGGTGATGGGCGCGCCCCTCCCGCTGCGCCGCCCTTAGGGCACGTCGGCCATAACCGATTTCCGCCGGAACAGCCAGCCCGGCTAACCTCCATGCCATCACCTTCCCCCACTCTCGGCCGCGCTCGAGAGGGGTCCCCATCGGCAGGAGTACGAGAACCATGGCGAACGCACCGGTCCAGCGCATGTCCCAGTTGTTGGCGAAGACCTTGCGTGACGACCCGGCGGACGCCGAGGTCCTCAGCCACAAGCTTCTCGTCCGCGCCGGCTACGTCCGCCGCACCGCAGCCGGCATCTGGAGCTGGCTGCCCCTCGGCAAGAAGGTGCTCGCCAACGTCGAGCGCATCGTCCGCGAGGAGATGGATGCCATCGGCGCCCAGGAGGTCTCGCTGCCCGCGCTGCTGCCGCGCGAGCCCTACGACGCGACCGGCCGCTGGGACGAGTACGGCCAGGAGCTGTTCCGGCTCAAGGACCGCAGGGGCGGCGACTATCTCCTCGGACCCACCCACGAGGAGATCTTCACCCTGCTGGTGAAGGACCAGGCGTCCTCCTACAAGGACCTGCCGGTGATCCTGTACCAGATCCAGTCGAAGTTCCGTGACGAGGCCCGCCCCCGCGCCGGCATCCTGCGCGGCCGAGAGTTCCTGATGAAGGACTCGTACTCCTTCGACACGGAGGACGAGGGTCTCGCCAAGTCCTACGCCCTGCACCGCCAGGCCTACCAGCGCACCTTCGAGCGCCTCGGCCTCGACTACCGCATCGTCGCCGCCACCGCCGGCGCGATGGGCGGCTCCAAGTCCGAGGAGTTCCTCGCCCCGGCCGAGGCCGGCGAGGACACCTTCGCGGACTGCCCGAACTGCGACTTCGCGGCGAACACCGAGGCGATCACCTACGACCTCCGGCCGGTGGACGGCTCGACCGTGCCCGCGCTCGAGGAGATCCCGACCCCCGACACCCCGACCATCGAGACCCTGGCCGCCTCTCTCGGCGTCCCCGCCTCCGCCACGCTGAAGAACCTGCTGGTGAAGGTGGACGGCGAGATCGTCGCCGTCGGCGTGCCCGGCGACCGCGAGGTCGACCTGGGCAAGGTGGAGGCGCACTTCGCCCCGGCGACCGTCGAGATGGTCACCGAGGCGGACTTCGCGGGCCGCCCCGACCTGGTCCGCGGCTACGTCGGCCCGCAGGGCCTGGGCGAGAAGGTGAAGTACATCGCCGACCCGCGTGTGGCCCCCGGCACGGACTGGATCACGGGTGCCAACAAGGAGGGCATGCACGCGAAGAACGTCGTCGCGGGCCGTGACTTCGAGGTCGACGAGTACGTGGACGTCGTCGTGGTGCAGGAGGGCGACCCCTGCCCGAAGTGCGGCACCGGTCTGAAGCTGGACCGCGCCATCGAGATCGGCCACATCTTCCAGCTGGGCCGCAAGTACGCCGACGCCCTCAAGCTCGACGTCCTCGGCCAGAACGGCAAGCCCGTCCGCGTCACCATGGGCTCCTACGGCATCGGCGTCTCCCGCGCCGTCGCCGCGCTCGCCGAGCAGACGGCCGACGAACAGGGTCTGTGCTGGCCCAAGGAGGTCGCCCCGGCCGACGTGCACGTCGTCGCCGCCGGCAAGGCCCTGCAGACCGAGGTGGCCCTCGACGTCGCCGACAAGCTGGCCGCCGCCGGCGTCCGCGTCCTGGTCGACGACCGCGCCGGTGTCTCCCCGGGCGTGAAGTTCACCGACGCCGAGCTGATCGGCGTGCCCCAGATCCTGGTGGCCGGCCGCCGCGCCGGCGAGGGCGTCCTGGAGCTGAAAGACCGCAAGACCGGCGAGCGCGAGGAACTGTCGATCGAGGACGCGATCGCCCGCCTCAGCGCCTGACGGTCCGCGCCTGACGGCTCCGTGCCTGACGGCCCCGCGCGGGACGCTCCCACCGACGGCACGTGAACGCCGGCCGACCGCACCCGGTCGGCCGGCGTTCTTCGCGTGCCGCGCGACCAGGCGGCTCAGAGCCGGCGTCCGGACTCCCAGAGCCGGCATCCGGCCCCTCGAAGTCGTCATCCGGCCCCTCGACGTCGTCATCCGGCCGCTCAGAGCCAGCTCGCGAACTCCAGCAGCAGCTCGGCGTCCTGCTCCCGCCCCACTCTGCGGGCCCGTACTCCGGACTCCACGGCCCGGAACAGCGTCCATCCGCGCAGCCGCTCCTGGTCCACCTCCAGGGACTCGGCGAGCCGCTTGATCCGGCGCCGGGTGGTGACCGGGCCGGACGGCGTCGCGATCAGGTCCTCCACCCGGTCCCGTACCAGCCGCGCCAGATCGAACGCGCATTCACCGGCCACCGGGTCCGGCCCCACGGCCAGCCACGGCATCCGTTCCCCGGCGAGCACCTTGCTCTGCCGGAACGTGCCGTGCAGCAGCCGGTGTTCGGGCGGCGCGGCCAACAGCTCGGTGCGGGCCGCGAGCGCCGCGTCCACCAGTGCCGCCGCCTCGGGTTCGGTCTGCGCGCTCGCCCGCATCGCCTCGGCCTGTCGGCCGGTGCGCTCCGCCACCGTCTCGAACGGGTGGTCTGCGGGGGGTTCGACCCACAGCCGCCGCAGGGTACCCGCCGCCTCCAGCAGCGCCTTGGCCTCGGGCAGCGACCGCACCGAGACGTCTGGGTGCAGCCGCTCCAGCAGCAGCACCCCCTCGGCGGCGTCCTCGGGCCCCGTCTCCAGCAGCTGGACGGCGCCCAGGCCGCCCCAGTGCGCGAGCGCCGCCCGCTCGCTCTCCGGCCGGGCCCTGGCCGGGGCCAGCTTGAGCACCGCCGGGGTGTCGTCCGCACGCCGGACCAGCACCACCAGGCTGCTGCGCCCGCCCGGCATCTGTACCCGCTCCACGGTCAACTCGCGCCGGGCGATGGCCCGTTCGGCCGTCTCGGGCAGCCTCGCCAGCCAGTCGTCGCCGGCCGGTGCCGTCTCCCCGATCGCCCGCACCAGGCGCTGCGGCGGTTCGAAAGCCATGCGCGAGTCGTTCCCTTTCTCCTGATTACTCCCGGATTACTCCCGGATTTCTCCTGGATCCGCTGTACGGGCAGTCCCGTACGGGTGCTGTCGGGCGTCACGCCGTCGGCGACGCGGCACCCTTCGGAACCGTCGAACTGGTGGCACCGGCCCGTCCGGCCGTGTCACCGGCCCGCTCGGCGAGCCCAGGGAAGGCTACGCTCTCCCCGCTCCAGCGCACCGCCCGCACCGCTGACTCCCGCAGCGCACCAGCCGCCGAAGCGCGCCGCGCGCCGGTCGCCGCGCGCACCAGGTCCGAGTACACCCCGGCGACCCGCTCCTCCAGTTCGGCGGCGAGGCGCACCGCGGAGGCGGGGTCCGCCACCGGGAACGGCAGCGCGTAGGCGGCGTTGGAGGCCACCGGTTCGCCGCCCAGGTCGCGGACGTCGCGCATCAGCGCGTCCCGGCGGGCCCGGTGCGCGTCGTAGGCGGCCCGAGCGTCGGCGCGCCGCGGCCCGTCGATCCGGCCGCCGACGACGCCGTACCCGTACACCGCCGCGTGCTCGGCCGCCAGCGCAGCCTGCAGGGCGGTCAGTTCGGCTTTCCCGGCCTCGTCGCTCACTTGGCCCCCTCGGTCAGCAGGTATGCGTGCGCGGCCCCGGCAGCCGCCACCGACGCCATCAGCCGCGCCAGTTCGCCCGGCACCTCCAGCAGGTCCTTCGCCCTGCGGTCGGCGAGGGCGCGCTCGGCGGTGGCGAGCGAGGTGAGCGCGTCCTTCTCGGTCGTGGGCACGGCCGGCGCCGACGACGGTGAGGCCGTGCCGGAGGCCTTGGGGGACGGCGACCTGGTGGCCGTGCCTTCGCCGAACGCCTTCACGTGGGCCGCCACTTCGGTGCGCAGCGGCCGCAGCCGCTGTGTCAGCGCGGGATGGGCGCCGAGCACGGCGTCGTACCGCGTGAGCAGGTCCGCGCTGTCCCGCGCCGCGCGCGCGCGTGCCCGGACGGACACCGGCGAACTGCCGTCGCCGTACCCGGAGTCGGGTCCGGCCGAGCAGCCCATCAGCAGGGCGGCCCCGGCGGCCGAGGCGAGCAGGGTTCTTCTGCGCGGCCCCGAGGGGGTACGCGGCGGCGGGGAGTACGGCACGGCAGACGTCCTCGGGGCACTCGTACGAAGGGAAGACCGGGCGTAAGGAAGACCGGGGGCGGCACGCCCGTGATCACGGTACCCGCGCTTCCTCCGTACTCACGTCACCGGCTCGGCAGCCGGTCCGAAGGGCGCGGGGCTGTGGCGATATGCGCCTTGGCCCCGTGGGCGCGAGCGGCCCCGCACGATCCGCATCAGCCCGACAACCTCGGCCGCCCGGGCCCGAAGCCGCCCGGCCCCGCCGTAGGCCCACGTGGACGGCAACACTCCCCGCGACCGGATACCCTTTGACCAGACGCGCGACCCATCCCACAACAGCACACGCGGCCGAGGAGTCACCCGGATGAGCACCACCCAGAGCGAGAGGCTGCGAGAGCTGCTGGAACCGCTCGTCACCTCCCAGGGGCTGGATCTCGAAGAGATCGCCGTGGACGTGGTCGGACGCAAGCGGGTGCTGCGGGTGGTCGTCGACTCCGACACCGGAGCGGACCTGGACGCCGTCGCCGATGTGAGCCGCGCGCTCTCGGCGAAGCTCGACGAGACCAACGTGATGGGCGACGACGCGTACGACCTGGAGGTCGGCACCCCCGGCGCGGAGCGCGCCCTCACCGAGCGCCGGCACTTCGTGCGCGCCGTGGACCGGCTCGTGAAGTTCCAGCTGACCGAGGGCGGCGAGCTGGTCGCGCGGATCCTGGGCGTCGACGACGAGGGCCTGGACCTCGAGGTGCCCGGCGTGAAGGGCCGCAAGGCGACGAGCCGCAGGCTCGGCTTCCCGGACATCGTCAAGGCGCGCGTGCAGGTCGAGTTCAACCGCAAGGACAAGAAGGACATGAAGGAAGAGGAGGAGGCGTAGCTGTGGATATCGACATGAGCGCCCTGCGGGGCTTGGTCCGGGAGAAGGAGATCTCCTTCGACCTGCTGGTCGAGGCGATCGAGTCGGCCCTCCTCATCGCCTACCACCGCACCGAGGGAAGCCGCCGTCACGCGCGCGTGGAGCTCAACCGGGAGACCGGGCATGTGACCGTGTGGGCGAAGGAGGACCCGGAGGACCTCGAGGAGGGGCAGGAGCCCCGCGAGTTCGACGACACCCCGTCCGGCTTCGGCCGGATCGCGGCCACCACCGCCAAGCAGGTGATCCTGCAGCGGCTGCGCGACGCCGAGGACGACGCGACGCTCGGCGAGTACGCCGGCCGTGAGGGCGACATCGTCACCGGCGTGGTCCAGCAGGGCCGCGACCCGAAGAACGTGCTCGTCGACATCGGCAAGCTCGAGGCCATCCTGCCCGTGCAGGAGCAGGTCCCCGGCGAGACATACCCGCACGGCATGCGGCTGCGCTCGTACGTCGTCCGGGTGGCCAAGGGTGTGCGCGGTCCCTCCGTGACTCTCTCCCGTACGCACCCGAACCTGGTGAAGAAGCTCTTCGCCCTGGAGGTGCCGGAGATCGCGGACGGCTCGGTGGAGATCGCGGCCATCGCCCGCGAGGCCGGCCACCGCACCAAGATCGCCGTGCGGTCCACCCGTTCGGGCCTGAACGCCAAGGGCGCGTGCATCGGCCCGATGGGCGGCCGGGTGCGCAACGTGATGGGTGAGCTGAACGGCGAGAAGATCGACATCGTCGACTGGTCGGACGACCCGGCCGAGATGGTGGCGAACGCCCTGTCACCCGCGCGGGTGAGCAAGGTCGAGGTCGTGGACCTCGCCTCCAGGTCCGCTCGGGTGACCGTGCCGGACTACCAGCTGTCGCTGGCGATCGGCAAGGAGGGCCAGAACGCCCGGCTCGCCGCCCGGCTCACCGGCTGGCGGATCGACATCCGCCCCGACACCGAGCAGGTCGGGGAGTAGTCGGGGAATGATCCCGGCCGTCGGCCGCTTGGATCACGACAGGTACACGCGCGGCAACTGTTCGATCATTGCCCCAGACGGGTGAGGTCGGTACGGGGAGGTAGACTTAACGGTGTCTGGCCGGACGCACGCCGGAGCACGCCCTGAACGCACCTGTGTGGGGTGCCGGGAGCGAGCGGCCAAGGACGATCTACTGCGGATCGTGAAGATCGAGGACGAGTGCGTCCCCGATCCTCGCGGTACGCTGCCCGGCCGGGGTGCGTATGTACACCCGGCACCGGTCTGTCTCGACCAGGCGGTGCGCCGCCGAGCGTTCACGAGGGCACTGCGCGCCCCGGGAGCGCTCGACACAAAGGCGTTGCGCCGGTACGTCGAGCAGACGACAGTTGCTGAGCAGGCAACACCGTAAGACGTGCCGTACGCAACTCCGTACGGCCTGGTACCTCGCGAGTCGAAAGCAGGTCGAGATTGCGATGAGCACTCGATGAGTACGCGATGAGTACGCCCATGAACTAGCGACGGTCCGGCTTCACCCGGACCTCAAAGGAGCGAAGTGGCTAAGGTCCGGGTCTACGAACTCGCCAAGGAGTTCGGTGTCGAGAGCAAGGTCGTCATGGCCAAGCTCCAGGAACTCGGTGAATTCGTCCGTTCGGCGTCTTCGACCATCGAAGCGCCCGTAGTACGTAAGCTGACCGACGCCTTCCAGGGCGGCGGCTCCGGCAAGTCCACCGGGAAGCCCGCCCCCCGCAAGGCGGCCCCCAAGCCCGCCGCGCCCTCTCCGGCGCAGGCGGCCCGTCCGGCTGCTCCGAGGCCGGCGGCCCCCAAGCCCCCGACGGCTCCGCAGCCCGCCGCTCCGGCGGCGCCCGCGACTCCGTCGGCCCCGCTGACCCCCACGTCGGCGTCGCGTCCGGTCCCGGGCCCCAAGCCCGCGCCGCGCCCGGCCCCGGCGGCCCCGGAGTTCACCGCCCCGCCGGCCGCTCCGGCCGCGCAGGCCCCGCAGGCTCCGGCCGCGCAGGGTCCGCGTCCCGGCGCCCGTCCCGGTGCTCCGAAGCCCGGTGGCCGTCCGGCCGCTCCCGGTCAGGGCCAGGCCCGTCCGGGCCAGGGTGCTCCGCGCTCCGGTGGTCAGGCCCCGCGTCCCGGCGCCCGTCCGGCCGGTCCGCGTCCGGGTAACAACCCCTTCACCTCCGGTGGCTCCACCGGCATGGCGCGCCCGCAGGCGCCCCGCCCGCAGGGCGGACCCCGTCCTGGCGGCGGCCATGGCGGTCCCGGTGCTCCCGGCGGCGGTCCCCGTCCGCAGGCGCCCGGTGCCCAGGGCGGCGGTCCGCGTCCGCAGGGTGCGGGCGGTCAGCGCCCGACGCCCGGCGGCATGCCCCGCCCGCAGGGCGGCCCGCGTCCCGGCCCGGCCGGTCCGCGTCCGAACCCCGGCATGATGCCGCAGCGTCCCGCTGCGGGCCCGCGTCCCGGTGGCGGTGGCCCCGGCGGCCGCGGTCCCGGTGGCGGCGGTCGTCCCGGTGGCGGCGGCGGTCGTCCCGGTGGCGGCTTCGCCGGTCGTCCGGGTGGCGGCGGTGGCGGCGGCGGCTTCGCCGGTCGTCCCGGCGGTCCCGGTGCCGGTGGCGGCGGCGGCTTCGCCGGTCGTCCCGGCGGTCCCGGTGCCGGCGGCGGTGGCCGTCCCGGCTTCGGTGGCCGTCCCGGCGGTCCCGGTGGCCGCGGTGGCACGCAGGGCGCCTTCGGTCGTCCCGGTGGTCCCGCGCGTCGTGGCCGCAAGTCGAAGCGGCAGAGGCGCCAGGAGTACGAGGCCATGCAGGCCCCGAGCGTCGGCGGCGTGATGCTGCCGCGCGGCAACGGCGAGACCATCCGTCTCTCCCGCGGCGCGTCGCTCACCGACTTCGCGGAGAAGATCAACGCCAACCCGGCGTCCCTCGTCGCGGTCATGATGAACCTCGGCGAGATGGTCACGGCCACGCAGTCCGTCTCCGACGAGACGCTGCAGCTCCTCGCCGGCGAGATGAACTACGCGATTCAGATCGTCAGCCCCGAGGAGGAGGACCGCGAGCTGCTCGAGTCCTTCGACATCGAGTTCGGCGAGGACGAGGGCGACGAGGAGGACCTGGTGGTCCGTCCGCCGGTCGTCACCGTCATGGGTCACGTCGACCACGGTAAGACCCGCCTGCTCGACGCCATCCGCAAGACGAACGTCATCGCGGGCGAGGCCGGTGGCATCACCCAGCACATCGGTGCCTACCAGGTCGCGACCGAGGTCAACGACGAAGAGCGCAAGATCACCTTCATCGACACCCCGGGTCACGAGGCGTTCACCGCCATGCGTGCCCGTGGTGCGAAGTCGACCGACATCGCGATCCTGGTCGTCGCGGCCAACGACGGCGTCATGCCGCAGACGGTCGAGGCGCTCAACCACGCGAAGGCGGCCGACGTCCCGATCGTCGTCGCGGTCAACAAGATCGACGTCGAGGGCGCCGACCCGACCAAGGTGCGCGGTCAGCTGACCGAGTACGGCCTGGTGGCCGAGGAGTACGGCGGCGACACGATGTTCGTCGACATCTCCGCCAAGCAGGGTCTGCACATCGACTCGCTGCTGGAGGCCGTGGTCCTCACGGCCGACGCCTCGCTCGACCTGCGGGCCAACCCGAACCAGGACGCGCAGGGCATCTCGATCGAGTCCCGCCTCGACCGCGGCCGCGGTGCCGTGGCGACGGTCCTCGTCCAGCGAGGCACGCTGCGGGTCGGCGACACGATGGTGGTCGGCGACGCGTACGGCCGCGTCCGGGCGATGCTCGACGACAACGGCAACAACGTGGCCGAGGCCGGCCCGTCGACGCCGGTCCAGGTCCTGGGCCTGACCAACGTCCCGGGTGCGGGCGACAACTTCCTGGTGGTCGACGAGGACCGTACGGCCCGTCAGATCGCCGAGAAGCGCGCCGCCCGCGAGCGGAACGCGGCCTTCGCCAAGCGCACGCGCCGTGTCTCGCTCGAGGACCTGGACAAGGTGCTCAAGGCCGGCGAGGTCCAGCAGCTGAACCTGATCATCAAGGGTGACGCTTCCGGTTCGGTCGAGGCCCTCGAGTCCTCGCTGCTCCAGCTGGACGTCGGCGAAGAGGTCGACATCCGCGTCCTGCACCGCGGCGTCGGTGCGGTCACGGAGTCCGACATCGACCTGGCGATGGGTTCCGACGCCATCGTGATCGGCTTCAACGTCCGCGCGGCCGGCCGCGCGGCGCAGATGGCCGAGCGCGAGGGCGTGGACGTCCGGTACTACTCGGTCATCTACCAGGCGATCGAGGAGATCGAGGCGGCCCTCAAGGGCATGCTCAAGCCGGAGTACGAAGAGGTCGAGCTCGGTACGGCGGAGATCCGCGAGGTCTTCAAGTCGTCCAAGCTGGGCAACATCGCCGGTGTGCTCATCCGGTCGGGCGAGGTCAAGCGCAACACCAAGGCGCGCCTCATCCGCGACGGCAAGGTGGTCGCGGAGAACCTCAACATCGACGGCCTGCGTCGCTTCAAGGACGACGTCACCGAGATCCGCGAAGGGTTCGAGGGCGGTATCAACCTCGGCAACTTCAACGACATCAAGGTCGACGACGTCATCGCGACGTACGAGATGCGGGAGAAGCCGCGGGTGTGACACCCGACGGTGCGTGACGCTGGCCGGCGGGACTTCGGTCCCGCCGGCCAGCGGCCCTTTTCGCACCTCGCGGCGCTGCCGAAACCCTGTCGAGGCACCGACAGGTACGCGGTACCGTTCTTGGTGTCCCCGGCCCACACGGGCCCGGGGCCACCGATCCCGTACCGGCGGGTGAACCGGCTACACACATGTACGTGGGGACTCTGTCCTTCGACCTCCTCCTCGGCGACGTCCACTCGCTGAAGGAGAAGCGCTCCGTCGTCCGCCCGATCGTCGCCGAACTCCAGCGGAAGTACGCGGTGAGCGCGGCCGAGGTGGACCACATGGACCTCCATCGGCGGGCGATCATCGGCCTCGCGGCGGTCTCCGGAGACGCGGCACACCTCACCGACGTACTGGACCGGTGCGAACGGCTGGTCGCCGGCCGCCCCGAGGTGGAACTGCTGTCCGTACGACGGCGCTTCCACGGCGACGACGACGACTGACCACAGAACGCAAGAAGAAGAAAAAGAACGGGAGACGGACCAGTGGCCGACAACGCGCGGGCGAAAAGGCTGGCGGACCTCATCCGAGAGGTGGTGGCCCAGAAGCTGCAGCGCGGGATCAAGGACCCGCGGCTCGGCTCGCACGTCACCATCACGGACACCCGCGTCACGGGTGACCTGCGGGAGGCGACCGTCTTCTACACGGTCTACGGCGACGACGAGGAGCGGAAGGCCGCGGCCGCGGGCCTGGAGAGCGCCAAGGGCATCCTGCGCTCCGAGGTCGGCCGCGCGGCCGGTGTGAAGTTCACGCCGACCCTCACCTTCGTCGCGGACGCCCTGCCGGACACCGCCCGGACCATCGAGGACCTCCTCGACCGGGCCCGCCAGTCCGACGAGGCGGTGCGGGAGGCGTCCGCGGGCGCCGCGTACGCCGGTGAGGCGGACCCGTACAAGAAGCCGGGCTCCGAGGACGAGACGGACGACGCCGCCGAATGACCAGCAAGCCCACCCCGCCCGACGGCCTCGTCATCGTCGACAAGCCGTCGGGCTTCACTTCGCACGACGTGGTCGCCAAGATGCGCGGGATCGCCCGGACCCGCCGCGTCGGCCACGCCGGCACCCTCGACCCCATGGCGACCGGCGTCCTCGTGCTCGGCATCGAGAAGGCGACCAAGCTCCTCGGGCACCTCGCCCTCACGGAGAAGGAGTACCTGGGCACGGTCCGCCTCGGTCAGAACACGCTCACGGACGACGCCGAAGGGGACATCACCTCCTCCACCGACGCCTCCAAGGTGACCCGGGAAGCGATCGACGCCGGCATCGCCAAGCTGACCGGCGACATCATGCAGGTCCCGTCCAAGGTCAGCGCCATCAAGATCGACGGCGTGCGGTCCTACAAGCGGGCCCGCGAGGGCGAGGACTTCGAGATCCCCGCCCGGCCGGTCACCATCTCCTCCTTCACGGTGTACGACGTCCGGGACGCCGTCGCCGAGGACGGCACCCCGGTGCTCGACCTGGTCGTCTCGGTGGTCTGCTCCTCCGGCACCTACATCCGCGCCCTCGCCCGCGACCTGGGCGCCGACGTCGGTGTCGGCGGCCACCTCACCGCGCTGCGCAGGACGCGTGTCGGCCCGTACAAGCTGGACTCCGCGAAGACGCTCGACCAGCTCCAGCAGGACCTGAGCGTGATGCCGATCGCCGAGGCGGCCGCGGCCGCGTTCCCGCGCTGGGACGTGGACGCCAAGCGTGCCCGGCTGCTCACCAACGGCGTGCGGCTGGAGATCCCCGACGAGTACGCGGGCGCCGGCCCGGTCGCGGTGTTCGACGCCGAGGGCCGCTTCCTCGTACTCGTCGAGGAACACAAGGGCAAGGCGAAGAGCCTCGCCGTCTTCGGCTGACCGGGACCCGGACCGGTCGCCACGAGACGCTGTCTGTCCGTGGAGCGGCGGCCACGGGATACTGCCACTGCCGCCGCTCCACGGTCCCCCCTCGGTTCCCCCACCTCTAGGGTGTGTCGGGACGCCCCCACCTATTCACCCGTCCGGGCAGGCGCTCGGAGTGAACCGGGGGAGCGGAGGGGGGCGCTTTCACATCGGGCCCTGTCCCGCTGATCACCGTGCACCTACCGTCGAAGAGGAGGGCGCGGGTGCAGGGGCGGGGAGGTGCGGCCATGACGGGACGAGACCGACGGCCCGAAAGCGGTCACCGAACACCGAGGGGCGCTACGCGTCATGCCGTCGGCAGGTGGGGTGCTGCTGCGGGTGGGGAGAAAGCCGGCGGGGCTGGGGCCGGGACCGGGGTTGGGGTTGGGCCTGGGCCTGGGGCCGGGGCCGGGGTTGGGGTCGGGGTTGGGGTTGGGCCTGGGGTCGGGACTGGCGTCGGCGACAGCGCCGGGGCCGGGGCCGGGGCCGTTGACGATATGTGTACCGACGCCCTCGTCCAGATCCGTGACCTGGCCGGCCGCCCCCGTGGCCTCGGCTTCCTCGCCGACCATCACGGCACCCTCCTCACCAGCCACGAGGCCGTCGACGGCCTGGCCCGGGTGGTGCTGCACGCGGCCGGGGAGCGCACGTGCGTGGTCGGGGCGGAGGCCGTCGTTCCACTGCCCGCGCGCGGCCTGGCCCTGATCCGCACCGAGGGGCTCGGTGTGGAGCCGCTCGCGCTGACCGTGCGGGACCGGATCGAGGCCGGTACGTACGTCAGGATCGCCGCGGGCTGCTGGCGCGAGGCGCGGGTGCTGGCCGCCACCCAGGTGACGTACACCGCCATGGACCGCTTCCATCTCCTCGACGACGCGCTGGAGTTGGCGATCGGTACGGCGGGCCGGGACGCGCTCCGGCTGGGCGGCGGCGCGGCCGGCGGACCGGTACTGGACGCGCGGACCGGCGCGGTGCTCGGTGTACTCGGCACCGCCCTGTACACCGCCCGGCGGGACGCGGGCTTCGCGGTACCGCTGCGCACTCCGACTCCCTCATCCGCCAAGGACGGCGATGAGTACCCGGTCGCCGAACGCGCCCTCGTCGACCTGCTCGCCCGCAACGAGGCCACCGTGCCCGCCTACGGCGCCGACCTCAACCTCGCCGGTGTCCTGGAACTGACGGCCACCTCCGTGGCCCAGGACGGCCCGCCGGGCGCCCTCGCCACTCACGCCGACCGGACCGACGGTGCGGACCCCGGAGACGGAGACGGAGGCGGCGGCGTGGCCGTGGCGCCGGTCGAACGTGTCGTCACCGCACGGGAGTTGACGATCTTCGCCGATGGTTCCCGCTCCGTGCTCGGTCTCGTCGGCGCCCCCGGCAGCGGTCGTACGACCGAACTCGTGGCCCTCGCCGCCCGCCGCAGCTGGGGCGAACGACCGGCCCCCACGCTGTGGCTGAGCGGCGCGGATCTGCGGGACGCCGACAACTCCGTGGCCGACGCGGCCCACCGGGCGCTCGACCGAGCGGCGCGGATCGTGGCGGCGTCTCGCTCCGCAGGTGGTTCGGGTGGTGCGGGTGGTGCGGGTGGTGCGGGTGGTGCGGGTGGCGAGGATCCTGCTGGTCCTGCCGACCCTGCCGACCCTGCCGGCCCCGCCGGTTCTGTCAGTCCTGCCGTTCCCGCAGACCTCGGAGACCTCGGAGACCTCGGCGACCTCACGCCCGAGTGTGTGGCCCGTCTCGCCGGACGCGCGGGACGCCCCCTTCTGCTTCTCCTCGACGGCCCCGAGGAGATGCCGCCCGACCTCGCCCACCGGCTGCCCGCGTGGACAGAGGGGACTGCCGAGTGGCTGCGGAGGACCGGGGCGCAGTTGGTGGTGGCCTGCCGGGAGGAGTACTGGGAGCGCGTCGGTGCCGAGTTCCCCGCGGACCTCCTCCACACCCCCGCGGACGACGCCACCCCGTTCCCGCCCCGCGTACGGCTGACCGACCTCACCCCTGAGGAGGCCGGGCGGGCCCGCTCCCGTTACGGCATCCCGGACGGCATGCTCACCGAGTGCGATGCCCGGCACCCGCTCACCCTGCGCCTCCTCTCCGAGGTCCGCTCGGCCCTCCCGGACGCCCCGGCGGTCCGAGCCCTGGACCGGCACGACGTCTTCGCCGCCCACCTCGACCTGATGTGCCTGCGCGTCGCGGTCCGTCTCGCCGCCGCCGACGGGCTGCGCGGCACGGCCGTACGGCGGCTGGCGGCCCGGGTGGCCGGGCAGGTGCACGAGGCCGCCCGACGCAGCCTCGGCCCCGGACAGGGCTCGCTGGACCGGGAGTCCTTCGAGGCGGTGTTCCCGTGGGGGCCCGCGCCGGCCCGGCTCGGCGGTGGCGCCGGCTGGGCGTCGGCCGTCCTCGCCGAAGGGCTCCTGGTCCCGGCGGGCGGCGGCTACCGCTTCGCGCACGAGGAACTGGCCGACTGGATCCAGGGCATGCACCTTGACCTGGACGAGGCGCTGCACGCCCTGGTCCATCACCCGCGCACCCCGGAACGAGCGCACCCGCTGCCCGTACCGCACCATCGCGTGGGTCCGGTGGTCCAGTCCCTGCTCCTCCTCGGCCGTGAGTCCGGAACCCGTCAACTTTCCTTCCGGCTGCGTGAGTTGGCCGACGCGTTGGAACTGGACCCCGCCTCCTGGTGGGCCGCCCGCCTACTTTCCCGGACTCTGCTCGAGGTGCCTGACGCGACGCCGTACCGCGAGGTGCTGCGCCTCCTGGCCGACCGCGTCGTCACCTGGCGTCGCACCGGCCGCCCCGTACCGCCCGACTTCGCCCCCGCCTTCTGGACCACGGTGCCCCTCCCGGTCACCGAACGCTTCGACCTGCTGCAACGCCTGATCCTGGCGGACGAGGCGCCGATGGGGCCGGGGGAGGGAGCCGGGGCGGCCACCGGAGGGCCCGAGGGTGACGGCAGGCGCGCCAGCGCGGTGATGACCGGGGGCGGCGAAGGAGGTCGTGCCGGCCGGGGAACCTGGGTGGGTGGTGAGCGGGGCGGTGTGGGCCGGGGTGCCGAGCCGGTGGGCGAACTGGGCCGAGCCGGCTGGGCTGTCGAACCCGTGGGTGACGGACGCCGGGCCGTCGAACTCGGGGGTGAACGGTATCTCGATGCCGTCGCCCGGCTGCTGGGCGCCGGTCCCGCGGCCGTACAGCCGCAGCTCGCGCGCTGGTTCGAGGACGAGCGGCCGTTGCCCGCGACTCCGCACGCCACCGTGGCGACCGCCGCGCAGGCGCTGCTGCACACGCACCGGCGCGGGGCCCTGGACGACCTCGCCGAGGTGCTGGTGGACAGCGCCCACCGCAGGGCCGACGAACTGCTCGCCGTGCTCGCCGAGGACGAGCCCTCGGCCGTGTGCCGGGCGGTCGACCGCTGGGCGCACGACGAGCGCCCCGCCCGCCGCGTGGCGGCCGTCGCCTTCGGGCTGCGTGCCGCTCCGCACGTCCGCTCGACGGCCGACCGCGCGCTGCTGCGCTACGCCGCGCAGGCCGTGCTAGCCCGCCCGGCCGACTGCACCCTGCACGGCGGTGCCCTCGCCCTCCTGGTCCGCGACCCGGACACGCGCGCCCAGTACCTGACCGAGGCACTGCGCCGCTTCGCCGACGGCGATCCACAGGTCCCGCCGGACGCCCTGGTCCCGGCCCTGACCACCCACTCGGCACCGGTCCTGGACGCCTTCCGCACCCGCCTGAGCGGCCGCCTCGACCCGACAGACACGCTGCGGGCGCTCGCCGACGTCACCACCCCGGCGCTCGCCCGCCGGGTCACCGCCCTCGTGCGGGAGACCGTCGCGCTCCGGCCCGAGACCGCGGGACACGTGGCCGCGTACGTCGACCGGCTCCTCGGCCCTGGCCCCACCGCACGCCCCGTGGTGCTGCCCCTTGTCACCGGCCTCCTCGACGGCGGCTCCGGACAGGTCCGCGCGGCTCTCGCCACCGTGCTCGGCGCCTCCGGTTCCCCCGCCTCCCACCCCCTGCGCCGTGAGCTGCGGGAGCTACTGCTCACCCAGGAGAGGGACCCCGTGGTCCTGATCGCGGTGCTGCGTACCGCCGTCCAGCAGGCGGGTTCGGGCGAGGACAGGGATGCCGACGGAGGGTCCGTGCCCGAGCACCGGGGTGTTGCCGGCACGGACAGTGGCCGCCGTGGAGACGGTCGGAGCGGGCGCAGGGAACCCGGCGGGGAGTCCCTTCGGGACGACGAGGTCCGCGGGCTCGTGCACCGCACCGGCCTGCTCCTCGTCCGCACGCCCGACGGCGCCACCCGCTTCGACCGGGGCCTGGTCGACCTGGCCCGCCACGTCCCCGGGTTCGCCGCACGGGTGGCCCGCTGGCTGACCGACACCCCGGACGACTGGGCCGCCGTCGTGGGCCCCAGCACCCGCCGCATGATCGAGAACCTCGCGGGACTCCGTGTACCGGCGTGAGCGGTCGTCGTGCGCCCGGCGCGGACAGTCGCGGTGCTGCGCCGGACGAGTAGGACATGGCGATGCGCTGATCACACGAG
This sequence comes from Streptomyces sp. NPDC002520, assembly GCF_053595235.1. Classification (NCBI taxonomy): domain Bacteria; kingdom Bacillati; phylum Actinomycetota; class Actinomycetes; order Kitasatosporales; family Streptomycetaceae; genus Streptomyces; species Streptomyces sp. NPDC002520. The sequence goes on along the minus strand of NZ_JBSFXG010000014.1, from coordinate 38,801 downwards.
TACCTGAAGCCACCTGGTCTGGCGTATCGGTCGCCGGTCTCGGTCGCCGGTCCCGGTCGCCGGTCCCGGTCCCGGTCCCGCGGGTTCTCGTGAACGCGCGGTTCGCCGTCCTGTTCAGGGCAGGGTCAGAATGCGGGGTCCGTCCTCGGTGATGGCGACGGTGTGCTCTATGTGGGCTGCCCGGCTGCCGTCGGTGGTGAGCAGAGTCCAGCCGTCGGTGCCGGTGCGGTATTCGTCGCGCCCGCCGGCCATGAGCATCGGTTCGATCGCGAGGGTCAGACCGTGGCGGAGCGGGAAGCCGCGGTGGGGGCGTCCCCGGTTGGGGACGTGGGGGTCTTCGTGCATGCGGCGGCCGATGCCGTGCCCGCCGAAGTCGGCGGGCATGCCGCAACGCGCCGACTGGGCGACCGTGCCGATGGCATGGGAGATGTCGCCGATGCGGTTTCCGGGGGCGGCCGCGGCGATCCCGGCATCGAGAGCGCGCTGGGTGGCGTTGATCAGCTCCACGTCGGCGGGCCGGGGGGTGCCGACGATGAAGCTGATGGCGGCGTCGCCGGTCCAGCCGTCGAGCTCCGCGCCGCAGTCGACGCTGACCAGGTCGCCGTCGCGCAGGCGGTAGCCGGTCGGGATGCCGTGGACCACGGCGTCGTTGACCGAGGTGCAGATCACCGCGGGGAAGGGGGTGGGGGCGAAGGAGGGCCGGTAACCGAGGAAGGGCGAGCGGGCCCCGGCCTTGCCGAGGACGGTGCGGGCCGCTTCGTCCAGTTCCTGCAGGGACACCCCGACACCTGCCGCTTCCCGGGCAGCGGCCAAGGCGTTCGCCACGACGCGCCCGGCTTCTCGCATCGCGTCCAGCGACGCGTCGGTCTTGATCTCCACCATGTCCTGCGACTCCTTGTCTCACGCACGCGAGGTCCCACGCACGCCAGGTCTCACGCACGCCAACCAATTCTTATACCGGTATTAGTATCACGGGCATGGTGAGAACTCCTTTGACTCCGTCGGAACGGCAGCGCGGCGAACGGTTCGGCGCTCTGCTGCGTCGTGCGCGCGGCGACCGCAGCATGGCGGAGGTCGCCGCGGCGGCGGGGGTGTCGGCGGAGACGCTGCGCAAGATCGAGACCGGCCGGGCGCCGACTCCGGCGTTCTTCACCGTGGCGGCTCTGGCCGCGGCGCTGGAGGTGTCCCTGGACGAATTGGCCGCTGCCTGTGTGCTGGACAGCGACTGCGGTGAGCAGGCACTTTCGGCGTGAACCCCGACGGTGGGTTCGACTCACTCGGGGACGTGCCGGGGTTTGTCCCGACGTCACATCACAAAGCCACACAAACCCGAGGGAGGAAGAACCGCCATGGCCACGAGGCCGGTGGCTCGGTGGGGCTCGGAGGAACCCGGGGAATGCCGTCCAGAACGTGCGCCCGGTCACAGCCACCATGCCGATGCGGGCCGACGGCGCCCGGCATGGCACCCTTGGACCTGCACAAGAGGTCAACGGTAGACACGGACACAGGTTCGAGGAGCGGTCACAGTGCAGCGCTGGCGTGGCTTGGAGGACATCCCGCAGGACTGGGGGCGCAGTGTCGTCACCATCGGTTCCTACGACGGCGTCCACCGAGGCCACCAGCTGATCATCAGGCATGCCGTCGACCGCGCCCGCCAGCTGGGCGTACCGACCGTCGTGGTCACCTTCGACCCGCACCCCAGCGAGGTCGTGCGCCCCGGCAGCCACCCCCCGCTGCTGGCCCCGCACCACCGCCGGGCCGAGCTGATGGCGGAGCTGGGCGTCGACGCGGTGCTCGTCCTCCCCTTCACCTCCGAGTTCTCGAAGCTGTCGCCGGCCGACTTCGTGGTCAAGGTGCTGGTGGACAAGCTGCACGCCAAGGCCGTCGTCGAGGGCCCGAACTTCCGCTTCGGCCACCGCGCGGCCGGCAACGTGGAGTTCCTCGCCGAGCAGGGCAAGGTCTACGACTTCGAGGTCGAGGTCGTCGACCTGTACGTCACCGGAGACGCGGGCGGCGGGCAGCCGTTCTCCTCCACCCTGACCCGCCGCCTCGTCGCCGAGGGCGACGTGCTCGGCGCCCGGGAGATCCTGGGCCGCCCGCACCGCGTCGAGGGCATCGTCGTGCGCGGCGCCCAGCGCGGCCGCGAGATGGGCTTCCCCACGGCGAACGTCGAGACCCTGCCGCACACCTGCGTCCCCGCCGACGGCGTCTACGCCGGCTACCTGCACGTCGAGGGCGAGGCCATGCCGGCCGCGATCTCCGTGGGCACGAACCCGCAGTTCGACGGCACCGAGCGCACGGTGGAGGCGTACGCCATCGACCGCGTCGGCCTGGACCTGTACGGCCTGCACGTCGCCGTCGACTTCCTGGCGTACGTACGCGGCCAGGCGAAGTTCGACTCGCTGGAGGCCCTGCTGGAGCAGATGGCCGAGGACGTGGAGCGGTGCCGCCAGATCGTGGCGGCGGAGGCGTAGCTCCCGGCCCTCGCCCGGGGCGTACGCCCGGGGACGCGGACGTCTGCGGACACGAACAGCTGAACGCGAAGGGCGGCCGGTGCGGTGAGCACCGGCCGCCCTTCGTCGTACCGTCGTCCTCCTGCCGCCCGCCGCCTACTGCGGCGGCCGGCCCTGCGGAGGCTGCCCCTGCGGCTGTCCGGGCTGCGGGTATCCCGGCTGCGGGTATCCGGGCTGCGGCGGGTAGGGCTGCTGCTGTTCGGGCTGCGGCGGGTACGGCTGCTGCTGTTCGGGAGCGGCCTGCGGGTAGGGCTGTCCAGGCATGGGCTGACCGGGCATGGGCTGACCGGGGGCGGCCTGCGGGTAAGGCTGACCGGGCATGGGCTGACCGGGGCCGGTCTGCGGGTAAGGCTGTCCCGGCATGGGCTGACCGGGCATGGGCTGTCCCGGCATCGGCGGGGCGGCCACCGGCGGGGGGTTGCCGTCGCTGGTCCACAGCCCGTGCATCTGCTGGTGCCGTACGAAGTCCTCGGCGACCATCGCGGCGAGGTTGAAGTAGGCCTCCCGCACCTTCGGCCGCATCATGTCGAGGTCGACCTCGGCGCCGGCTGACAGGTGCTCGTCGAACGGCACCACGACCACGCCCCGGCAACGCGTCTCGAAGTGCGACACGATGTCCTCGACCTTGATCATCTTGCCGGTCTCGCGGACCCCGGAGATGACGGTGATCGACCGGGAGACGAGGTCGGCGTACCCGTGCGCGGACAGCCAGTCCAGCGTCGTACTGGCGCTGCTCGCGCCGTCCACCGACGGCGTGGAGATGATGATGAGCTGGTCGGCGAGGTCCAGCACCCCGCGCATCGCGCTGTACAGCAGACCGGTGCCCGAGTCGGTCAGGATGACCGGGTACTGGTTGCCGAGCACCTCGATGGCGCGCCGGTAGTCCTCGTCGTTGAACGTGGTCGAGACGGCCGGGTCGACGTCGTTGGCGATGATCTCCAGACCGGAGGGCGCCTGGGACGTGAAGCGCCGGATGTCCATGTACGAGTTCAGGTACGGGATCGCCTGGACCAGGTCACGGATGGTCGCCCCGGTCTCGCGGCGCACCCGGCGGCCGAGCGTGCCGGCGTCCGGGTTCGCGTCGATGGCGAGGATCTTGTCCTGCCGTTCGATGGCGAGGGTGGAGCCGAGCGCGGTGGTGGTGGTCGTCTTGCCGACACCGCCCTTGAGGCTGATCACCGCGATCCGGTAGCAGGAGAGCACCGGCGTGCGGATCAGCTCCAGCTTCCGCTGCCGCTCGGCCTCCTCCTTCTTCCCGCCCAGCTTGAACCGGGACGGTGCGGCGGTGGGCCGACCACTCTTCGCCTTCTGCTTCTTGTTGTTGAGCAGCCGGTCCGAGGACAGCTCCACGGCCGCGGTGTAACCGAGCGGCGCCGCCCCCGGGTTGGTCATCTGCCGCTGGTCGTGCTGCATCGGCTGCGGCCACGCGGCACCGAGGCGCGGGTCGACGTTCGGCTGCGGACCCTGCTGGCCCTGAGCGGCGGCCGCCTGGGCGGCGGCCTGCGCGGCGGCCTCGGGGCTCTGCGGAGGCAGCGGCTGCTGGCCCGGCTGCGGGAATCCGTAACCGCCGGGCTGAGCCTGGGGGTTGGGGGCGCCGGGCGGCGGGAAGCCGTAGCCCGCCTGCGCGTTGGGATCGCCCGGGATCGGCTGGGGTGCCGGGGGCTGCGGGAATCCGTAACCGCCGGGCTGTCCCTGGGGGTTGGGGGCGCCGGGCGGCGGGAAGCCGTAACCGGCCTGCGCGTTGGGGTCGCCCGGGGCCGGCTGGGGGGCGGGGGGCTGAGGGAAGCCGTAACCGCTCGGCGGCGTGGGGCCGGTGGGGGGCTGCTGCTGTGCCGGCCAGGGGGACGGGAACGGGGCAGGGGCCGGTGCGGGTGCTCCAGGCTGGTCGGCCGCGGGGGGCACGGGGGTGCCGGGAGAGTAGGGCTGGCCGGGTTGGCCGGGTTGGCCGGGCTGGTTCCAGGAGGCGGCCGGCGCGGGCTGCTGCGGATGGGGCTGGAACGGCGCCGGCTGTCCGGGCACGCCTGCCGGCCCCTGTGCCGCCGCGGGCTGCGGCTGACCGGGTACCGGGCCCGGCTGGTGCGGCGCGGGCTGCGCGGGCGGCGCGGGCTGCGCGGGCCACTGGGCGGCCGGGGCCGGGGCGGCGGGCTGGTACGTCGGCGGCAGCGGGGGCATCCCGTCCTGCGGCACGGGCGGGGGAGACCAGGGGGCCGGAACGCCCTGGGGCGCGGCAGGGGCAGCCGGGACGGCGTCCTGCGGAGCGGCGTCCCGGGGTACCGCGTCCTGCGGGACGGCATCCTGCGGGACGGCATCCTGTGGGACGGCATCCTGTGGGACGGCGTCCTGGGGAGCGGAGGTGGGCGCGGGGGCCGCGTCCTGCGGTTCCGGCGAAACGGCGTCCGTGGACTCCGCGGCGCCCGACTCCGCCGAGTCGGAGCCGGCCCCAGCGGTGGTCGTGCCGGCCTGGAACGAGGGGCCCTCCTGGGAGGAGGCGCCGTCCTCGGACGCAGTGGCATCCGAGGGCTCGGGGGAGTCGTCCCCCTCGGCCTCAGCCTGCTCCTCGGCGGACGTGGAGGACGCCTCGGCATCGGCGCCGGTCACCTCGGCACCCTCGTCCGCGTCGCTCTCGCCACCGGCGTCCTCGGTACGCCCCTTCGCGAACTCGTCCTTCTCGGCGCTCGGCGTGGAGCCGGTCGCAGCGGAGTCGATGGACGAAGAAGCCACCGACGACGAGGCCACCGCCTCGGCATCCGTCTCGGCCTCGGTCTCAGCTACCGGGGCACCGACGATGAACCCCTTGTCGCCCTCGTCGCCCTTGTCGTCCTTCTCCGCCGAACCGACACCCTCCCTGGAGCCCTCGCTCGCGGGCTCGGTGGCCCGCAGCTCCGCAGCGGCGCGCTCCGCGATCTCGGCGATCTCCCGCTTCAGGGCGACGGCCGAGAACCGCATGGTCGCCCCGCTCTCCAAGTCACCGTTGCTCGTCTCGGCCTCGGGAACAGGGGCGGGAACGGGAGCGGCGGGGGCGAGGGCAGGGGCGACCGGAGCGGAAGGCGCCGACGCCTGCTGCGGGAACGGCTGAGGCGGCTGCTGCCCCTGCTGCGGCTCGAAGCCGTCCGGCAGCCTCGGTACCGGAACGGGGTTGCCGACCGGTGACGCCGGCGGAGCGTACGGCGCCACGGGACCGGGGGCCGGAGCCGGCGCGGGGGCCTGCCCGGCGAAGGGCATGCCGGGCGTCGGCGCCGGAGGCGCGGGCGGAGTCGGAGGCGCGGGCGGAGTCGGAGCCGGAGGGGGGAACGGGACACCGGTCGCCGGCGCACCGGACACCGGCGCCGTGTGCGGCGGCGTCGGACCCGGCACGGGGGCTGGCGGAGGGAACGGCGGAACCGGCGCGCCGTCGTGCCCGCCGACCACACCGGGACCGTACGGGCCACCGGCAACGCCCTGACCGTCACCCGTACCGGCGGAACCGCTCGTCCCGGTCGGGCCCGGGGCCGGTGCGGGCGAACCTCCCGCGGCCCCGGTGGCCCCGGACGCTCCGGACGCGTTCTGCGTGTACCAGGCGGGCGGGGCGTAGTCGATGGTGAACTCGCCGGTGGTCTCGATGGCCGACTCCGCGTCGGGCTGGTCATCGTCGGGTGTGGCCCAGCCCCCGCGGATCCCGTCCCGATCGCTGCTCACAGTTCCTCCTGGTGTGGTCGAGCACCCGGATGGCGTGCCGGGGCGACCAAGTCGTGTTCGTTCAAGTCGTCCGTAGTCGGTTCGGGGCAGGCCGATCCACCGGTTCTCCCCCTGGGGACGACGCCCGGTCCACGGGTTCTGGCATCGCGCCCACTCCCAGCCTAATCACCGGAAGCAAACCCTCGGCAGGCCCGCCCGGCTCTCGTCACCCGGCCACGGGCTCGCGCCGCGCCCGTACGCGTCCCGTCAACCCCGAGCTCTACCATGGCAATCGGGGAGCAAACGGTGGACAAGGGGCGAATTTCCGACGCACAGGCACGGCCCACACGGCGAATAAACCGGACAGGGAAGGTCAGTTCAATCCATCCGGCGTGGGGTCCCCAACAATCCGATCTCGGCGTCGGTGGGTTGGGTCATCACGTACTGCCGGTCACGGTCCGTGCACCACAGCGTCACGCCGTCGGGCAGAGTCGGCAGCGACTCCACCTCGGTCCGGGACAGCCCGACCGTGCGCCCCAGCTCCGCGGCCTCGTCCGGCGAGACCCGCTGGATGCCCGCGAGCCGCGCCTGGCGCAGCAGCCGGGGGGCGACGGGACTGAGATACGGCAGCAGGGTCACCACCGACTGCCACGGTCCGCCCACCACCCGGCCGCGCGGCGGCCGCATGCCGCAGTCCCGCACCACCAGCACGGGCGTACCGGCCGACGCGCCCTGGGGCGGCACCCGCCCGACGTCGTACACGGCGAGCCCGTTCTGCCCGCCGCCCATGGCGTGCACCATCTGCATCCAGGCCTGCGGCCGGCCGGTCTCCACGGCCACCCGCGCGCCCGTCGCCGCCGTCCGCAGCGCCAGCACCTGTGCGGTCCACAGACCGCCGATCAGGACGACGTCGTACGGAGTGGGCCGGTTGATGCCCAGTACGGCCGGCTGCCCCTCGGCGTCCACGCCGGCTACCACGCCGTCGTCCCCGATGGGCAGCGCGAGTGCGTCCAGTTGCCCCGCGGGCAGCGAGTGCCGTCCGTGCCGGGGCCCGATCAGTCCGAGCCCGTTCCGCACCCGCTCACCGGCCCGCCGCAGCCGGGACGAACCCGGCGCCTCCGGGCCGCCCGCGCCCGGTCCGGCGGGGACCGCTGTCGTCGTCGGAATCGTCACCGCGCACCTCCCAGAGGCAACGTGGCCAGCATGCCGGGCAGTTGCTCACGGTCCAGCCGGGCCAGTCCGGCACCGGCCTGCCGGGCCGCACCCTCCAGCGCGCGCCGGGCCGCGACCAGTTCGTCGTCACTGCGTCCGGTCACCCGAAGATGCCCACACAGCGACACCTCCTGGCGCTCGCCGCGCGCGAGAGTGAGGCTGAAGGTGGTGGCCAGCGCCGGGATCGCGGTGACCCGGGCGATGAACTGGGGCAGCGACTCGCCCCGGGTGCCGCCCAGCTGAGGCCAGCGTCTGACCCAGTACGTCGTGTGCCGCCGGTTGTCGCAACGCCAGCTGCGCCCGGACTCCTCCGTACGCCGCTCCCGCGTCTCGGCGCGCCCCGCCTCGGCGGTGACCAGGGGATTGGCGCAGGCGGAGGTGGCGAGCGCGGCGATCAGCTCCTCCTCGTCCAGCACGGTGGCCCTGAAGCCCGCGCCGGTCAGCCGGCTCGCGAGATGGTCCGCGATCCGCACCACGCACTTCTGCGCCCCCGGCAGCCCGCCCCCGCGCGCGGCGACGGCCTCCGCGCACAGTTCCGGATCGAGTTTCAGCGCGATCCAGGTGATACGCACCGCCGGGGCGCCCGTCTGCTGCTGGAGCGGCACGTAGTTGGAGACGGCGACGGACTGCTGCGGCAGGTGCAGCGCCGGCGCGGGCTGCGTGTGCAGCACGACCTGCGCCGACTCCAGCCGTATCCCGTCCACCTCGAGCGCGTCCCGCACCAGTGCCAACGGCAGCGGCTGCCGGCCCCGCTCGGCCCGCAGCGCGGTCGCGTCGGCCTCCACCTGGAGCACGGCGGTCAGAAAGGTCCCGTCCCCCGCCATCCCGACAGGCCGCCGGTCCCGTGCCCCGTACGAGTAGGTCCGCAGCGCGGGCTCGCACTCGAGCGCGGGCACCAGCGCCGGCTCCGTGCCGGGCGGAATGAGGGTGCCCGCGGCCCGCCGTTGACGCGCCTTCAACTGCCTCGCCGTAGCCACCCACTCGGGCAGCGACCGCCCTCGGCGACGCACCACCGCGAGCAGCACGAGCCCCACCGCGACCGGCACCGCGGCGACCATCGCCCAAGGAGCGATCACCCACCCGACGACCAGCACAGCGGCCGCCAGTTCCAGCAGCACGAGTCGTTGCAACCGGAACGAACCACCCTGCCCCGGCGACGTCCTGACATGCGGCGTACCACCACCGGGCGCCTGACGAGCGGCCCCGTCGGCCCCCGTGGCCGCCCCGGGGGAGACCGTACGAGAGGCCTCGCCCCTCGCCCGGCCACGCGATCGCGCCCGCGTACCGGAAGCCATCACAATTTCCCCCCGCTTCGCTCACAACTCGCTGGTCCGCGCATCGCACTTGAGCCACTCCAAGGCCCCGGTACCCTACCCGCTCCACCAGCCCCCACGGACACCATGCATAGTAGGGGGCCGGTCTGACATCGCGGCGCGGGGCAGCCACCCGCCGACGCGAGGACGGGGAGAAGCGGGCACCAATGGCATCACAGCGGGACGAACTCAACGCTTACACGTTCGCGAAGAGGCGCACCCTTGCCGCCTTCATCCAGCCATCACAGTCTGGTTCGGAAGAAGGGGCGCCCAAGCCGCTGCGGGCGGTCGTGCCCAGCCTGGTAGCCGGAGCCATGACACTGGCCGTGTTCGGCGCATGGGGCATGTTCCAGCCAACCGCGCCCACAGGCTGGGACAAGCCGGGGACGCGCGTGATCGTCGGAAAGCAGTCGACGACCCGTTACGTCGTGCTCAAGACGGGCAAGACCACCCGCCTTCACCCAGTCCTCAATCTCGCCTCCGCCCGCCTGCTGATGAACGACGCCGATTACCAGGTCATTCAGGTGAGCGACAAGATTCTCGACTCCGGCAAACCGCCGCGCGGTCCCATCCTCGGCATTCCCTACGCCCCCGACCGGCTGCCCTCGCCCGAAGAGGCGGGGAAGCCCAAGCGGTGGGCCGTATGCGAACAGCCCGGCGGTAAAGGCGAGACCGTTCAGCAGGCCACTTTTGTCCTGGCCCAACGCGACGCGACGAAGACCGAAGACTCCGGACGCCTTTCTGCCGGAGACGTCCTCTACGTCAAGACCCGCACCGGGGCGCGCTTCCTCGTTGACGCGCGCGGAACCTCGTACGCCATCACCGGAACCGAGTCCGACGTGCTGACGAACGCCCTCGTGGGCACCCGCAAACCCCAGCTCGTCACCAAGGAGTGGCTTGCCACCCTCCGTCCGGGTGATCCGATCGAGTTCCCGCAGTTGCCCTCGGGCGTCGGCACACGAGCACACGTACCGGGGCAACTGTCTGCCACGGAGGACAGGATCGGCATGGTCCTGCAGACCGAGACCGGCGACGGCACCAAGTACTACGTGGTCCTGCCCGGCAAGGTGCAGCCCATCAGTGAGTTCACTGCCTGGCTGCTCATCTCCTCACCGCAGACCGCCGGCCTCAACATGAACGGCGAGGCCCGCACGGTCGGCCTGCAGGACTTCACCGCCGATCCCGAGACCTTCGCCGGGCAGCCGGCCAAGTGGCCCCAGCAGCGTGCCCGGCAGGTCAACGAGGCCGACGCCAGGTCCTCTCGCGACACCGTGTGCAGCGTGCTGCATGGTGGCGGTGGCGACGGCGCCAACGCCCCGACGCTGAGCACCTGGGCCGGCAGCGACTATCCGGCCGAGATCACCGCAGACGGCACCAGCACCTACGTGACGCCAGGAACAGGGCTGCTCTACACCCAGGTCCAGGGCACCGAGACGGGCGCCGGAACGCTCTTCCTTGTCACCGACACGGGCCTGCGGTACGCCGTCCAGGCGAACGGGGACAGCGACAGCCGCAAGTCGAACATCGGCGCGGGCGGGAAGAAGACCTCCGACGGCAGCCCCGAACCCAGCGAGGCCCAGGTCAAGCTCGGATACCGGGACGTCAGGCCTGCCAAGGTTCCGGCGGTGTGGTCCGAGCTCCTGGCCAAGGGCCCCCGGCTCGACACCAACGGTGCGCGGCAGCCGCAGGGTTCGTGACGCGCCTCTTTCCACGGACATGACGAAGAGGAGCGCCGCACGCGTGCTGCCGACGAAGGCCACCCTGCTGACCGCCGCCGTACTGCTCACCACCCTCGGCACCGCCCCACCCGCACCCGTCCTCCACCTCGACGGCAGTGGCGAATGCACCTTCCCCGCCAAACAGATCAAGGGCACGCCCTGGTCCCTGCAGCGTGTCCTGCTGGACGAGTTGTGGCAGGGAACCAACAAGGGCAAGGGAGTGCGGGTCGCGGTCATCGACACCGGAGTGGACGACAAGAACCCGCAGCTCACTCAGGTCGTCGACAAGGCCTCGGGGCGCGACTACCTGAGCAAGGGCAAGGGCGGCGATCCTACGAACGACCAGGTCGGACACGGCACGAAGGTCGCCGGCATCATCGCTGCCCGCCCACGCAAGGGAACGGGCTTCGTGGGCCTCGCTCCGAACGCCACGATCATCCCCATCCGGCAGAACGACGCCAACAACAGCGGAGACTCGGACACCATGGCTCAGGCGATCACCTACGCCGTGAGCAGGGGCGCCGACGTCATCAACATCTCCCAGGACACCACCAAGCCTCTTTCGGCCACGTCCGCTCTTGCCGAGGCCGTACGCAAGGCGATCGCCCAGAAGATCGTCGTGGTCGCCTCCGCAGGCAACGACGGCCTTGACGGCAAGGTCAAGAACACCTACCCCGCCGCCTTCGAGGGCGTCCTGGCCGTGGCCTCGTCGGACCGCAACAACGAACGCGCGCCGTTCTCCCAGGCAGGCTCCTTCGTCGGGGTGGCGGCCCCCGGCGTGGACATCGTGTCCACCGTCCCCGCCGGCGGCCAGTGCACGGACGACGGAACGAGCTTCTCCGCGCCGTTCGTGGCGGGCGTCGCGGCACTCCTCAAGGAGAAGCACGGGGACTGGACCACCGCCCAGATCGTCACCCAGATCGAACAGACGGCAGAGCGCTCGATCAACGGGCACGACAACTACGTCGGCTGGGGCGTGGTCGACCCGGTCCGTGCCGTCCAGGACTCGGACGTCGAAGACCCGCCGTCGTCCCCGGCCCCCGACCCCGGCATGTCCAGTGGGCCCGTCCCGGATGTGGCCGCGTTCTCCCTGGCCGAGACTCCTGAGCAGCGCAACCAGCGATACGCCACCTACGCCCTCGGTATCACGGTGGTCCTCCTGGCCATCATCGCCGGTGCGGCCATCGTCACGCGAGACCTCCGTCGTCGCCATCGGAAGTCCCCTTCGGCGTGAGCTTCGGCCCACCTCCGTTGATGTCCACCGAATCCGCCCGCGTTGCGGACCCATGAGCGGCGACGACCTCCTTGTCCACGTGACCTCGAGGTCGAGCGCGCGGCAGTGGTCAGCTGGAACGTCCGCACGGACAGGGGTTGAAGCACTGACACGTCACCGTGGGGGCGGGAACACGTGCGCGCCTGCCCCCACTGGCCTAGGCCTCACATGTCGGACGCTTCATCCTCCGCAGTCGCGGCAGCCGTCAGGCCCCCGTTGTGTGCCATCGGCTTCAGATCGAACTCACCGTCCCGGGCACCGAGTACGAAGGCCCGCCATTCGGCAGCCGTGTACCGCAGCACGGTCTCATGGTCGAGGGACGAGCGCATGGCCACCGCACCTTCGGGAAGGTAGGCGATTTCGACACGCTCGTCGTGCTCCTCGGTGCCGGGAGCGCAGTGCCACTCAACGTCCGCGATGTCGAGGGCATACAACTCGTCGCGCTCGCGCTCCTTGCGCGCCTTGATCTCCTCAGCCGTCTCCGTCATGCCGCAGAGACCCCTTCCTGCCGTGTGAATGCTGTGGCGGCCACCGTACTTGTCACGGTAGTGGCCGACGGAACTCCCCTGTGCCCTCTTTGCAGTTGGAAGGACCACAGGAAGTGACTAGAGTGGCGTCGAGTACCACGGCTGTGGTACTGCACGGGGGCGGTGCGACGCTGCGGCCACGCGTCGCGTGTACAGCGCAGCAGATCTTGCCCGCCAGGAGAGCCGGGACACGCGTCCGGGTAGACCCGTCGCGGTGGTGAAGGTCACCGTCGCTGCAAGAGGAGGCAAGAACGTATGGCTTCGGGCGTTGACCTCAGCGCAGATGCGCTCACCGGTCTGGCGAACGACATCCGCGACTTCCACGGCCAGGTGAGCGAGCGCATCACCTCACTCAACCGCGTCGTGGACATGATCCAGGCCGGCTGGAAGGGCGCCGCGGGCAAGGAGTTCGACACCGTTCAGCAGGGCGTCAACCGGCACCTCAAGAAGCTCCAGGACGATCTCGTCGACCTCGAGGAGGCGATGAGGGCCAGCGTCGGCGGATTCAGCGACCAAGAGCAGGAGCGCATCTCCCACATCCGGAAGGTGGACAACTCCTACCAGGTCACCAGCCGCATCACCGATCTCGCCTGAGCCCGACGCACCCACGAGGGAGATACCCATCATGAGCCACGCAGCCGACCGCACAGCAGTCAACTTCGACACGGTCACCCAGGCCGCCACCGATGTCCGCAACACTGCCAAGAATCTGTCGGAGCAGTTGGAGCACCTTATGGGCCGGGTCAAGGCCGTGGCCGAGACCTGGGAGGGCGAGGCGAAGACGGCCTACATCGAGATCCAGCGGGACAGCGGCGAGCAAATGGCCCAGATGGGCCAGAAGCTCGCCCACATCGCCAAGCTCCTCGACGAGTCGGTCATCGGCTACCAGGACACGGACAAGGGGAACGCGGCGCGGTTCCGGATGCTGATGGGCGGCTGAAGCCTTCTGCACCGGCAAGCAAGGAGGGAGGCAGCGTGATGAACGCTGCCTCCTTCTTCTTTTCTTCTGCCCCACCCTCGAACCCACAAGGAGATGATGGCGACTCTTCCAGATCCCTCGGTAGGGGTCACGGTGTAGAGCCCCATGCTTGCGCACCCGTGCAGGCTGCGGTGACCCACGCCACAAAATTCTGGGAACCGGAGGGCTCTTCGAAGCCTCCGTATGCACCGTCGTCTTTGATTTCACTGTCATTGGCGAACGGGCAGTAATAAGCACTCAACCGCAAGCTGTCGCCGAGGACCCAGTACTCGACCGGGGCGCTCCGTGCCGCGGTCTCCCGCACGGTGGATTGAGAGCGGGCCCCCGCGCACGTGCCATGGGCCTGGTCGGCGCTTCTGCGGGCGGTAGTGGACTGTCTCCGCTCCGATGGAAGGTGTCAGCTCTTGTTGAGCGGAAGGGGTTTCATCTCCGTTGGAGATGGAAAACTGATCTTGTTCTCACACTTGAGAAGCTTCGCCATCTTGATGGAGGAGCGGAAGAGAGTCCTGAACCGCGTTTGGACGGAGAGATCCAGGTCATTATAAATATTCCCCGTCACGGAAAGTGGAGTATCTTCAGTCTTCAGATTGCACGGAAAATATACGTCGGCACTTTCTGCTTCGATGGTAGCCTGTATGCCTGAGCCGAGTTTGTACGCCTTGTATGAGCTCATGCTATGAGTCTGCTCTTCCGAGAACAGCCTTCCTTCGCCTGGCGTAAATTTGATCGACAGGGCACCAGAGCCAGGTGTCGGGTCATCGTCGATGGCGATCTGGCATACGTAAGCGGCATGATCTTCGGTGAGTAGAGTCTTTACGGCAGATGTGTGAGATTTACCCGAGGTCGTCGCATCGTATACGTGACTGAATTTCTCGCTCTTCTGGGCCTCCTTGATCATTGCGGAATCCAGAACGCCGTCGCACGCCCGTTCCAGAGCGGCGGACCCGTGGGGCGGTTTGTCGCCTCCACATCCAGCGCAGGCAAAAATGAGTAGTGCCGTAGAAAGAACAGTAATTCGGTAGTGCGTCACCGTCGGCCTCCGTCTGTGCGATCACTTGTATTCGCCCCGCGATCGTACGCGTTCAGGACGCTTTCCGTTTTATCGCCCGGATGTTCCTTCATGCGCTTCTTGTTAGAGAGATCAGCTTCTTTTCCTTGGTCTCCCTGTCGACCTCGATCCCCCACTGTGTTTCTGCAGCTCCAGCTGCTCCTTCGACCAGAGTGGGGACGACAAATGCTGCCGCAGCGGAAACGGCTGGCCCGCCTATCGGGAGAAGCACGAGACCCGTTGCCAAGCCGAGGCCTTGGCCGATGCCGAACTTCTTCCACTCGGCCGATTCTCCGAGCTTGTCGTTGATCTTGTCCGTAGTGTCTCCGTCCGCCCACGACGTTGGGTTACTTGCGAACTGGTGCGGAAGCCCGGGGTAGCGGAGGCGACGAGCCAGTGAAGCTTCGCTTCGGATTTACGGCGTAGGTCTGTCTCACTGCGGCTGTCTCGGTGATGTAAAGGGGCACGGACACGGAAGGTGTCAACTCTTGTCAAGGGGAAGGGGCTTCATCTCTTCCGGCGATGGAAAGCTGATCTTGTTCTCACACTTGAGGAGCTTCGCCATGTGGAGAGAGGAGCGGAAGAGAGTCCTGAACCTCGTTTTCACGGAGAGATCCAGATCGTTGTAGAGGCTGCCCGTCACCGAAAGGGGCGTGTCCTGATCCCTGAGCTTGCACGGGAAGTACACGTCGGCGCTCCCTGATTCGGTGGTTGCCTGCATACCTGAACCGAGCTTGTAGGCTTTATAGGAACTGAAACTCCGGTTCTCCTCTTCCGGGAAGAGGCTTTCCAGTCCTGGTGTGAACTTGATCCACAAGCCAGCACTCCCGGACGCGGGGGCGTCATCAACGGCGATCTTGCATGCATAGGCAGCATGATCTTCAGCCAGCAGAATTTTCGCGGCAGCAGTAGGTGATTCTTGAGAGGTGGAGGCATCGTATGCGCGACTGAATTTTTCGCTCGTCTTGGCCTCCTTGACCGCCGCGGAGTCCAGAATCCCACCGCACGCCTTTTTCAGCCCCGCCGCCCCTTGGAGCGGCTTGTTCTCCCCGCATCCAGTGCAGGCAATCACAAGAAGTGCTGTCCCAAGAATGTCAACGCGAAAACGGCTCATCGGCGACCTCCGTCTATACGATCTGCTGCGTTTGCTCCGCGACGGTATGCGGCAGCACGAGAGTTACTCACCGGCGACCTCCATCTGTGCGGGTTCATCGCGTTGCAGTCCTGAAGCACCAACACCCCAGCCGCAACGAACAGCAGCCCACGCTGCCACACGAAGACAGCATCCGAGGATTCATCGGCTTCAGGATTTCAAAAACGCAACGCCGTGAAGCGCCAGTAGAGCTTGCGCTGATTGGCGAGGCCAAGAATCACAAGGAGGGTGGTGAGGAGGAAGGGCAGGGTATTCGATTGTGAATCGGAGGCCATTAGGCCTTGGCTGGCATCTTGAACTCGCTCAGGAGTCCTCCGTTGTTTTCGCATCTCAGCGCCCTGGCCAGAGCAAGGCTGGCAGAGTGCATGACGATAAGGTTGTTTTTTTGCGCTTCGAAAGATGAGCCTTCGGGCTCGTAGCGGTTGTTCGTCTCACCGCGAAGCACGAACGTCTCTCTGCTGCCGTCGGACTCGAACTTCACACTGGAACATTTCATATAAATGACTGCTCGCTGTGTGCTGGTCAGTGCCAGTGCGCCCAGGCGATACGGAGTGAATGTTGAGGCTA
Organism: Streptomyces sp. NPDC002520; assembly: GCF_053595235.1. Taxonomy (NCBI): domain Bacteria; kingdom Bacillati; phylum Actinomycetota; class Actinomycetes; order Kitasatosporales; family Streptomycetaceae; genus Streptomyces; species Streptomyces sp. NPDC002520. The sequence continues at coordinate 22,844 of NZ_JBSFXG010000014.1, read as the reverse complement.
CCTTGTCACTCTGTGGAACTTCGCCTGAGAAGGCGAAGGAGATCGTTATGTCGCTGAGGTCTTTCTTGGAGCTATAGATCCAGCAGAGCCCAGCCTCTTTTCCCCCGCTGATTCCATGAGTGCGGTATTCGGAAACGATATCCTTTGCTGTGCTGGCAGCGCCGCCATCACCAGTTGAAGTAATAAAGGACTCTGACCCAAGCAGTTTCCTCGTGGCGCTTATGGCCGAACTATTCAAGGAGCCGTCGCAGTTGATGTCGGCCGTCCGGTTGGACTCTGTATCTTTCTCACTATTGCCAGACTGGCAAGCGGAGGCTCCAGCAATGGTGAGGAAGCAAAGGGCCAGGATGCCTGCTGTCGTACGCACACGGGTCATTTCGCCTCCTTGTCAGCCGCCTGCTTGAGGGCGAACCCCCTGTTGGCTCTCACGGTCGGTGCCCTTACCATATCCGGCGATCATGTCGGTCTCTAGGGTTTGGGCAAAATTACTGTCGTCTGGATTAATGTGATGACGATTCAGGAATTCATTCATCGGATAGCCTGCATTGAACTCACCGGTCTTGAAGATTTCGTTTCGCTGCTTTTGAGTGTCGTCTCCACTGTCCTTCTGATCAGACTCGGCCCAGTCTCCGACCGCATCCCCCATTGCCTGTTCCAAGAGTGCCTGCCCCTGCTCCATGCCGAGCGGGATCAGGGTGCCGGCCACACCTGCTGCAGCCACCGGAGGGAGGAAGGCTGCACCTGCAGCAATGCTGACCCCGGCACCGAACTCGATCCAGGATGCTCGCTTCTCCAATGCATCGTTGTACTCCTTGTCCTTCGCCACACCTGCGGCCTGGACCTGGTCAGCCCGGGCTTGGTCGAGCATGCCCTGGACTTCCGCGCCGGTTCGCAGTGCCTCACGGACGCGGGGCTCATGGATGTGGCCATTGGCGTCGACCTGAGCCTCCATTCCCGCCGATGTGTAGATCCGTTCGGCGTTTGCAACCTCGGAGTACGCATCCGGGTGCTGGCCGAGCGCGCTGAGGAACTTCCTCGCACCGTCCATCCCGAACTCTGCGTGCCCATGTGCCCCGTGACCAGGAGCAAACATGCTGTCCGTCCGGTTCTCGTTCAGGGCCCAGTTGACGTCGTCGATGTAACCTGCGGTCATTCGACCGAGACTCCCCGACAGGGCTTCTTCCTTCTTCAGGTGCGTGGGATCGCCGTACGCTTCAACTACCTTCTCCATCACCTTGGCACTTTCGTCAGTGCGAACGAGTTGAGGCGTCGGGTCGTCGTAAGCATGGCCCAAGGTCGCGGATTCCAACGCGTGCCCCAGGCTCTCGTAGCCGTACTTGTCGGTCAGGCCGTCAAGTGTGTTGTCCTTTACCCAGTCGCGATCATGGGTGAAGTACTTGAACGCGTCGACGTCTTTGTGGTCATGAGTATTGTCGGGGGTGAGGTCGAGCTTACTGTTGAAGAATTCGGTGGACGCCTTGGGGTTGTGTCCGAGTGCCTCCATAAATCCGGTCATCGGATCCTCTCCGACACCCTTTCCGTCCCAGTTGAGCTTCGGAATCATCCCCATAACAGGTGTATGCCAGGCTTGGTCTGGTTTCAGCTTTCCCTCATGAGTCAAGCGGCGTTCCGTGGCAAAGACAGCATTTCCATAATCGTGCAGGAACTTCGAGTCATATGAGCCATCACGCATGAGGTTGCTCATGATCTGGAATCCGTACGCAGATGTTCCGCGCGAGCGCACATAGTCGTCGCCGGACTTGATCATGTCTGCCTTCCACTTGGCCATGTCCGGGCTGTCGGAGTGTGACGCACTCGCTAGCGTGAGGCTCCAGTTCTTTTGGAGTTCTGCGATTTGCTTCGGGTGGTCCATGGCCAATCGCGATGCGTCGCTCGGGTCGCCCATATCTGCCCAGTAGGCGAGGGTGCCTTTTGTTCCGACCTCGAGTGCGAAACGCTCCGCGAAGTACGGATCGCTGTCGTTGTCCGTGAGGTACTTGTTTAGGCGGGCGATTTCATCGGACGTGGCGCTGTCACCCTTCGCGACAATTTTCGCAGCCGCTCGAGCATCCTCGGCATCTTGCAGCCTGCCAGCCTGCTTAAGCGAGTCATAGTCGGTGCCTGAGAAGTTATTTTCGTCCTTTCCGACCAGTTTTCGCAGCGCCCGGGAGGCGATTTCGTCAGCATGGCTCGCCTTGTCGAGCGCAGCCTTTATGTCGGCGTTTACTTTGTCGAAGTCAGCTTGCTTGGGCTCCGGACCGTGGTAGTTCTTGCCGCGTCGGTCTGGGTGTACTAGATAGCTCACGGCTCCGTTGAGGTCGACGCGGATGCCTCTGGATGGGGCATCATTGATCACGTCCTTCAACTGTTTTTTCGCAGCCTTGAACTCGGCCAGAGCATCGCGAAGGATGTTTCGAATGCTCTCGGCTTCTTTGGTGGCGTCCCCGAACTCCTTAGCTGTCTTTTTGACGAACGGTAGGGTGATACCGGCGTTCTCGCCCTTCCAGTCTGCCTTCTCAGCCTTCCGTTGCATGCCGTTCTCAGCCTTTTCTTGCAGGCTGGACAGTTTCTTGACTGTCTCTGACCAGTCATCGACGGCATCTTGCAAGCCCTTAAAGCGGGCATGGATGAGATGGTCAAACGTCACCACGATGAATGCCTCACTTGAAGTGCTTGTCGATGTCTTCGACGGAGAGATTGGTCACGAGGACTTCTTCATGGTTCTCGTGTGTGATGACGGTGTCCTCAAGGTGGTTGTGGATGTGCGCACATGCACTCAGCAGTGCTTCCGCTTGTGAGCGCCATGTGTCCCATGCGGAGCACAGTGCTGGGCCAGTCGTGAAGCCGTCATTGGTCAGATCAGTCGACGCGGTTCCTGTTTGGGCACCGGCGTGAAACGCGTCAGTCTCCAGCCGGTGATACAGCTCCTGGGCCTCGTTGCCCACGGCTTTCAGCTCCGACGACGTCACGGTGTAGTCGGAATCGCTTCCTCCTCCGCCCCCGCTGGCCACGAGATGATTGAGTTGCATGCTGCTCTGCTGGCGGGTAGCGGCCGTGCTGCGGGCCTGCCCCCACATTTCATCGAACGACATGTCTGTCCTCTTGACTGTCACCGGCAACTGATGGAGTACGTCCTCGCAGGCTCACGGGTTCTGTTCCGGATGGGGCTGCGCTCCCTCGGCTGGAGCTGTGCTAGTGACGCGGCCTTGGGGTGGTCCGGAGCGCGGGAACTGCTGCGGATGCCCGTATGGCGCGTACGTGGGCGGCATCGGTGGAATGGTCGGCATCGGCGCAGGAGCCGAACGGCGACGGGCTCGGAGCACGGAGAACGTGATCGCGGTTCCGAGGAGGGCTACGCCTGCGACGCTGAGCCCGATCCACAGTGGGGTGCTGTCTCCGTTACTCTCCTTCGATGCGGCGGCTCCTGGTTTGTTATCGGCTTTGCCGGCACTTGTCGAGCCGGTGGATGCGGACGCCCCGGGAGACGGAGGCTCGGAGGCTGCAGCAGCCAGGTCGGGGAGTGGGTATTCGTCGGCGGGGCCAGGGCCGCCCGGGTTTTCCAGAGCGACACGGGGCCGAACGCCGCCGTAGCCCACGTAGTCGCTGTGTTTTTCGCCCCCCGATGGCTTGCTGGCCGTGTTCAACATGACTCGGAGGACTTGGTTGTTGGTCCAATCGGGGTGCTTGGCCCAGAGGAGAGCTGCCGAGGCAGAGGCGATGGCCGCGGCGTCGCTGGTCCCTCTCGACTTGCAGACCTCGGATCCCCCGGGGCAGGCGTGCACCATGTCCGATCCAGGTGCCACCAGGTCGACCTGGTCACCGGTTTCCGAGAACGGAAGAACCTTGGCGTTCTTGTCTGCTGCACCAACACCCACCACGCCGGGTGTGGCAGCCGGGTACATCAGGGAGTTGTCCTTGTCCCCGTTGTTGCCAACGCCGGCGAACAGCAGCTTTCCCTTGGAAAGGGCGTACTTCACGGATTCCGCCAGTTCGGGGGTTCCGACGTTGTGCGTTCCCGGTGCGTCGGAGCTGGCCAGGGACATATTGATGATCTGGGCACGACTGTCTGCCGCGTAGCGAATGGCTTGGCTCAGAACGCGGGAGAATTCGGCCTTGCTGTCGAGCTGACCGTAGTCCTCCGTGGCGTAACGCATGCGAATGGGGAGGATTTTGGCACCCGGGGCGAGGCCGTAGGAGCCGTTCAGTGAACCGCGTGCCCCGGTAGCCGCTATGAGCGCGGCAATTCCCGTTCCGTGGCCGTCGAGATCAGTGTGTTCATCGCCGCGCTGACTGGAGTAGTCCTTGCCGTTCAGAACCTGGCCCTTGAGATCGGCCACAGAGTCGTCGACCCCGGAGTCGATGACCGCCACCGTGATGCCACGACCCGTGCTGGACTTCCACATCTCCGGGGCGTGCATGGCATCGAGGTGCCATTGACGTTCCCGGACGGAATCCGCGTGGGCGGGCGCGGCACCCACGCCCACAAGCAGTAGGCCGAGAACAGCCGACAATGTTGGCAGGGGCCGTAGCCTTCGCTTCCTGCTGGTACGCATATGCCTTCCTGGATGTGGGGTTGGCCAGACTCAGTCGACGACCGGAGGAAGCGACCGACGGTCGTCACGCGTTCACGTCTCCTCGCCCTCGACGAGGTCGTACGGCCGCTGGCCCCGCTGTTGGTCCTTGCGTGAGTCCGAAGGCTGCCCCGGGTTCGCCGTCGTACCCGTACGGCCGACCACTGCGCGGCTGCCTTCGGCCGTATTGGGCGCAGGGCGAACGAGACCCGAGCCTCCTGGCGTGAACGGACGTGCGCGGCCACGGCCCTGCTGCATCGGCCTGCTGCCGACGACCCCGCCTGTCTCGGATGTCAGACGACGGCCGCTGGCCGGACCCTTGGTGTAGCTGGCGCCACCTTCGACAGGAGCCCCTGTCGTGACCCCACGCGCCATGCCCGTACGGCCCTGGGTGCTTTCATTGCCGATGACCGTTCCGCGCGGAATGCCGTTCTGAGGCCGGCCGGGGACGGATGTCACGGGTCGCCCGCCCGTGATGCCCGTCTCGCGGGGGAGACGGGGCGCCTGCCCGGTCGTAATGCCCCTAGGTGCGGTCATCTGCGGAACCTGGGGCTGGGTGGGGAACCGTGGTCTGGAGGTCGCACTGGGACCGCGGTCACCGCCGGTGAAGATGGGCGGCACGGAGGTTGGCTGACCTTGCACCGGTACATCCTGGTGCGGGACGACTGTAGGCGGTGTGCGAGTTGGCGTCGTGCTCTCAGGGAGCGTGTCCACCCCGTCAAGATCAAGAGACGCGGGCTGTGAAGGATGCACGTGCCGGTTCGTCACATCTGGCGTGACTCGCTCAGTGGCAACTTGGCGAACCACGTGAGGGGTGCCGTGCTGTGCAGTGGCGCCTCCGCTGGGGCCAAGGTCGGTCCTGGAGGTTGCCACGTACCCGCCAGAGCCCGCCGGGACGTACTGGGAGCTTCCGACCCAATCTCTGGAATCCATATGCTTCGCCGGCGGCGAGAACGTAGGCGGCGTCACACTGCTCACCTGCTGTGCCGAGTATTCGTACGTCTGCGCCAGCTTCCGCATCTGCTGGATCGCCTCGCCCCGTGCCGCGTCCATCCGCTGCTGCGCTGTCGCGGCGTCCGTCCTCGCTGTCCGGGCCAACTGTTGTGCGTCGGGGTCGTTGTGGGCACCCGGCTGCTTGGTCGCCGCGATCGTGTCGTGGGCGTTAATGAGGTCCTTCTCGGCCTGGGTCGTCTCGGAGACATCCGGCATCGCTGCCTTGGCCTCGGCGATGCCCTGGGACACCGTGCCCATCCAGCGGGACGCCACTGCGGCATACTCACCCAGGCGCAGAGTGGCGCTGGCTGTCTGCCCACCCCAGTCACGGAAGGCGTCACCGCCCTCGCCCTGCCACTCCAGGCCCTTCACGTGCTTCATGAGGTCGTCGCCGATCTTGGTGATCGTAGACGCAGCTTTGGAGAGCTTGGAGGAGAGGTGCGACGCCCCCGCCGTGCTTGCGGTATCGAGCATTGCTGCCAGCTGCTCGTGCGTCATGGACTCGAAGTCCGTGCGGGCGAGCTGTGGCTCTCGCCTCTTGGGTTGCTCGCCCACTACCACTGCTCCTTCGTTCCCTCGGAGCCGGAAGTGGTCGACTTGTCCGGCTGCAACGCATACGGATCCCGATCAACGTCGTAATACTTCTCCGACTCCGCGTTGACCGCCCTCATCCGCGCCTTGATGTCATCGTCGAGGTTCTGGTAGCCCACCCGCGACGCGTGCACAGCCAGCCCCATCCCCTCGATCTGGGCGCTCAGCGCTTTCGAGAGGTTCTCCAACTCGTCGTGGACGATGGTGTACGAGTCGTAGAGGAACTGTGCTTCCTTGAAGTCGGAGGAGCCCAGCTGGGTGCGTGGGAGGCGGTCGTCGCCCACCTTGCCCGGGGCGGCCTCCGACTTCTCCAGGTCGAGGAGTAGTTCGTCGACGCGCTTCTTGAACTTCTTCATGGCGCTGTGCTGGATGTCCAGCGCCATTTGAGGGTTCACGCCGGACAGGCTGTCGAAGGACTTGCCCGTGTCCGGAGCGCTCCTCGACCCGTCGCCCCCGCTCGAACTCACCTCGGTCGCCTCCCCGCTTTCCCCGTACGCTCCGCTCGGTCGAACGGAATAAACACTTGGTCAATCACTCTAATGCCGTTGCGGAAGCAACCCCAGTTGAATGAGTGACGTCCCCCGCTTGCGGGAAACGAACACGCCACGGCCCGGCGGCATCGGACGGGCTCGGACGGTGCCCATGATGTCGCCCTCGCTCGGGTCACCCGAAAGGATCACTCCCTGCGCTCCCAGCTCCTTCGCCCGCTGCATGAAGGACTCGTACATGGCTCGGGAGGCGCCCGCCGCGCTGCGGGCGACGATGAACTTGACGCCGACGTCCCGGGCGTAGGGGAGGTGCTCCACCAGCTGGCTCAGCGGGTTGCCCGAGTTGGTCGCCACCAGTTCGTAGTCGTCGATGATGACGAACAGCTGGGGGCCGGTCCACCAGCTCCGATCGCGAAGCTGCTGGGGTGTGATGTCAGGCTTCGGTGCCCGCATCTCCATGAACTGGCGGATCGCGTCCATGTGGACCTGCATCGCCGACGCCATGGGCGCGTATTCGAGCAGGTGTGCCTCCGAGACCGCCTCGAGCATCGAGCGCCGGTAGTCGCCGACGACGATCCGGGCCTCGGCGGGCGTGTAGCGCTCGGCGATCTGCTTGGCGATAAGCCGTAGCAGGTTGGTCTTGCCCGACTCGCTCTCACCGAAGACAAGGAGGAACGGGTCGGTGTCGAGGTCGATGAAGACGGGCTCCAGGTTCGCCTCGTCGATACCGATCGCGATCCCGTGCTGCGGGAACTCGAAGCCCTTGGGGAGCTGGTCCGCCGGCAGCTTGCGGGGCAGCAGGCGCACCGCGGGCGCGGCCGGCCCGTGCCAGGCGGCCTTCACCGCTTGCACGAACTGCGCCGTCGCGTCGGCGAGGTCGTCGTGCGACGAGGAGGAGTCGACGCGCGGCAGCGCCGTCATGAAGTGGAGCTTTTCCGGGACCTGCCCGCGGCCGGGCACGCCGGCCGGCACGTTCATGGCGACCTTGCGGTCGAACTCGGAATCCATCACGTCACCCAGACGCAGCTCCAGCCGGCCCAGAACCTGGTCCTTGAGGGCTGCGCGGACCTCCATGTAGCGCGACGCCGAGACGACGACGTGGACGCCGTAGCCGAGACCCCGGCCGGCGATGTCGTTGACGACGCCCTCGAGGCCCTCGTAGTCCGTCTTGAAATTGCCCCAGCCGTCGATGACCAGGAAGACGTCGCCCCACAGCTCGCCCGGCAACTCGCCGGCCGCGCGGCGACGGCGGTACGTCGCGACGGAGTCGATGTTGTTCGTGCGGAAGAACTGCTCGCGGCGGTTCAGGATGCCCGCCACCTCCGCGACCGTGCGGCGGACTCGCTCGGGGTCCAGCCGGGAGGCGACGCCGCCCACGTGCGGGAGGTCCGCCAGGGCGGCCATGCCGCCGCCACCGAAGTCCAGGCAGTAGAACTGCACCTCGTGTGGGGTGTGAGTGAGTGCGAAGGAAGAGACCAGGGTGCGCAGGAACGTCGATTTTCCGGACTGCGGGCCACCCACGATCATCATGTGACCCGCCGCGCCCGAGAAGTCCCGGTAGAGCAACTCGCGCTTCTGCTCGAACGGCTTGTCTATCAGGCCGAGCGGGACGGTCAGTCCGCCCAGGCGCGTGTACTCCGGCGCGTGGAGGCCGCGCTCGGGGGTGGTCGCCAGCGCGGGCAGCAGCTGGTCCAGCGTCGGTGCCTCGTCCAGCGGAGGCAGCCATACCTGGTGGGCCGGAACACCCTGGCCCTCTAGCCGCTGCACGACCACGTCCAGCACGGTGTCGGCCAGTGCGTCGTCCTCCGCGCGCACCGCCTGGGTCTGCAGCTGTGCCGGGTCGGGCGCCGCATAGGTCATCGGTACGGGCGAGGCCGTGAAGTACGCGGGCCGGCGGTCGATGGGCAGACTTCCCTGCGTGACCTGAGTGCCACCCGTGCGGTACGTCCCCGATACGTACGCTGCCTTGAAGCGCACCATTTCTTCCGTACCGAACTTCAGGTACCCGGAGCCCGGGACGGAAGGAAGGTGATACGCGTCCGGAACACCCAGGGCCGCCCGGGACTCCGCCGCGGAGAAGGTCCGCAGGCCGATTCGGTACGACAAGTAGGTGTCGAGGCCGCGCAACCGGCCCTCCTCCAGGCGCTGCGAGGCGAGCAGTAGATGCACACCCAGGGATCGACCGATTCGCCCGATCTGGATGAACATGTCGATGAAGTCGGGCTTGGCTGTCAGGAGTTCGCTGAACTCGTCGATCACCAGAACGAGCGATGCCAGCGGCTCCAAGGGGGCGCCGGCGGCGCGTGCCTTCTCGTAATCGTGGATGTTGGCGTAATTGCCCGCCGCGCGAAGCAGCTCCTGACGCCGTTGCAGCTCGCCCCGGATCGCGTCTCCCATGCGGTCGACCAGGGTGAGGTCGTCGGAGAGGTTGGTGATGACGGCGGCCACGTGCGGCATTTGCGACATGCCTGCGAACGTCGCGCCGCCCTTGAAGTCGGCGAGGACGAAATTCAGGGTCTCCGAGGAGTGGGTGACCGCAAGGCCCAGTACCAGGGTGCGCAGCAACTCCGACTTGCCGGAGCCGGTCGCGCCCACGCACAGGCCGTGTGGTCCCATGCCGTCCTGCGCGGCCTCCTTGAGGTCGAGCATGACGGGCTGGCCGTCCTCGCCGACGCCGATCGGCACGCGCAGCCGCTCCGGCATGGAGCGCGGCCGCCAGGTGCGCCTGACATCCACGGAGGCAGCGTCGCCGAGGTTCAGCAGATCGGTGAAGTCCAGGTTCGCGAGCAGTGGTTCGTCATCGTCCCCACCGCCCATGCGCAAAGGGGCGAGCTGGCGGGCCAGCGCCTCCGCGGCGGGCAGCGACAGTCCGTCGGGCACACCCTCGAAGGCGACACCTCCACCGGAATCCAGCCATAGCCTGTCCGGGCGCACGACGATCGACAGGTCGCCTCGGGGTCGGTCGAGCTCGCCGGAGACGACCTCCACGATCGTCACACCCTGCAAGCCCTCCGGCGCCGCGAACGCGGACGTGGGCGGCACGACGCCGCCGTCCACGATCACGAGAACGTGCGGCTGGTCCAGCAGCGGATGTCCGCTTCGGCTGAACCGGGGTCGGCCATCCAGGCGGGCCGCGAGCAACTGCTCCAGTTCGCCCAGGTCGTCGCCGAACAGGCGACGGGTGCCGGCTCCGTCGAACTGCCCCGTCAACTGGCAGTGCGGGAGCCACTTCGTCCAGTCCCAGCGGGCTGCCGTGCCCCTCGAGGCCACCACGGCCACGATCAAGTCGTCGGGGGAGTGCAGGGTGGTCGTCTGGGACACGAGCGCACGTGCCGCGGACTGGGCGCACTCGGGATCACCGGAGACCGTGAGGTGGTAGAAGGCCCGCAGCGACAGTGCCACCGGCAGGCCGTCCAGCTGGCCGTGCACCGCGAGGAAGCGCTGCATGGCGCCCGCGCACAACGGTTCGAGCTCATCCACCGGCGCGGTCTGCGGCGCCATCAGGGGGGTGGCCAATTGCTGCGGCCCCAGGCCGATTCGTGCCTGTCCGAAGTCTTCGTCCCCGATGCGCCTTTCCCATACCCGGCTGCCTTCGGCCACCAGCGACCACAGCTGGTCCGGTGCCGGGTGCAGGTACAACTGTGCGTCGCGCTGGCGCAGTGCGGTCTTGCGGACCGTGCGGCGCGTCTGGGCCAGGTACCGGAGGTAGTCCCTGCGGACATCGGCCATTTGCCCTTGCGTACCGCGGCGATAGCGGACGATCTGTGAGACCACCATCGCCGCTGTCGACACGAGCATCACCACACCCATGATCCGCATGAACGGATGGGCGTTGGGGGAGGCAAAGTAGAACACCACGGAAGAGCCCATACCGAGGGTGGGCAGGACCTGCATCAGCATGCCCTCCTGCTGCCCGCGCGGCAGCTCGGGAGGAGCTTCCAATTGCACCTCATCCGAGGGCACTTCGGGCGGCAGTGCGCGTGGCGGGCGCTTGATGGCGATCTGGCTCACCGGAGCGTCAATCCTCCTGTAGGGACGATCGGTTGATCACCGGCACCCCCGTGGCGACGGCTGTCCTCCGCTTGTTGCGCGATCCTACTGGTCACCACCGACACGGCCTCCCGGTAGGGTGACGCCCGAGCGTGCGCATCCGCGAACAGGGGGTCTGTGAAGGTGAGTACGACAGCGGCGACGGGATTCTGCAGAGTCACGGTCGTGGCACCCGACAGCCGCATCGATGTGGCGCTCCCGGTGGACATCGCCGTGGCGGACATCTACCCGGAGATCCTGCGCCTGACAGGCCAGACCCAGGCCGTCGGCGCTCCGGCCGGATACCACCTCGTGCGTCGTGACGGCCGGGTTCTCGACAGCGCCAGGACCCTCGCCGACGAACGGGTCCTCGACGGCGAGGTCCTTAGCCTGCGCCCCTTCGCCGAGTCCCTTCCCCCCACGGTCTACGACGACGTCTCCGACGCCGTCGCCTCCGCCGTCGTACGCGACCGACACCTCTGGAGCGACGATCTGCTGCGCGTCGCGGGCCTGGCCGGTGGCGCCCTGCTCCTGCTGCTCTCCGGCTTCGTCCTCTGGTCTGCCGATCCCGTCCGTCACGACATGCACGGGCTGCCCGGAATCATCGCCGCCGGTCTTGGCGTGCTGCTCACCGCATTCGCCGGCGTTCGCGCACGCGTGTACGGCGACCGGCTTGCTGCCATCGCGTTGGGGCTCGGCGCGCTGCCTCTGCTGATGATCGCGGGCTCAGGGGTCATCAGCCCGTCGGCAGGACAGGGGCCGGGGAAACTCCAGTTCATGCTCGGCTGTGTGGCGGTTCTGCTGGCGTCGGTCGCCCTTGTGGTGCTCACGCCCGGCGGAGACGCGCCCTTCGTGGCGGCCTCTTTCCTGTCCACGGCCGGAACCCTGGCCGCCTTCGCGGCTCTCCTCACCGACGCCTCCGCCACCGGCGCCGCGTCGGTGTGCGCCCCGGTGGCGATCGGCTTGGTCGCCTTTCTGCCCGGGCTCTCCGCCCGCTTCGCCCGGCTGCCCATCGGCTATGCCTCTCCCCGCGCAGCCACGGATGACGACTCCGACCCCACTCAGGGGGCGGACGCCGAGCCGCTGGACGTCGAGCGGATCGCCGCGCAGGCGCGGCGGGGCCACGAGATGCTGCTGGGCCTGGTCGGCGGCACTTCGGCGCTGGTGGTCGCGTCTGCCGCCGTACTCGGTTTCTCCGCCAATACCTGGGGGCAGCTGCTCGCTCTGGCCGCGGGCCTGGCCATGCTCATCCGCGCGCGCCTGTTCCGCTACACCTCCCAGGTGACCTGCGTCCTGGTCGCCGGTCTCGCGGCGATCGCGCTGCTTTTGGTGGGCCTCGCCCTGAACCCACCCGCCGGCGCCCTCACCGAATTCGTCCTCCACCACGACCGCGGCGCCCTCGACCTGCGCACCGCTTGGCTCACGGCGGCCGTCGCCGCCGGAGCCGCACTGATCACGGCGATCGGTCTGATCATCCCGAGCAAGGGCCTGTCCCCTTTCTGGGGTCGCTTCCTCGACCTCGCCGAGGGCACGGTCCTGCTCTCCCTGGCCCCGCTCTGCCTCGCGGTGCTGGGCGTGCTGACGGACGTGCGCTCGATGGTCGGCTAGGAGGCCCGGGACGGTGCGGTCCTGGGCCCTGGTACCCTGAGTGACGGCCGTACCCGCACGCACCCCCGGAGCCCACCGGCCCGGCGGCCGCGTGCAGACGGATCCCGCCTCCCGAGTAACGGAAGCTTTCCCGAGATGAAGACCGGGAGCACTCGGTGGCACTCACAGACTATGAGGAGTACGCGTGTCGCTCGACGCCGCTACGAAGAAGCAGATCATCACCGAGTTCGGTACCAAGGAGGGCGACACCGGCTCCCCCGAGGTCCAGGTCGCCATGCTCTCGCGTCGGATCTCCGACCTGACGGAGCACCTCAAGACCCACAAGCACGACCACCACTCCCGCCGTGGTCTGCTGATCCTGGTCGGTCAGCGCCGTCGCCTGCTGCAGTACCTGGCGAAGAAGGACATCCAGCGCTTCCGTGCGCTGGTCGACCGCCTCGGCATCCGCCGCGGTGCGGCGGGCGCCAAGTAAGACGCCATGGAGGGAGCGGTTCCCGTGACGGATCGGGAGCCGCTCCCTTTGCTGTATGTGCGGAAACGTGCGGAGTGTCACTCACGCTTTGTAGTGTGGTAGCAGAACGCATTAGCACGACACAGAACGAGGAGGAGGAGCGCGCCTAGCCGCCGCCGGTCCTCGGTAGTGGCCCCCGGGGGAAAGCGAGCCCCGGGTGCTTCGATCGAAGACCGGCCCGCACCGCCCGGCGCGCTGCTCCGCAACCGTCCCCCTGCCACACGGGCGAGGAGGGACGAAGACGAGGAGAAAACGCTAGTGGAGAACGAGACCCACTACGCCGAGGCCGTTATCGACAACGGAGCTTTCGGCACCCGCACCATCCGCTTCGAGACGGGCCGCCTGGCCAAGCAGGCCGCCGGCTCCGCCGTGGCGTACCTGGACGACGACACCATGGTGCTGTCGGCCACCACCGCATCCAAGAACCCCAAGGACCAGCTCGACTTCTTCCCCCTGACGGTGGACGTCGAGGAGCGGATGTACTCCGCCGGCAAGATTCCCGGCAGCTTCTTCCGCCGTGAGGGCCGTCCCTCCGAGGACGCGATCCTCACCTGCCGTCTGATCGACCGCCCGCTGCGCCCGTCCTTCAAGAAGGGCCTGCGCAACGAGATCCAGGTCGTCGCCACGATCATGGCCCTCAACCCCGACCACCTGTACGACGTCGTCGCGATCAACGCCGCGTCCGCGTCCACCCAGCTGGCCGGCCTGCCCTTCTCCGGCCCGATCGGAGGCGTCCGCGTCGCGCTGATCCGCGGCCAGTGGGTCGCCTTCCCGACGCACTCCGAGCTCGAGGACGCCGTCTTCGACATGGTGGTCGCCGGTCGCGTCCTGGAGGACGGCGACGTCGCGATCATGATGGTCGAGGCCGAGGCCACCGACCACACGATCAAGCTGGTCGAGGGCGGCGCCGAGGCGCCGACCGAGGAGGTCGTCGCCGCCGGTCTGGAGGCAGCCAAGCCCTTCATCAAGGTCCTGTGCCGCGCCCAGGCCGACCTCGCGTCCAAGGCCGCGAAGCCGACCGGCGAGTTCCCGATCTTCCTGGACTTCCAGGACGACGTCTTCGAGGCACTGACGGCCGCCGTCAAGCCCGAGCTGGCCCAGGCGCTCACCATCGCCGGCAAGCAGGAGCGCGAGAGCGAGCTCGACCGCGTCAAGGCGCTCGCCGCCGAGAAGCTCCTGCCGGAGTTCGAGGGCCGCGAGAAGGAGATCTCCGCCGCGTACCGCGCGCTGACCAAGCAGCTGGTCCGCGAGCGCGTGATCAAGGAGAAGAAGCGCATCGACGGCCGTGGTGTCACCGACATCCGGACGCTCGCCGCCGAGGTCGAGGCCATCCCGCGCGTGCACGGTTCCGCGCTGTTCGAGCGTGGCGAGACCCAGATCCTGGGCGTCACCACCCTGAACATGCTCCGTATGGAGCAGCAGCTGGACACCCTCTCTCCGGTGACCCGCAAGCGCTACATGCACAACTACAACTTCCCGCCGTACTCCACCGGTGAGACGGGCCGCGTCGGCTCCCCGAAGCGCCGCGAGATCGGCCACGGCGCCCTCGCCGAGCGCGCCCTCGTGCCGGTGCTGCCGACGCGCGAGGAGTTCCCGTACGCGATCCGCCAGGTGTCCGAGGCTCTCGGCTCCAACGGCTCGACGTCCATGGGTTCGGTCTGCGCCTCCACCATGTCGCTGCTGAACGCCGGTGTGCCGCTGAAGGCCCCGGTCGCCGGTATCGCCATGGGCCTGATCTCCCAGGAGATCGACGGCGAGACGCACTACGTCACCCTCACCGACATCCTCGGTGCGGAGGACGCCTTCGGTGACATGGACTTCAAGGTCGCCGGCACCAAGGAGTTCGTGACCGCTCTCCAGCTCGACACCAAGCTGGACGGCATCCCGGCCTCCGTCCTGGCCGCGGCCCTCAAGCAGGCCCGCGACGCCCGTCTCCACATCCTCGACGTGATGATGGAGGCCATCGACCGGCCCGACGAGATGTCCCCGCACGCCCCGCGGATCATCACCGTCAAGATCCCGGTCGACAAGATCGGTGAGGTCATCGGCCCGAAGGGCAAGATGATCAACCAGATCCAGGAGGACACCGGCGCCGAGATCACGATCGAGGACGACGGCACGATCTACATCGGTGCCGCCGACGGCCCCTCCGCCGAGGCCGCCCGCGCCACGATCAACGGCATCGCCAACCCGACGATGCCCGAGGTCGGCGAGCGCTACCTCGGTACGGTGGTCAAGACGACCACCTTCGGTGCGTTCGTCTCCCTGCTGCCCGGCAAGGACGGTCTGCTGCACATCTCGCAGATCCGCAAGCTGGCCGGCGGCAAGCGCGTGGAGAACGTCGAGGACGTCCTCGGTGTGGGCCAGAAGGTCCAGGTCGAGATCGCCGAGATCGACTCCCGCGGCAAGCTCTCCCTCATCCCCGTGATCGAGGGCGAGGACGGCGACGAGACGAAGAAGGACGACGCCGACCAGTGACGTCCCGCAGCTCGCAGGCGACGGCCCGCACCTCTTCGGAGGCGCGGGCCGTCGCCCGTACCCAAACCCTCATCAAGGGGCAGAACGGCATCGGCACGGTCCGTAAGACCACCCTCCCGGGTGGCCTGCGCATCGTCACCGAGACCCTGCCCTCCGTGCGCTCGGCCACCTTCGGCATCTGGGCGCACGTCGGCTCCCGCGACGAGACGCCGTCCCTGAACGGCGCCACGCACTACCTGGAGCACCTGCTCTTCAAGGGCACCGACCGCAGGTCCGCGCTGGACATCTCCGCCGCCATCGACGCCGTCGGCGGCGAGATGAACGCGTTCACCGCCAAGGAGTACACGTGCTACTACGCGCGCGTGCTCGACACCGACCTGCCGCTCGCCATCGACGTCGTCTGCGACATGCTCACGGGCTCGCTGATCCTCGAAGACGACGTCAATGTCGAGCGCGGCGCGATCCTCGAGGAGATCGCGATGACCGAGGACGACCCGGGCGACTGTGTGCACGACCTGTTCGCGCACACCATGTTCGGCGACAACCCGCTCGGCCGTCCGGTCCTCGGTACCGTCGACACGGTCAACGCCCTCACCGCCGACCGCATCCGCCGCTTCTACAAGAAGCACTACGACCCGACCCACCTCGTGGTCGCCTGCGCCGGCAACATCGACCACAACAAGGTCGTACGACAGGTGCGCGCGGCTTTCGAGAAGGCGGGCGCCTTCAAGGACCTCGACGCACGTCCCATCGCCCCGCGCGACGGCAGCCGTACGATACGCACGTCCGGCCGCGTCGAGCTGACGGGCCGAAAGACCGAGCAGGCCCACGTCGTGCTCGGCATGCCGGGCCTCGCCCGCACCGACGAGCGCCGCTGGGCCATGGGTGTTCTGAACACGGCCCTGGGCGGCGGCATGTCGTCCAAGCTGTTCCAGGAGGTCCGCGAGAAGCGCGGCCTGTGCTACAGCGTGTACTCGTACACCTCCGGTTTCGCCGACTGCGGCCTGTTCGGCGTGTACGCCGGCTGCCGGCCGAGCCAGGTGCACGACGTGCTGAAGATCTGCCGCGACGAACTCGACCAGGTGGCCGAGAACGGCCTCTCCGACGACGAGATCAACCGCGCCATAGGCCAGCTCCAGGGCTCCACCGTCCTCGGCCTCGAGGACACGGGCGCGCTGATGAACCGTATCGGCAAGAGCGAGCTGTGCTGGGGCGAGCAGATGTCCGTCGACGACATGCTGGCCCGGATAGCCGCGGTGACCCCGGACGAGGTCCGGTCGGTCGCCCGCGACATCCTGGGACAGCGCCCCTCCCTGTCCGTCATCGGCCCGCTGAAGGACAAGCAGGCCGCACGGCTGCACGACGCCGTCGCCTAACACCCGTCTTCGGTAAGGAAGCAAGAGATGAGCAAGCTGCGCGTGGCGGTCCTCGGTGCCAAGGGTCGCATCGGGTCCGAGGCGGTACGGGCGGTCGAGGCCGCCGAGGACATGGAGCTGGTCGCCGCCCTCGGGCGCGGCGACAGGCTGGAGACGCTGGCGGAGACCGGCGCCCAGGTCGTCGTCGAGCTGACCACCCCCGCGTCCGTCATGGGCAACCTCGACTTCTGCGTGCGCCACGGCATCCACGCCGTCGTCGGTACGACGGGCTGGACCGAGGACCGCCTCGCGCAGCTGACGGGCTGGCTCGCCCAGTTCCCCGAGACGGGTGTGCTCATCGCCCCGAACTTCTCCATCGGGGCCGTCCTGACCATGAAGTTCGCGCAGATCGCCGCGCCGTACTTCGAGTCGGTCGAGGTCGTCGAACTGCACCACCCGAACAAGGTGGACGCCCCCTCCGGCACCGCCACCCGCACGGCCCAGCTCATCGCCGAGGCCCGCCGGGCCGCCGGCACCGCCCCGGCGCCGGACGCCACCGTCACCGCCCTGGACGGCGCGCGCGGCGCGGACGTCGACGGGGTCCCGGTGCACGCCGTACGGCTGCGCGGCCTGCTGGCCCACCAGGAGGTGCTGCTCGGCGGCGAGGGCGAGACCCTCACCATCCGCCACGACTCCCTGCACCACAGCAGCTTCATGCCGGGCATCCTGCTCGGCGTGCGCCGCGTGGTGTCCACCCCGGGCCTGACGTTCGGCCTGGAAAACTTCCTCGACCTGGGCTGAATCCGGACACCTCATGCGCGCGAAGATCACCTACCTCGTCACGGCCGCCGTCCTGCTCTTCTACTTCCTGCTGGTCGGCAGCCGTGGCGTGATGCTCATCCAGTCCGGCACGCTGCTCACCGTCACCTTCGGCGTGGCGGTGCTCATCCTGCCGGTCATCGGCCTGTGGTTCCTGTGGAAGAACACCCAGTTCGTCCGCAAGGCCAACCAGCTCGCCGCCGAACTCGACGCGGAGGGCGGACTGCCCGTCGACGAGCTGCGGCGCACCGCCGGCGGCCGGATCGAGCGTGACTCGGCCGACGAGGTGTTCGCCAAGCGCAAGGCCGAGACGGAGGCGGCCCCGGACGACTGGCGCAGCTGGTTCCGGCTGGCCGTCGCCTACCACGACGCCCGCGACACCCCGCGCGCCCGCAAGGCCATGCAGCGCGCCATCGCCCTGCACGACGGCCGGCCCGTCCAGGCCTGACCCGGACGACACGACGCAGGGGCCGACCCGCACCGAGCGGATCGGCCCCTGCGTCATGGCCTGTCGGGGTCAGGGGCGCACGTACTCCGCGGCCCACGCCTCCACGGTGTCCGCCGCCCGGTCGAAGGCCGAGGGGCGGTTCAGGAAGTCCAGTGTGTGCGTGGTGAGCAGCGGCTCGGTGTCCTCGACGGCCCGGTCCTTGCGGACGAGCGTGAGGGCCTGTCCCTGCACGGTGCGGGGCAGGCCGAGCCAGCGCACCGGCTGCTGTGCCGTGCGCACCGCGACCACGCGCCTCCAGGGCACCGTGCGCGTCACCAGCAAGGACACGTGACGCAGCCCGCGCGCGCTCACCCACACGCCCATGCGCAGCACCCGCAGCGCGGACGCGATGACCGCCAGCGCGAGCGCGAGCACCACGGCGGCGGAGGACGCCGATCCGGTCAGGGCGATGAGGACCGCCGCGAACAGCACGAACGAGGACAGCAGCAGCCCGAGCGCGGCCCCGCCCACGCGCCACGGGCCGGGGCGGTAGGGGCGCCGCCAGCGGTCTCGGTCGTCGTACGGCAGCGAGCTGTCGGTTGCCGCGTCGAAGGTGCGGTCGGCCGTCAGGAAGGGCAGGGGCACGGCTGGTCCTCACTCGGTCCTCGCGTGGGCTGTGCCCGGTGAGGCTATCCGGCCGGGTTGCCACTCACCACCCTTGGGCGTCCGTAAGGGTCAGTGCCCCTGGGAGGCCTGGGACTGCTGGGCGGGCGTGTTCGACGGCGTGGACAGGGCGGGCGCACCGATGATCACCGCGCCCACGAGCCCGGCCACGATGGTGAGCCCCAGCAGCCACTGCCCGGCTATTCGTCCGGCGGACGCACGCCGGCGGGGCGGGGGAGCGACATCGCTGCGGAACCTGTCCGACTCGGCCAGGAAGGCGAACGGCAGGGGCTCCCCGGGGGCACCTCCGGGCGGCAGCTGGGGGAGGAACATGGAACGTACGCCTCCACTCGGGGTCGTCTCGGGGGGTCGAATGTGCGGTCCTCACCGATACAGACGCTCGAGTGACGCAAAAGGTGCCCATGTCCGAAAAAATCCACGGCAGGGGTGTGGTCCGGGTCTGTCGTTCGGGACTGTCAGACGTCCCCCGTACAGTGGGCGCGAACCTCAAGAAGTGATGGGAAGGACCCTCGTGACCACCCCCGAGTCGCTCACCCTGCGCAGTGACGTCACCGTCGAGCTCGTGAAGTCCAGCGCTTCGGATGCCGACGTCCTCTTCGCCGCCCGTGTCTCCACGCTCGGCGAGCAGTCCCTGGACGAGCAGAAGAAGGACCCCGAGCGCTCGAAGGGCCTGATCAACTTTCTGATGCGCGACCGGCACGGCAGCCCGTTCGAGCACAACTCGATGACCTTCTTCGTCAGCGCCCCGATCTTCGTCTTCCGCGAGTTCATGCGGCACCGCGTGGGCTGGTCGTACAACGAGGAGTCGGGCCGCTACCGGGAGCTGGAGCCGGTCTTCTACGTCCCCGACACCTCCCGCAAGCTCGTCCAGGAGGGGCGCCCGGGCAAGTACGTCTTCGTCGAGGGCACCCCGGCCCAGCACGAGGCGGTGAGCAGCACCCTGGCCGAGAGCTACGAGCAGGCGTACGCCGCCTACCAGAAGCTGCTCGCCGAGGGCGTGGCCCGTGAGGTCGCCCGCTCGGTGCTCCCCGTCGGCCTCTTCTCCTCGATGTACGCCACCTGCAACGCACGTTCGCTGATGCACTTCCTCGGTCTGCGCACCCAGCACGAGCTGGCCAAGGTGCCGTCCTTCCCGCAGCGGGAGATCGAGATGGTCGGCGAGAAGATGGAGCAGGAGTGGGCCCGGCTCATGCCGCTCACCTACGCCGCCTTCAATGCGAACGGCCGTGTGGCCCCGTAACGAAGCCCTGTTCCCCCTCGCGGAACGGATGTACGGATCAGCCGCCCGAAGTGTCCGTATTGCGGCATTTAGAGAAGTTCATCTAGCCTGATCAAACGGACCCGGCACTGCTTGAACCCCCGAGCAGGCAGTGCCGGGCTCCATATTTGTCCTGACTTTCCCGGCACCCCAAGGGCAGACCCCGGATTGAGCACCGAGTAGCGTGTTACCCATGGCTCCGACCTCGACTCCGCAGACCCCCTTCGGGCGGGTCCTCACCGCCATGGTCACGCCCTTCACGGCGGACGGCGCACTCGACCTCGACGGCGCGCAGCGGCTCGCCGCTCACCTGGTGGACGCAGGCAACGACGGCCTGATCGTCAACGGCACCACCGGCGAGTCCCCGACCACCAGCGACGCGGAGAAATCGGACCTCGTACGAGCCGTCCTGGAGGCCGTCGGCGACCGCGCCCACATCGTGGCCGGCGTCGGCACCAACGACACGCACCACAGCATCGAGCTGGCCCGCGAGGCCGAGCGTGTCGGCGCCCACGGCCTCCTGGTCGTGACGCCGTACTACAACAAGCCCCCGCAGGAGGGCCTGTACCGGCATTTCACGGCCGTCGCCGACACCACCGGCCTGCCGGTCATGCTCTACGACATCCCGGGCCGCAGCGGTGTCCCGATCAGCACCGAGACCCTCGTCCGGCTCGCCGAGCACCCCCGGATCGTCGCCAACAAGGACGCCAAGGGCGACCTCGGCCGCGCCAGCTGGGCCATCGCCCGGTCCGGTCTCGCCTGGTACTCGGGCGACGACATGCTCAACCTGCCGCTCCTGTCCGTGGGCGCGGTCGGCTTCGTCTCGGTCGTCGGCCACCTCGTCACCCCGGACCTGCGCGCCCTCGTCGACGCGTACACCTCGGGCGACGTCGTCAAGGCCACCGAGATCCACCAGAAGCTCCTCCCGGTCTACACCGGCATGTTCCGCACCCAGGGCGTCATGACCACCAAGGCCGCGCTCGCCCTCCAGGGCCTGCCCGCCGGACCGCTGCGTGCCCCCATGGTCGAGTGCTCGCCCGAGGAGATCGCCCAGCTCAAGATCGATCTTGCTGCTGGCGGGGTACAGCTCTGACAACAGACTTGGCACCACCCGAACTTCACAACTGAATCGACAACCGCATACGTGGGCCACCGGTGCCCGCATCCACCACGACAACTGCTTCTGCACGAACGTCATGCGCGCCACGTGCCCACCGGTACGTGGCGCGTGTGGTGAGGAGAGTCTTTTGAGTCATCCGCATCCTGAACTCGGCCCGCCCCCGCCGCTCCCCAAGGGCGGCCTGCGAGTCACCCCGCTCGGCGGCCTCGGCGAGATCGGCCGGAACATGACGGTCTTCGAATACG
Organism: Streptomyces sp. NPDC002520; assembly: GCF_053595235.1. NCBI lineage: Bacteria > Bacillati > Actinomycetota > Actinomycetes > Kitasatosporales > Streptomycetaceae > Streptomyces > Streptomyces sp. NPDC002520. Next base: position 1,667 of record NZ_JBSFXG010000014.1, on the reverse strand, counting down.
ACGGCCGCCTGCTGATCGTCGACTGCGGAGTACTCTTCCCCGAGGAGGAGCAGCCCGGAATCGACCTGATCCTGCCGGACTTCTCGTCCATCCGGGACCGCCTCGACGACATCGAGGGCATCGTCCTCACGCACGGCCACGAGGACCACATCGGCGCTGTCCCGTTCCTGCTCCGCGAGAAGCCGGACATCCCGCTGATCGGCTCCAAGCTGACCCTCGCGCTCATCGAGGCCAAGCTCCAGGAGCACCGGATCCGCCCCTACACCCTTGAGGTGGCGGCCGGCGACCGCGAGCGCATCGGTCCCTTCGACTGCGAGTTCGTCGCCGTCAACCACTCCATCCCGGACGCCCTGGCGGTCGCCATCCGCACCCCCGCCGGCATGGTGGTGCACACCGGCGACTTCAAGATGGACCAGCTCCCGCTGGACAACCGCCTCACCGACCTGCACGCGTTCGCCCGGCTGTCCGAGGAGGGAATCGACCTCCTCCTCACCGACTCCACGAACGCCGAGGTGCCCGGCTTCACCCCGCACGAGCGCGACATCTCCAACGTGCTGCGCCAGGTCTTCGCCGGCGCCAGCAAGCGGATCATCGTCGCGAGCTTCGCCAGCCACGTCCACCGCATCCAGCAGATCCTGGACACGGCGAAGGAGTACGGCCGCAAGGTCGCCTTCGTCGGCCGCTCCATGGTCCGCAACATGGGCATCGCGCGGGACCTCGGCTACCTGAAGGTCCCGCCGGGCCTGGTGGTCGACGTCAAGACCCTGGACGACCTCCCGGACAACGAGGTGGTCCTGGTCTGTACGGGCTCCCAGGGCGAGCCCATGGCGGCCCTGTCCCGCATGGCCAACCGCGACCACCAGATCCGGATCGTGGAGGGCGACACGGTCATCCTGGCCTCGTCCCTCATCCCCGGGAACGAGAACGCGGTCTACCGCGTGATCAACGGCCTGACCCGCTGGGGCGCCAACGTCGTCCACAAGGGCAACGCCAAGGTCCATGTCTCCGGCCACGCGTCCGCGGGCGAGCTGCTGTACTTCTACAACATCTGCCGCCCGAAGAACCTGATGCCGGTCCACGGCGAATGGCGCCATCTGCGCGCCAACGCCGAGCTGGGCGCGATGACAGGTGTTCCGCACGACCGGATCGTCATCGCCGAGGACGGCGTGGTCGTCGACCTCGTCGAGGGCAAGGCGAAGATCACCGGAAAGGTCCAGGCCGGTTACGTGTACGTCGACGGACTCTCCGTCGGCGACGTCGGTGAGCCGGCCCTCAAGGACCGGAAGATCCTCGGCGACGAGGGCATCATCTCGGTCTTCGTGGTGGTGGACTCCTCCACCGGCAAGATCACCGGTGGCCCGCATGTGCAGGCCCGAGGTTCCGGCATCGACGACTCGGCCTTCGCGGACGTCCTCCCGAAGATCACCGAGGTCCTGGAGCGTTCCGCCCAGGACGGCGTCGTGGAGCCGCATCAGCTCCAGCAGCTCATCCGCCGCACGCTCGGCAAGTGGGTCTCCGACACCTACCGCCGGCGCCCGATGATCCTCCCGGTCGTCGTCGAGGTCTGACCGTCCTGGTCCGACCTCCGGTGCGCTGACCAGCAGTGGGGCCCCTCGACGCATGTCGAGGGGGGCCCCGGAGGCGGGCGGGGGGAAAAAAGAGTGGAG
>NZ_JBSFXG010000013.1:0-227962 GCF_053595235.1 Streptomyces sp. NPDC002520 | reverse complement strand
AACAGGGCCCGCTCCCGCTCCACCAGCAACGGCATCGGGTCGGAGGCGGTGACCAACTCCCGCAAGGGATACCGGGCCAGCACCGCCTCCACCTCGGGCGACAGGGCACCCTTCAGGCGGTCGTGCACCGACAAGGAGTCGTCGCCGAGCGCCACGGCCGCGGCAAGGACCAGGTCCCGCTCCGGGCCCCTGGGGGCACCTGCCGCCGCATGCTCGTAGAGTTCGGCCCCCTCCTCGAGGACCAGGCCGGTGTCGATGCCCGCCGGGACCTTCACACCGGCGATGTGCCGCCAGGTCGCCAGTGGATCCGACCAGGCCTCCACGCGGAAGGTCCAGCGTCCAGGGGCGTCCGGGGTGATCTCGGCGCCCCAGAGGTCGCTGCCGGGGGACAGCTCACACATCGGAGTCCACGGGCCGCGCCGGCCCTTCGGATCCCGCAGGACCACATTGGCGCCCACCGCGTCGTGTCCCTCCCGGAACACCGTGGCGGTGACCTGGAACGTCTCTCCGGTCACCGCCTTCGCCGGGCGCCTGCCGCACTCCACGGCCGGCCGGACGTCACGTACCGGTACGCGGCCGATGGCCGGGGTCCTGCGCATGGATCTCACCTCCGCCGTGCGCGAAAGCCGGGCCCCGGGCCCGGCTTCGCGACCTGGATACGGGCCGGCCGCTGCCGACCCGAGGGGAACGCCATGTACGGTGCCAGGTCAGGGGCTTGGCGCCGTGGAACGCCGCTCCGATGACGGCGCGCGTCGGGCCGCCCGGTCCGGCTGCGGCCGCCCGTCCTGCTCGCGCAGATAGCCGGCCAGGGTGGAGCGCAGATACCGCTCGGCCGCGTCCGCGGCCTCGCGGGCGCAACGTTTTCCCATCAACACGCACAAGGTGTAGCCCGAGTCCTCGAAGGTGGCCCGGACCGTGCGGTCGTGGGGCGAGGCGAGCATCACGCGCTCCCACGCCCGGTAACGCCGCAACTGCCGGGCCACTTCGGCCTTGGCGGGTAGCAGCATCGCCCTCTTCACCTTCCACGCTCTCGACTGGGCGCGTTCCCGACGGTCGGGTGGCATCCGCGCACGGAAGGGCGCGGCACCGTTACGGCGATCGAGGCTTTCACTCATGGTGCACGCAGGTGCACGCAACGTCCTGTTGGACGTTCAACGACCCGGCCGTCCGGATGCTCGTGTTGCACGAATGGCGTAGTGACCCCACTGTGGAGGTGACTCAGAAGCGATTAACACTCACGTTACGTGTCCGGGATCCCTCCCGGACGGGGCGAGAGAGCTTCGCCGGTGAGGAGCAAGCGACAATGAAGACCGCTGTGCCCTGCTACTACCACCTCGACGTGGAAGTCAGCCCGGAAAGAGTGGGACAGGTCAGCCGCATCCTGGGTGCCCACCTGCGCTACTGGGACCTCGAGAACCTCGTGGACCCCGTCTGCCGCAACGCCGAACTGTTGTTGCGTGCGATCGACCAGCACGCCACCGACAAGACCACATCCGTCGAGATGTGGTGGAACGGCCAGCATCTCATCACCGCCGTGGGCGGCGACGACCGTGATCTGCGTCCCGACCAGGATCTTCGCGCCTGCCTCGCGAACATCGCCGCCATGAGCGACGGCTGGGGCTGCTGCTCCTCCGAGACAGGCAGCAAGATCATCTGGTTCTCCCGGCGGGCCCGGGCCGGCGAGCGCGTCCCGCTGGTGCCGACCGCTCCCGAGCCGAGCCTGCGCCAGGTGCTGCAAGTACCGCGCGCACTGCCGGCGGCCGCCCTGGCGGCGCCGGCCGCACCGGCCGACGACGCCCTGGTGGGCGCCCGGTGACGGCACGGAAGTCCAGGAAAGGGGTGCCCGTGTGGAGCGGGCACCCCTACCCGTTGGGTGCCTCCTTCGACGGACAGGGCACCAACTTCGCGCTGTTCAGCGAGGTAGCCGAGCACGTCGAGCTGATCCTGGCCGACGACGCGGGCAACCAGACCCCCGTCCCGCTGCACGAGGTCGACGGCTTCGTGTGGCACGCCTACCTGCCCGGCGTCGGCCCGGGACAGCGCTACGGCTACCGCGTGCACGGCCCCTGGCAGCCCTCCCTCGGCCACCGGTGCAACCCGGCGAAGCTGCTGCTCGACCCGTACGCGCGGGCCGTGGACGGCCAGATCGACAACCACGCCTCCCTCTACGAGCGCTCCCCCGACGGCCCGTCGCCCGGGAACAGCTCCGGGCACTCCATGCTCGGCGTCGTCACCGACCCGTACTTCGACTGGGGTGACGACCGCCCGCCGCGCCGGCCGTACTCGGACTCCGTCATCTACGAGGCCCATGTGCGCGGGATGACCCGCACCCACCCCGAGATCCCCGACCGGCTGCGCGGCACGTATGCCGGGCTCGCCCATCCCGCGGTGACCGGGCACCTGACCTCGCTCGGTGTCACCGCGGTCGAACTGATGCCGGTGCACCAGTTCGTACAGGACGGCGTGCTGACCGACCGGGGGCTTTCCAACTACTGGGGCTACAACACCATCGGCTTCTTCGCCCCGCACAACGCCTACGCCGCCCTGGGCAGCCGGGGTCAGCAGGTCAACGAGTTCAAGGCCATGGTGAAGGCGCTGCACGCGGCCGGCCTCGAAGTCATCCTCGACGTGGTCTACAACCACACCGCCGAGGGCAACGAGATGGGCCCCACGCTCTCCTTCCGGGGCATCGACAACGCCTCCTACTACCGCCTGGTCGACGGCGACTGGGCGCACTACTACGACACCACCGGCACCGGCAACAGCCTGCTGATGCGCCATCCCTACGTACTCCAGCTGATCATGGACTCGCTGCGGTACTGGGTGACCGAGATGCACGTCGACGGCTTCCGTTTCGACCTCGCGGCCACGCTGGCCCGGCAGTTCCACGAGGTGGACCGGCTCTCGGCGTTCTTCGACCTGATCCAGCAGGACCCGGTGATCAGCCGCGTCAAGCTCATCGCCGAGCCGTGGGACGTGGGGGAGGGCGGCTACCAGGTCGGCAACTTCCCGCCGCTGTGGTCGGAGTGGAACGGCCGCTACCGGGACGCCGTACGGGACTTCTGGCGGGCCGAGCCCGGTTCGCTCGGCGAGTTCGCCTCCCGCCTGACCGGCTCCTCCGACCTCTACCAGGCGAGTCGGCGCCGGCCGCGCGCCAGCGTCAACTTCGTGACCGCGCACGACGGTTTCACCCTGCGCGACCTGGTGTCGTACAACGACAAGCACAACGAGGCCAACGGCGAGGGCGATCGGGACGGCGAGAGGTTCAACCGGTCCTGGAACTGCGGAGCGGAGGGCGAAACCGACGATCCGGCCGTCCTCGAACTCCGCGCCCGTCAGCAGCGCAACCTGCTGGCCACGCTGCTGCTCAGCCAGGGCATACCGATGCTGTGCCACGGCGACGAACTCGGCCGCACCCAGCGCGGCAACAACAACGCCTACTGCCAGGACAACGAAGTCTCCTGGATCGACTGGGAGCTGACGGACGAACAGCGCGCCCTCACCGACTTCAGCCGGTACGTCATCAACCTGCGCGCCGAGCATCCCGTGCTGCGCCGGCGCCGCTTCTTCCAGGGCGAGACCGCGACCAACGCCGACCAGCCGCTGCCCGACCTGACCTGGCTGCGGCCCGACGCGCGCGAGATGACCGGCCGGGACTGGCAGCGCCGCGACGCACACTCCCTCGGCGTGTTCCTGAACGGCGACGCCATCGCCGAACGCGACCCCTACGGCCGCCGTGTCGTCGACGACTCCTTCCTGCTGCTCCTCAACGGCTACTGGGAACCCGTCGACTTCCGCCTCCCCGACGACACCTACGGCGAGCGCTGGACGACCCTGATCGACACCGCCGACCCCGATGGCATCCCCGACGAACGAGAACGCAAGGCCGGGACCCGTCTGCGCGTCGAAGCCCGCAGCCTGATCCTCCTGTCCCGCCCCTCCGCCGGCACCGGCTGACACCTCCCGCACCGGCGTGCGAAGACGCCCCCGGCCCGTGCGGGGGGCGCCTTCTGGCGGCCGGCCCTTGTGCCGTCAGGGTTTGGTGCGGGTGGTGACCGTGAACTGGGCGCCGTCGGGGTCCCGCAGGATCGCCTCGGTCTCGTCCTCGCCGAGGACGCTGCCGCCGTGTTTCTCGGAGCTGCGGGCGCAGGCGGCCACGTCGGCGACCGCGAAGTGGATCTGCCAGTGCGGGCGTACGGACGGGTCGGGGGCCGACTCCGCCGCGCCCGAGTCGATGCGCGCGACCACCTCGCCCTTGTGGCGCAGCACCACCTCGTCGCCCTCGTACTCGACCTCGCAGCAGCCTGTGCTGCCGGAGGCCCAGTCGAGGATCTCGCCGTAGAAGAGCGCGGAGTCGAAGGCGTTGCGGGTGTGCAGCCGGATGAAGGTCGGGACGGCCCGCCGCCACGCCTCCCAGTTGGAGACCAGTTCGCCCTGCCAGATCCCGAAGGCGGCCCCGTCACGGTCGGCGAGCAGCGCGGCCCGGCCGGGCGGGAACGACAGCGGCCCGACCGCCGCCGTCCCACCGCGTTCCCGGGCGCGGGCCACGGCCACGTCGGCGTCGGGGACGGCGAAGTACGGCGTCCAGGCCACCGCCATGTGCCACATGCCGGCGACCGCGGCGATCCCGGCCACCGGCACACCGTTCGCCAGCGCGATCCGGAAGTGCTCCCCGAGCTTGACGCCGCGCCATCGCCAGCCCAGCACGGCGGTGTAGAACTCCTGGGTGGCCTCCAGGTCGCGGCTGGTCAGGCTCACCCAGCAGGGGGCTCCGAAGACGGAGTCCGTCGAGATGACGTCCCGCTTCCTGCGCGGTCCTCCGTCGACAGGTGTGTCTTGGTTCATGGCAGTCGCGTCCTGCTCCCGGGGCCCGGCGGCACCGCTCTGCCACCAGTGTCCAACCGGAACGGGCCCGGGTGCCTGTCGAACACCCCGGTGGCACGCGGCCGGGTGAGTGAGCACGATGGAGTGCATGGCGGAGAGTGAGCCCGACCGGATCCTCGAGCTGCAGGCGGAGGTCGACCAGCTCAAGGAGGCCGTGGCCTCCCACGCGGTCGTCGACCAGGCGATCGGGATGGTGGTGGCCCTCGGCCGGGTGACCCCGGACCAGGGGTGGGAGGTGCTCAAGGAGGTCTCCCAGCACACCAACATCAAACTGCGCACCATCGCGGAACTGATCCTGATCTGGGGCCGCCGGGGCGACATGGCGCCGGAGATCCGCGCCGAGCTGGAGGACGCGCTCGACCGGTACGGGCCCACCCAGATCCCCGGGTCCGAGGAGGACGTACCGGCCGTCGAGCCGGAGATCTCCGGCCGCCCGGACGAGTGAGGCTCAGCCGGCCTCCGCGAGCAGTTCCTCGCGCAGCCGGTCGAAGCAGCCACTGAGCAGCCGGGAGACGTGCATCTGCGAGATGCCGAGCTGCTGGGCGATCCGGCTCTGTGTCATCCCTCCGAAGAACCGCAGGTAGAGGATGGTGCGCTCGCGCTCGGGCAGGGCGGCGAGACAGGGCTTGACCGCGGCCCGGTCGACCACCAGGTCGAAACCCGGATCCGCCTCGCCGAGGGAGTCACCGAGCGCGTATCCGTCCGTTCCCGCCACCTCGGCGTCCAGGGACAGCGCGGTGAAACACTCCAGGGCCTCCATGCCCGTGCGCACCTCCGCCTCGCTCAGCGAGGTGTACGCGGCGATCTCGGCGACGGTGGGCATCTGTCCCGAGCCGGACTGCGCCAGCTCCTTCACCGCGCCGCGGACCCGGTTGCGCAGGTCCTGCACCCGGCGCGGGACGTGCAGCGTCCACATGTGGTCACGGAAGTGCCGCTTGATCTCACCCGTGATCGTCGGCACCGCGTAGGCCTCGAAGGCCCGTCCGCGCGACGGGTCGAAGTGGTCGACGGCCTTCACCAGGCCCAGCGCGGCCACCTGGTAGAGGTCCTCCAGGGACTCCCCGCGGCCGCGGAACCGTACGGCGATCCGCTCGGCCATGGGCAGCCACAGCTCGACCAGTTCGTCCCGCAGCGCCCGGCGCTCGGGACCGGCGGGCAGCCCGGCGAGCCGCTCGAAGGAGCCGGCCGTGTCGGGGGCGTCGTCATGGGGGTGGGCTCTGGTGCTGCCAGTGACAGGCATCGCGCACCTCTCTCGGCAGGTGCCGGATGGACAGACACCGCGGGAGGCGCGCTCGGACCGTGGAAAGGGCACCGGGGCGTCCGGCACGAGCCGGGTCCCACGGGCGTGCCTCCAGTCCGAAGCACTGTCGGTCGCATTCCCACTGGGAAGCCGGTCGAAACAAATATTCCTATATAGCATGAATTGTTCACAGTGTGTGACGCGTCGGAGGGTTTGACCTGCGCTTGAACCGATTACCTCTGTAGCAGAGGTAATCTTCAGGAGTGGAATCGGAGACCTTCACTGAAGACCTCGCCGACGCCCTGGTGCGCATCCAGCGGCTGGTCCGGCGCCGGCTGCGCAGCGGGCTCACGGAGCCGCGACTGCGCGGCGCCGAGGTGGAGCTGCTGCGCCTGGTCGAGAACCGCCCCGGCGTCGGCATCTCGGAGGCCGCCAGGGCCCTGCACCTGGCGGGCAACTCCGTGTCGACCCTGGTCAACCAGCTCGTCCGGGACGGCTACCTGATCCGCGAGACCGACCCGGCCGACCGGCGGGCCGCCCGCCTGCTGCTCACCGACGCCGCGCACCAGCGGCTCGAGCGCTGGAAGCAGCGCCGCGCCGAACTGGTCGGCCGGCACGTGGCCCTGCTGGACGAGGCCGACCAGGAGGCCCTGCGCGCGGCACTTCCGGCCCTGCGCAAGCTCGCCGCCACCCTGCACGAGGAGGCCGAGGAGACATGACGAGCGACACCCCAGCCCCGCCGCCCGCCGAAGCGGTCGCCTGCACCCGCCTCGCCTACGCCTTCGGGGACACCAGGGCGGTCGACGGGCTCGATCTGACCGTCCACGAAGGCGAGGTGTTCGGACTGCTCGGCCCCAACGGCGCCGGCAAGACCACCGCCATCCGCTGCATCACCACGCTCCTGCCCGTCCCGGCCGGCATGGTCCGCGTCTTCGGGCACGACACCGCACAGGACCGCATGGCGGTGCGCCGCCTCCTCGGCTACGTCCCGCAGCAGCTGTCCGCCGACAGCGGGCTCACCGGACGGGAGAACGTGGCCCTGTTCGCCCGTGTCTTCGACGTGCCTCGCCGCGAACGCGCCGAACGCGTCGCCCAGGCCCTCGCCGCAGTCGACCTCGCCGACGCCGCCGACCGGCTCGCCGGCACCTACTCCGGCGGCATGATCCGCCGGCTCGAACTCGCCCAGGCCCTGGTCAGCGCGCCCCGCCTGCTGATCCTCGACGAACCCACCATCGGCCTCGACCCCATCGCCCGCACCGGCGTCTGGCGGCACATCAACGCCGTCCGCGCCGCCACCGGCATGACCGTCCTGGTCACCACCCACTACATGGACGAGGCCGACCAGTACTGCGACCGCGTCGGCCTGATGCACCGGGGCCGCGTCCGCGCCCTGGGCACCCCGGCCGAACTGCGCCGGGGGCTCGCCGAGCGCCGGGCGACGGACACCCTGCCCACGCTGGAGGACGTCTTCCGCGACGTCGCCGGCAGCGGCCTGGACGACCAGTCAGGAGGAGGTTTCCGCGATGTCCGAAGCACCCGCCGCACCGCGAACCGGGTCGGCTGACGGCACCGGCAGCTGCACCGCCGGTACCGCGCCCACCCCCGGCACCGCCCTGCTGCTCAGCCCGCCCCCGGCGCGACCGGGCTGGCGGCTGCTGCCCGCCCGGGTCGTCGCGATGTGCACCGTCGAACTGCAGAAACTGCGCCACGACCGCACCGAGCTGTACACCCGCGCCGTCCAGCCGGCCCTGTGGCTGCTGATCTTCGGCCAGACCTTCACCCGGATCCGGGCGATACCCACCGGCGGGGTCCCCTACATCGACTACCTGGCGCCCGGCATCATCGCCCAGTCCGCGATGTTCATCGCGATCTTCTACGGCATCCAGATCATCTGGGAACGGGACGCCGGCGTCCTGAACAAGATGCTCGTCACTCCGACGCCGCGCTCGGCCCTCATCACCGGCAAGGCGTTCGCGGCCGGAGTGAAGTCGCTGATCCAGGCGGTCGTCGTCATCGTCATCGCGGCCCTGCTCGGCGTCGCCCTGACCTGGAACCCGCTGAAGCTGCTCGGCGTCGCCGCGGCCGTGGTCCTCGCGTCCGTCTTCTTCTCCTGCCTGTCGATGACCATCGCGGGCATCGTCCTCAGCCGTGACCGGCTGATGGGCTTCGGGCAGGCGATCACCATGCCGCTGTTCTTCGCCTCCAACGCCCTCTACCCCGTCTCGATCATGCCCGGCTGGCTCCAGGCCGTCAGCAAGGTCAACCCGCTCAGCTATCAGGTCGACGCGCTGCGGGGTCTGCTCCTGGGCACACCGGCCCACCTCGGCGCCGATTTCGGCGTGCTGGCGGTGGCCGCCGCCCTCGGCATCGCGGCGGCTTCCTCACTGCTCGGCCGGCTGGCCCGCTGATCTTGTCGCGGACGTGATGTGCGGCACGCACCGGACCCCGCCGAAATCCGCTTCGGCGGGATTCTTCCTGGGCAGCGCTTGATCACCGATCAAAGCGGGCGAATCCGCTGGCCACAGCGCATTCTGCTCATTTGACAGTGCGCTGAGCACACGGATAGACAGCACCTCTTGAGAGGTCGAGAGGGGCACCGTGTACGAGCCGAACGTGGTCGGGGACTGGCAGGAGTACGACGAGCATGCCGGTCTGCGGATCCGTGTCCACCGTCTGGAGGCGGCCGAGCCGCCCCGCGGACGCGACGACGCCGCGACAGGGCTCACGTACTTCCGTGTCCGGGTGACGGTCGAGAACCGCGGCGCGCGGCACTACGGCATCCATCTGGAGGACGGCCAGATCGACGTCCGGGTCGGCCCCGACGGCGAGAGCGCGTTCATCGACTGGCGCAGCACCCAGTTCATCGAGGGTTTCGACGTCTATCCGCTGCGCCGGGCGACCGCGGTGCTGTACGCGGCCGCCCCGGAGGCCGCGCTCACGCATGTCGACATCCAGGTCCAGTTGCGGGTGGACGAGGAGTGGACGGACCGCCGGCTGTGGGCCGGCGGCATCGGGGTCGTGGAGGCGACGGCGGCCGCGACGGCGGCGAGCGCCGCGCCGGGCAGCCTGGCCCACCAGCTGAGCGCCTTCCTCAAGGACCAGACCGAACCGGGAACCGCCTGACGGCGGATGACGTGGCGGCCACGGTGGCTCAGGCGTCTGTGGAAGCCGTCGGGAACCACGTCTCAGCGGGCTGAGGCGGCACCCGGGAGCGGCCTACGGCGCCGACGGACGCCATGGCGTCCATGGACGTCATGGGCGCCAGGAACGGCCGCGGGGCCGCGGCAGCCGGAGAAGGCTCCCGAGGCCCCGCAGTTCCGCGGCCCGTGGTCAGTGCGGGATGCCGTCGATGATCTCCCGCGCGCCCTGCCGCAGCAGCGCCACCGCGACCGAGGTGCCGAGCGTGGCCGCGTCGAGCCGGCCCGCCCATTCGTGGGCGTTCAGCCGGGTCTTGCCGTCCGGGGTGAACACGCAGGCCCGCAGGGACAGTTCACCGCTGCGCTCCACGCGCGCGTAGCCCGAGATGGGACTGTTGCAGTGCCCCTGGAGCACGTGCAGGAACATCCGCTCGGCCGTCGCCTCCCGATGCGTGGCCGGGTCGCCGAGTCCGCTGACCGCGTCGATCAGCTCGGCGTCGTCCTCCCGGCACTGCAGCGCGAGGATGCCGGCGCCGATCGGCGGCATCATCGTCTCCGGGGACAGCACCTCGCTGATCACGTCCTCGCGGCCGATCCGCTCCAGGCCGGACACGGCCAGCAGCAGCGCGTCCGCCTCGCCCGCGGCCAGCTTCTCCAGCCTGCGGTTGGCGTTGCCGCGGAACGGCACGCACTCCAGGTGCGGATGCGTCGCGGCGAGCTGCGCGATCCGGCGCACCGACGAGGTGCCGATCCTGGTACCGGACGGCAGCTGGTCCAGGGAGAGTCCGCCCGGGTGCACCAGCGCGTCCCGGATGTCGTCCCGCTTGAGGAACGCGGCGAACACCGTGCCGGCGGGCAGCGGCCGGTCGGCGGGCACGTCCTTGACGCAGTGCACCGCGAGGTCGGCCTCCCCGGACAGCAGGGCCGCGTCCACCTCCTTGGTGAACGCCCCCTTGCCCTCGACCTGGGACAGGTCGCCGAGCCACTTGTCGCCGGTGGTCTTCACGGGCACGACCTCGGTGCGCACACCGGGGTAGTGGGCGGCCAACTCGCCGCGCACCCGCTCGACCTGGGCCAGGGCCATGGGGGAGTCGCGGGAGACGATCCGGATCAATTCGGGTACGGACATGCGCACACCATAGTGCCCGCCGTCGGGCGGCGCCGACCCGCCCGCCCGTCGCTCAGGCCGGACTCGGGTCCGTCTGCGGCCGGGGCCGAGCGGACGGCGGCTCATCCGACCCTTTCCTCCAGCGTGTCGGCGCTCCAGGCGGCCAGCCGCCCGGCGAGCGCACCGTCGCCGTTCAGTACGTGCCGGGAGTACGCCGCGCGCTCATGGGCCAGGACGGCCGCCTCCCACACGCAGGGCGCGAGCCCCGCCCGGCCCGGACGCAGCAGCCCAGGCTCGCCCGCCGGGCCGGTGAACACCGCCAGATCGGACATGTACGCCTCGATCCAGGTGTGCAGCAGCACGTAGTCGCCGTCGCCGCCCGCGTGCGCGATCAGCACCGCGAGGCCCACCGAGCCGCGCTGCCCGGCCAGGCGCAGATGGCCGTCCGCGATGCCGAGGGCGGCCTGCGCGTCCGCCTCCGTCACGGTGCGGCCCGGCGCCTGAACCGCGTACACCTTCACCAGGTGTCCGGCGGCCTCGCGGGTGCCGAGCGGTCGTGCGAGGCGGGCGTGGTGGCCCTTGGCCAGTTCGAGCAGCGCCTCCTCGCGCACGGCGGAGGGCAGTTCCCTGTGCATGTCCCTGTCGGTCATGGGGACATGATGCGGGGTGAGAAGGGGGCTCAGGCCAGTGGTTCGCTCAGTTCGACCGAGCGCAGGGCGGCGGCGAGGGCCTGCTCGTCGCCGACGTCCAAGGCCGTGTCCGTGAACTTGATGACGTGTACGTCGCCGTGGTCGACGGCGCGCCCGAGGACCTCTTCGGCGGTGAGCCGGGCAGGTGGGACGTAGTCGACCGGAGCGTCGGGCGCGTACATCGCCGTGACGGCCGCCGACGCCGTCCAGGCCGCGTTGAGGCTCGGCGCCCACAGCTCACGCGGCAGCGAACCGAGCGTCCGCAGCACGGCGTTGGGGGCGGTGGCCGCGTGCACGAGCATCGTCGCTTCGCCGTGGCCGTGGGTCGCGTAGCGGTGGGTCGCCGCGCGGACCAGATCGGTCAGGCGCTCCCTGGCCGTGTCCGGGTCGGTGACGTCGTCCGCCCAGACCGGCAGGCGGCGTACGGCGCCCAGCCGGGCCAGGTAGCCGCCCTCGGCGGGCTCGATGCGGGGTACCAGGTCCAGGCTCCGTGCGGCGCTCCCCGCGCCGGGCAGAGCCTCGACGCCGGAGACGGGCAGGTGGCGGGCTGCCCAGTAGCCCAGGGCGTGGGCGAGTTCCGTGAGCCGCGGCGCGTTCTCCTCGGCTTCCAGGGACCGTACGGCGTGGCCCACCCGGATGACGGGATGCGTGGCACCGGCGTACAGGCCGGGCAGCAGGCGCGGCCACCACTCGGCGAGCACCGTGCGCCACGGGCGTTCGGCGAGGGTCCGGGAGAAGTACGCGATCCAGTCGGCGGCCCGGTGCGGATCACCCAGCGCCTGGGGCCAGTTGGTGTCCGTGACGGGCTCCACCGGGGTGGGGAACTCCTCCAGCCGGTCGCTGTACAGGTCCAGCCAGCGGTGCACCGCAGCGGCCTGACCGTGGGTGGCCAGTGCTTCGACCACCATGGGTGCGTGGTTGGAGAGCCATCCGCGGAACTCCGGACCCGAGGCGTGGAGCCGTTCGAAGGCTTCGTCGAGCCGTCCGCTCGTGTCGTTCGTGGTCATGTGCGGGACGCTACGCCGCTGACGGCGGCGCCTGATCGGTCTCGGGACCCATCCCGGCGAGGGAGGGGACGTAGGTCCCGGGACCGACCCCGACAAATGGAGGCGAGCTCCAACGGAGGCTGTGGCCAGTGGAGTTCGGCATCCCGGGCCGAGAGCGCATGTCCCGCCGCCAAGATGTCCCGAGTGTCACTCAGGTGCAGCTCTGCCGCACAGGTGTCACCCCGTCTCAGCCGAAGCCCTCGGGAAGGTCCGCCGCCGACTCCTCGGGTGTGAGGTCCGGGCGCAGCCGGAGCCAGGACGGCTGGCGCAGCAGACCGGCCCGGGTCCGGGTGCTGTAACCGACCTCCCCGACCAGCAGGGGCAGCGCCCACCGCGCGTCCGGCACGGACGGCACCGGGTCGAAAGGGCAGCGGTCGCTCGCGGCGGCCCACAGCAGCGCCGCCAGTTCCGTGCGCTCCGTCTCGCTCCAGCCGGTGCCCACCCGGCCGACGTACCGCAGCCGGCCACCGGCACGCTGGCCGACCAGCACCGCGCCGGGCAGCCCGGTCAGCCGCCCCTTGCCCGGCAGCCAGCCACCGACGATGACGTCCTCGCTGCGCATGTTCCGGATCTTGACCCAGGCCCGGGAACGCACCCCCGGTTCGTACACCGAGTCCAGCCGCTTGCACACCAGACCCTCCAGGCCGTGCTCCCGGGTGGCGCGCAGTGCCTCGGCGCCGTGCCCCACCACCGCGGCAGGCGTCGACCAGTACGGCCCGGCCAGGCCCAGCCCCTCCAGCCGTGCCCGGCGCTCCGCGTACGGGATCCGCAGCAGCGGCCCCTCCAGGTACGGCACGTCGAACAGCACCAGGTGGACCGCCACCCGGGCGGCCCGGCGGGCGGCCAGCGCGGGGGAGTGGGCGAGGCCCATGCGGCCCTGCAGCAACTGGAAGTCGGCCCGGCCCTGTTCGTCGAGGGCCAGCACCTCCCCGTCCAGCACGGCGGGCGTGCCGCCCAGGGCGCCGCCGAGGGAATGCAGTTCGGGATAGGCGGCCGTGATGTCCTCACCCGACCGGGCACGCAGCAGCACGCTCCCGTCGCCGGGCAGGTAGGCCATCACCCGCTGGCCGTCCTGCTTCGTCTCGTACGCCCACCGCGCGTCCTGGGCTGCGGGCGGCAGCGTGCCGGGGGTGGCGAGCATGGGCGCGACGAGGGGCAGGGGCACGGCGGTCACGGCACAAGATGTCGACCGCCGCCGCCGACATCACGCACCTTCCGGCACGGGTTCCCCTGAACGGCCCCGGCTGAACGGCCTCGGCCCCAGCCCCGGGAGTGGGCGGCCGGCGTCGCGCACCGGCCGGTGCGCGAGCCCGCCCCCCGTTGCCACCACCCACCGGCTGGTGCGCATGCCCGCACGCGTCGCCGTGTGTCCCGACCGGTGGCGTGACGATCCGCACCCCGCCCACGCCACCGTGCTCGAACCGCCCTCCGAGTCGTACCGGACGTGGCGGCCGCGCGGATGTCGCCGACGGGGTGCGTGCGCCTCATGTGTCACTCCGGGTCGCTCGCCTCCACGTCCAGGCCCGTGCAGGCCAGTTGGCCGTCCACCTCGGCGCATGCCTCCACTCCGCGGGGGGAGTCGACGGCGAGCATCGGGCTGGCGTTCCTCGTCGAGTCGTCCGCCGGATAGCTGGCCGACAGCACGTCCTGCCCCGCCCGCACCGACACCTCCCGCCTGTGCGGGGAGCGCATCCGCACCTCCGACCAGGCCGTGCCGCAGCTGGGGGAGTAGCGCAGCAGGACGCCGTAGGAGAGTCCGGTGACCGAGGTCCTGGTCTGCGCGTCGCGGGCGCAGACCGAGGCGTCGGGCAACTGGCCCTGGCAGGAGCGCCCGTGACAGCGCGGGGCCGTGGGCAACGTCTGCGCGGCGGGCGTACCGCCCCGGTCGGGCAGGGCGACCGCGGTGGCCACGCCGAGCAGTGCCAGTGCCGGCAGTGGCAGCCACCGCGCCCAACGGCGGCCCCTGCGCGGCTCCTGACCCGGCGGACTCGCGGCGGGCGGCTCCTCGGAGGCCTCCCACAGCGCGAGTACGGCCACGGGATCGGTGCCGGCGAGCCGGCTGAGCGCCTCGACGGCCGGGCGGGGTGGCCGCTGCGTGCCCGTCAGGTAGCGGTGCCAGGCGGACTTGCTGTACGGCGTGCGGGCGGCCAGCGCCGCCAGACTCAGGCCCGTGCGGTCCTTCAGTTCGCGCAGTCTCACCACCAGTGGCTCGTCAGGCGTGGCCGATTCTTGGGGATGCCGCATCGTGCGTCCCTCGACTCCCTTGCCGCTATGGGCGTTTTGGCCCCTGATGTCGCGATGTCTTCCCGGCTGATCGGCCTGTGCAACGTCCGGAGGGGTGTGAGGCTGGTGAAGTACGGGGACATGCCGAAGGCCTGTTCGGGGACACGGGACTCCCGAACAGGCCACGGCGGTCAGGTCGTACGACGATCGGCGGCCGTCAGCACCAGGGGACGGCGCGCCCGGTGCGCATGTAGTGGGCGGAGACGTAACCCCGGTGGTGCGGGAGCCGGTACCAGATGTGGTTGCCGAACACCCTGGAGCCGTACGTCTTGCAGGTCACCCGGACCAGTCGGCCCGTGTGCCGGTGACCGACCACGCGGTAGCCGGTGCCCGGGCCGGAGCGGACGTTCAGCCGGGCCCAGCGCGTGGCGACCCTGCCGACGGTCGACCGGGCGTGGCGGTGGTACGAGGCCCGCCGTGCGACGACGTGGTGCGCGCAGCGCGTGTGGTGGCGGCGCAGGGCGTGCCGGGCATGGTGCTTCGTGTGGTGGAGGCAGTGCCGGGTGAGCGCCGGGCGGTGCTGGAAGAGATGCGCCGCGCGCTGGGCCGGCAGGACGAGCTGCGCGAGGTGCGGGACCGAGAGGTCGGGTGCGGGGCGCGGGGCGGCCGCGCTCGCCGGGGCGGCGCCGGCCATCGCGGGGAGGAACGCGAACACCGCGACCGTGGCCACCAGGCCACGCTTGAGGGTCCGTCGGATCATGGAAACCTCCGGCTTTCGTTCTCGTGACCACGAGCCGTGATCACGAGGCCAGCCTTGCCGTGACAGGGCGTCAGAATGCCGTCCCCGCGTCCCTCGGGACGCCCGGGACGTCCCGGGGACGGCCACCGCGTCCCGCGCCCCGGCCCACCTGCCGGAAGCCGAGGGACGTCCCAGGGCCCGACCGGCCGGGTACGCCCGTTCCGGCATCCGGGGATTCCGGTCGGCGGCCGACGGAGGGTGACCTCCCGAGGTCGTGCCCCGGGCGACTTGCTTGAGTAACGCAACGAACTAAAATGGCGCGTATGCCCATGGAACCGCTGCCCGACCTCCCCGCCGCCTCTTCCGAGGTCACCGAGATCGAGCGCGCGCTGACCCGTATCACCTACCTCGGCTCCCGGGCGCGGCAGCACGAGCGGCTCATGGCGACGGCCGGTGTACCGCTGGACCGCGCGGCGGTGGCGCTGCTCCGCATCGCCGCCGACTCCGAACCGCTGCGGCCGGGGGAGCTGGCGCAGCGGCTGGGCGTGGAGGCCTCCCACGTGACGCGGACCGTCCAGCAGCTGGAACGGGGCGGGTACGTGAGCCGCGTCCCCGACCCCGACGACCGCCGGGCCCAGCGGATCCGGCTCACCGACGCCGGCCATGAGG
Source organism: Streptomyces sp. NPDC002520 (assembly GCF_053595235.1). Lineage (NCBI taxonomy): Bacteria > Bacillati > Actinomycetota > Actinomycetes > Kitasatosporales > Streptomycetaceae > Streptomyces > Streptomyces sp. NPDC002520. The sequence continues at coordinate 212,227 of NZ_JBSFXG010000013.1, read as the reverse complement.
CAGTCGACCGGATCCGGGACGCCGGAGCCCGCGCCATGCAACTCGCGCTCGCCGGCTGGCGGCCCGACGAGCTGCGGGAGTTGGCCGGCCTGTTCCACCGTATGGTCGACGACTTCGTCGCCTACGCGGCCCGGGGCGAAGCCGGCCACGATGCGCACGCCCCGGTCACCGGCGACGGGCCTGACCGGCGACACCCCGGACACCTGAGCACGGGGACCTCGGACGCCTGATCACCGGCGCCCGGGACACCTGATCACCGACGCCCGGGACGCCTGATCGCAGGCATTGCGGACACCTGGCGGCCAGTACTCCCGACAGCCCGCACCGAGCGTCCGCCCCACCCTCTACCCAGGAGTAATATCCGGCGACAGGTCACCAGAGGAGGAACCGTGCCCCGGTCCGATCGCTCACCCCTGCTGCTCGCCGGCCTACTGGCCACAGCCGGCGTCGCCCACTTCGTCGCCCCACGGCAGTTCGACGCCACGATCCCGCGGATCCTGCCGGGATCCCCCCGGGCGTGGACGTACGGCAGCGGAGCCGTCGAACTGGCCCTCGCCGCCGGCATCGCCGCCCGCCGGACGCGTCCGGCCGCCGCACAGGCAGCAGCGGCCTTCTTCGTCGGGGTCTTCCCGGCCAACGTGAAGATGGCCGTGGACTGGCGGGACCGGCCCGCGCCGCAGCGCAACGCGGCCCTGGCCCGGCTGCCCCTCCAACTGCCCCTGCTGCTCTGGGCCCGTGGCGTCGCCCGCGGTGGGGAGGGACGGTCGTGACCGAGCGCATCGAGATCGGCGACAAGATCGAGGACTTCGCGCTGCCCGACGAGACCGGGACCGTACGACGCCTCACCGAACTGCTCGCCGACGGCCCCGTGGTGCTGTTCTTCTACCCGGCGGCCCTCACGCCCGGCTGCACCGCCGAGGCCTGCCACTTCCGCGACCTCGCCGCCGAATTCGCCGAGGCGGGCGCCCGGCCCGTCGGGATCAGCGGTGACAGCGTCGAACGGCAGCAGGAGTTCGCCGGCCGGCACACGCTCGGCATCCCCCTGCTCTCCGACCCCGACGGCACGATCCGCGAGCGGTTCGGCGTCAAGCGGGGCTTCTCGCTCGCGCCCACCAAACGGGTCACCTTCGTGATCGGGCAGGACCGCACCGTCCTCGAGGTCGTCCGCAGCGAACTGCGCATGAACACCCACGCCGACCGGGCCTTGGCCGTACTGCGTACCGCCAAGGCCTGAGACCGGCCCCGGCCCCGTCCGCGTCCGGTGCTCCGGAGCCTCTCTGCTTGATGCTCCGGAGCAATCGGATCATCCTTGACCATATGGAGCATGTCGCGGCCGCGGCGATCATCGATGCCCACGGCAGGGTGAGCGGGTGGAGCGAGGGCGCACAGCAGCTCACGGGCCACCCGGCGCGGGATGTCGTAGGCCGGCCGGCGAGCGACCTGCTCGCCGAGGACGTGCCGCCCGCCGCCCTCGCCGCCGGCTCCGGCGCCGTCGCCCTGCGTCACCGTGACGGCCACCGGATCGAGCTGTCCCTGACCGCCTGCCCCGTCCTCGGCACCGACGGCGAACCGGCCGGATACGTCGTGACCGGCGAGCCGTCCCGACCGCCCGGCAGCGCCCTGGCCGCCGACGCCTTCCAGCAGGCGTCCATGTGCATGTCCGTCTTCGATCTCCGGCAGAACTACCTGCGCGTCAACGACGCCACCGGCCAGCTCCTGGGCCGGCCCGAAGAGACGCTGCTCGGCCGCCACCTCGCCGAGACCGTAGAGGCCTCCGTGCATACCCAGGGCTTCCTCGACCATCTGCGCCAGGTCGCCGAGACCGGGAAGGCCCTGCGCTACGAGAGCTTCACCGGCGCCCCCACCCTGCGCCAGGACCACGCCTGGAGCATCGAGATGTGGCCCCTGCGCGACGGCGCGGGCGAGCTGACCGCCGTCGCCCTGGCCGCGTTCGACAGCAGCGAGCAGTACTGGGCCCGGCGCCGCCTCGCCCTGCTGAACGAGGCGGCCACCAGCATCGGCACCACCCTGGACGTGGTACGCACCGCCGAGGAACTCGTCGGCCTGCTCGTCCCGCGGTACGCCGACTTCGCGGCCGTCGACCTCCTCGACTGGGTCCTCGGGGAGGAGGAGCCGCCGACGGAACCGCACCGCGGTGACCTGCGCCGTGTCGCCCACGGCTCCACCCGGGCGGGCAACCCCGGGGTCGCCATGGCCCTGGGCGAGACACACGTCTACGAGCCGCCCTCGGCGCCCGAGCGCGCCCTGCGCGAGGGCGGCGTGGTCCTCAGCCACGCCGGCGACCCCGAATTCGACACATGGATCGAGGAACGCAACCGGCGCTCGCCCGAGGGCCGCGCCTACCGCCAGGGCGTCCACTCCCTGATCGCGATCCCGCTGCGCGCCCGCGGCACCACGCTCGGCGTCACCGTCTGCGCCCGCAAGGCCCACCCGGACCCCTACGCCCCCGACGACGCCGTCTTCGCCGAGGAACTCGGCAGCCGCGCCGCCGTCTGCATCGACAACGCCCGTCGCTTCGCCCGCGAGCGCAGCACCGCCCACGCCCTCCAGCACAGCCTGCTGCCCAGGGGACTGCCCGGACAGGCCGCCGTCGACGTCGTCCACCGGTATCTGCCGTGCGGATCGCAGGCCGGCATCGGCGGCGACTGGTTCGACGTGATCCCGCTCTCCGGCAGCCGTGTCGCCCTCGTCGTCGGCGACGTGGTCGGCCACGGCATCCAGTCCTCGGCCACCATGGGCCGGCTGCGCACCGCCGTACGCACCCTCGCCGACGTCGACCTGCCCCCCGACGAACTCCTCACCCACCTGGACGACCTCGTCACCCATCTGGCCGCCGAGGAGGACAGCGGCGACGAGGTCGCCGAGCTCGGCGCCACCTGTCTGTACGCCGTCTACGACCCCGTCTCCCGTCATCTCACCCTCGCCGCCGCCGGCCACCCCGTCCCCGCCCTCGTACTGCCCGGTGGCGTCGCCGAGTTCGTCCCCATGGCCGCCGGACCACCGCTCGGCGTCGGCGGGCTGCCCTTCGAGGCCACGGAACTGGAACTTCCCGAAGGGTCCGTCGTCGCCCTCTACACCGACGGGCTGCTCGAGGGCCGCGACCGGGACGTCGACAACGCCGGCGACGAACTGTGCCAGGCGATCGACACCCCCCACGACTCCCTGGACGCGCTCGCCGACACCATCCTCAAGTCCGTCCTCCCCGAACAGCCCGGCGACGACGTCGCCCTGCTGCTGGCCTGCACCCGCGCCCTCGGCGCCGACCGCGTGGCCACCTGGGACGTGCCGCCCGACCCCGCCCAGGTGGCCCACTTCCGGCAGGCGGCCACCGAGCAGCTCGCCGTCTGGGGCCTGGAGGACGCCGCCTTCGTCACCGAACTCGTCGTCAGCGAACTCGTCACCAACGCGATCCGCTACGGCGACCCGCCCATCCAGCTGCGCCTGATCCGCGACCGCGCACTCATCTGCGAGGTCTCCGACGGCAGTTCCACCTCACCGCACCTGCGCCGGGCCCACGCCTACGACGAGGGCGGCCGCGGACTGCTGCTGGTCGCCCAGCTCACCCAGCGCTGGGGCAGCCGGCAGACGAGCAGCGGCAAGACGATCTGGGCGGAACAGCCGCTGCCCGACGCCTGATCACACGAGCACGGCGAATCGCCGGCCGATCACGACGGACTCGCAGCGATCATTCGAAGGAGCAACCCGGGTTCGGCACCGACTCGGCGAACGGCGCGCCGTGCGGCAGCACGTACAGCACGTCGAGGACCAACGGCTTGTCCCCGAGGTTGGCGCCCAGGTGCACCTCGCTCGGCCCGCTCGGCTCGCGCAGCGACTGCCCGGCGCGGTACAGGCCGTCCTGGGTGCAGTCGGAGTGGAAGTGGGTGAGGGTGCCCTGGCGGACGTACCCGTAGAGGGGACCGTCGTGGTAGTGCCAGCCGGTGCTCTGGCCCGGAGGGATCGTGATCTCCCGGACGACGTAGTCGGTGCCGCCGACGGTGGTCTGGCTGATCAGCCGGGCGGTGACACCCGGTCCGGCGGGGGTGGCGTGGGCGGTGCCGCAGGTCAGCAGGGTACCGGCGGCCACCGCCCCGGCGATCGCGGTACGGAGCACGGTGCGCATGGGAAGCCTCCAGGAACACGGGCGGAGATCGACTGCCGCCGTGAACCTATGGGCTCGACACGGCAGTTGGGGCCGGAACGGAGCAATCCGGCGATCGACGACGGCCTCTCGACCCCGGCCGGGGCGAGCGGCCGTCGCTGTCACCTGCCCGGCCGCACGGATAGGGTGAGCAGTGATCAACCGGACGGGCGGGGATGAGGACAGCGGTCGGCATGGGCGCAGGCACGGACAGGAACACCGTGGGCGGCGGACGCCCCACCTCACGGGACGTCGCCCGGCTCGCCGGTGTGTCGCACACGGCCGTCTCCTTCGTGTTCAACGGGCGCGCCGAGGGCAACCTCTCGCCCGCCACCCAGGAACGCATCCGCCAGGCCGCCGCCCAGCTCGGCTATCGTCCCGACCCCGTCGCCCGGGGCCTGCGCAGCCGCCGTACGGCCGTGATCGGGCTTGTCACCGACGAGATCGCCTCGTCCCCGTTCGCCGGCCGGCTGCTGCGCGGCGCGATGGAGACCGCCTGGGGCAGCGACCACCTGGTGTTGACCGTGGACTCCGGCGGCGACCCGGCCAAGGAGGACGCGGCCGTCGCGGAACTCCTCGACCGGCGCGTCGACGGCATCATCTACGCCGCGATGTCCCTGCGCCGGGTCCGCGTCCCCGAGGGGCTGCACCGCACGCTCTCCGTGCTGGCCAACTGCATTCCCGAGGACGGCTCGCTGCCCGCCGTCGTCCCGGCCGAGCGGGCCGGCGGGCGTACGGCTGCCCGGCTGCTGCTGGAGGCGGGGCACCGCAGGATCGCGCTGGTCGGCGGGTCGGACGACATCGCGTCCGCCGAGCGGCTGCGCGGCTTCCGGGACGCGCTGCGAGCCGAGGGCGTCACCCTGCCCAAGGAGTGGGTCGTACGCACCGGCGGCGAGATCACCAGCGGCTACGAGGGTGCCGCCCGCCTGCTCGACGGCGCCGACCCGCACCGCCGTCCCACCGGGATCTTCTGCTACAACGACCGGGTCGCGGCGGGCGCCCTGCACGCCGCGACCCGGCTCGGCATCGCCGTACCCGCCGACCTGTCGGTGGTCGGCTACGACGACCAGGAGCACATGGCCGCCTACCTCACCCCTGCGCTCACCACGGTCGCGCTGCCGCACCGGGCGATGGGCGAGGTGGCGGCCCGGCTGCTCCTGGACGCCATCGACACCGGGCGTACCCCGCCCGCCACGGTCCGGCGCCTGGCCTGCCCGGTGGTCACCCGCGACTCGGTGGCACCTGCCCCGCGGGGACCTGTTCCCACCCGCTGACCTCGGCGTCCCCGTCCACCATCAGCTCGGCGACGTCCCCGGGCCCGCGGTACACCCGCTCGGTCACCGTCGCCCGGTCCTCGGCGAAGAGTTCGAGCAGCGAGCCGTCCACGAGGACACGGACCGTGAGACGCGGGCCGGACGGCAGGTTCACCGTGATCGGCGCGGAACCCTCGACCGCGCCCTCGCGCGGCCAGCCGCTGCGGTCCAGCGCGACCGTCCCCGCCACCGGGTCCAACCGGACCGTGAGCGCCCGGTCCTCCGCGTGCAGCAGGGTGATCGTCGTCGCATCGTGCGCCGTCACGGTCAGGTCGTACGACACCGGAAGCGGCACCCGGCCCGGCGCGCGGACGAACGGCTCGGCGGCACGCAGGAGTTCCAGCTCGGGGGCCGGGGTGACGCGCAGAGCGCCGTCCGGGTGGAGGCCGACGACCCGGGGTGCGGTGAGCACCCCGGCCCAACCGGCCTCCAGCACCGCCGACGGGTCGCGCGCCTCCCAGGACCAGCCCCACATCAATGCGCGGTCCCGCTCCCGCAGGACCGCCGGGGCGTAGAAGTCCCGGCCGTTGTCGAGCCGTCCACCGGAGCGGGCACGAAGACGCAACCCGCCTTCCCCGTCCGCTTCCAGACGACCCGTCAGATAACCGGTGCTGCACGGCTTGCCGTCCCAGAGGGACACGACGAGTATGTGCTCGCCACTGTGCGTCTCCACCAGTTGCGGGCACTCCCAGCCGACCGCCTTGTCGCCGAACGCGTCGGTGGCCACCGGGTCTTCGCCGTCCAGCAGCACGCCGGCGAACCGCCACTCGGTCAGTTCGTCGCAGTCGTACAGGAGGACCGACGGGGTGCCGTCGGCGTGGCCGGCGCCGACCAGGGCCCAGCGCCGGCCGGCGTACCGGAACACGAAGGGGTCGCGGAACATCACCACATCGAGCCCGGCGGGCGGTGCCGTGACGACGGGCGTGGGAAGGGGGCGCCAGCGCAGGAGCCGGTCGTCCTCGGGGGCGGTGGCGCGGGCCAGGCAGATCGTGCCGAGACCGGTGTGGGCGTGGTCGATCCCGGTGTACACGGCGGTCGGCGTGCCCGCGTCGTCGACGACGCAGCCCGACCAGCAGCCGGCCTCGTCGGGGCCGCCCGGAGTCGGTGTGAGGGCGACGGGGTGGTGTTCCCAGTGGACCAGGTCGGCGCTGGAGACGTGTCCCCAGTGGACGTTCGTGTGCACCGGTGCCGACGGGTTGTGCTGGTAGAACAGGTGGTGGCGGCCGCGCCAGCGGAAGGGTCCGTTGGGGTCGTTGATCCAGTTGGCGGGGGGCCGGACCCGGAAGCGGGGGGCGGTGGGGTCCGGGGTGGGAGCGGCGACGCTCAACGGTTGACTCCTGCGGAGGTGATGCCCTCGCGGAGAGGGCGCTGGCCGACGACGAACACGGCGACGGCGGGGATCATCGAGAGGACGACACCGGCGAGGACCACCGAGATGGAGCCGGTGCCGAGGTTGCCCTGGAGGGAGACCAGACCCAGCGGCAGCGTGTAGTTCTGGCCGGAGGTCTCCAGGATCAGCGGGCGGAAGAACTCGTTCCAGTGGTAGTTGAAGGCCAGCACGCCGACGATCGCCAGACCGGGAGTCGCCAGCGGGGCGTACACGGAACGGAAGATCCGCCAGGGCCCGGCGCCGTCCAGCATCGCAGCCTCGCCCAGGTCCTTCGGCATGCCGAGGAAGTACTGGCGCATCAGGAACGTGCCGAACGCGGTCGGGAACGCCGGAACGATCAGACCGAGCAGCGTGTCCGTCAGACCCATCGACTTGAGCACGAGGAACACGGGGACGATCGTGACCTGCAGCGGGACCATCATGGTCGCGAGGACCAGCCCGAACAGCGGCTTCTTGAAGCGGAACTCCAGCCGGGCGAACGCGTACCCCGCGAGGCCCGCCGTGATCATCTGCCCGACCGCGACGAGGCCGGTCACGAGGGTCGAGTTGAGCGCCAGCAGCCACACGTCGATCTGGTCGAACACCCCGTGATAGGCGGCCGTGCCGGGGTGGGCCGGAATGATCTGCGGCGGCAGGTCGAGCGATTCCGCCGGAGTGCGCAGCGAGGTGGAGACGGTCCAGACGACCGGGCCGAGGGTCAGCAGCGCGCACACGGTCAGCCCGGCGATCCGCGCCCAGGGCCCGATCGCGTACCGGGCGCGGCTGAGGGACAGGGTTGCTTGACTCATGGGACTCACCCGGCTCACTGGTAGTGGACGAAACGCCGGCTGAGCCGGAACTGGAGGGCGGTCACCGCCATGATCAGCACGAACAGCAGCACGCCCACCGCGGACGCCTCACCGAACCGCAACTGCTCGAACGCCTTCTCGTAGATGACCATCACGACCGTGCGGGTCGAGTCACCGGGACCCCCGTCGGTGAGCACGTACGGCTGCTCGAAGACCTGGAGCGCGTTGATGATGCCGACCACCGAGGCGACCAGCAGGGTCGGCGACAACAGGGGAAGGGTGACGGCCAGGTGCTTGCGCAGACCGGTCGCGCCGTCCAGGGCGGCGGCCTCGTGGATCTCCTTGGGGATGTTGTTCAGCCCGCCCACGAACAGCAGGAACGAGAAGCCGAACTGCTGCCACACGTACACGAGGACCACCGTGGCCATCGCGCCCTGTTCCGAGGTCAGCCAGGGCACGGGGGAGACCCCGACCAGGCCGATCAGCCAGTTGATCACGCCGAAGTCCTGGTTGAACAGGTACTTCATCACGACCGAGATGGACGCGGCGGACAGCACCAGCGGGAAGAAGAACGCCGAGCGGAACACCGAGCGCAGCCACGACGGCATCCGCCCGTGCAGGGTGAGCGCCAGCGCCAGGGCGATCAGCAGTTGCGCGGCGACCGCGAACACCATGAAGACGAGCGTGTTGCGGAAGGAGACCAGCACGGTCGAATCCGTGAACACCTCACGGTAGTTGGCCGTTCCGGCGAAGCCGGGCGAGTCGATCACGTTCCAGTGGAAGAGGCTCAAGCCGACCGAGCCGACGATCGGTACGACCGTGAAGACCACGATGCCCACCACCGTGGGCGCCAGGAACAGCGCGGCCAGCAGCCGCGTCCCCCGCTCGCGCGCCGAGCGCCGGGCCGTGACGACGGCGGGGGTCGCCGCCCGCGTCCGTACGCCGGCCATCCGGATGTTCGTCATACGTCACGCTCCATGGCCTTCTCCAGATCGGCCTGCATCCGACGCAGTGCGGACCCGACCGAGCGCGGGCTCGCCAGCGCCGTCCCGGTGTGCTTGAGCAGCACCTGGGTCACCTCGGCGACCTGCGGCGGCGCCGGGATCGGCCCGGTGTCGGGGAACTTGTCGAGAGTGTCGTAGAAGACCCGCCAGTGCGCGGGACCGGTCTCCTTGTAGCGGGCCTCGGTCAGCATCGAGCGGCGGGCCGGGGTCGTCTGGTTCGTCGAGAACAGTCGGGTCAGGGTGTCGAGGCGGGCCGAGTACTTGATGAACTCCCAGGCCTCGTCCTGCTTCTTCGATGTGCGCAGCAGTGCGTAGCCCGCGGCGCCGAACTGGTGGCGCTGGGTGCGCCAGCGGGGGAAGTACTGCACGTCGAACCCGTCGGCGCGCAGGCCGGCCTGGTGCAGACCGCCCGCCCAGAAGCCTCCGGCGGGCGTGACCCCGACCCGGCCGGTGGAGAACACGCCGACCAGGTTGGAGCCGTTGCCGCCCTCGGGGCGGGTGCACAGGCCGTCCTGGATCAGGGAGCCGAGGTAGTCGTACGTCTCCTCCACCCCGTCGGTGGTGGCCTGCGGGGTCGTCCAGCGGAAGCCGCCGCCGCGCCCGCGCCGCTGTCCGGCCGGGTAGAAGGAGTCCCACAGCCACCCGCCGCCGGGTGCTTTCGACTCGGCCAGCAGGTTGGTGCCGTTCGCGAACAGCCAGGGCACCACCCCGCCCCACAGCCGGTTGGTCCAGAAGTACGGTGTGAAGTGCGCGTCGCTCGCCTTCTTCATGCGGCGCAGCAGCGCGGTGAAGTCGTCGCGGGTCCAGTCGTCCGCCGGGAAGTCCGCGCGGGACCGCTTCAGCACCTGTGTGTTGAGGTACATGTCGGCCGCGTTGAACTCCGCCGGCAGCTGGTACAGGCTGCCCTCGTACATCATCGACTCCACCAGCGAGGGGTGGACATCGGCGAAGTACTCCTTCAGCTCCGCCGCGTCCCGCTTCACCCAGCGGTCCAGCGGCACGCCGAGGTGGCGCGCGAACAACTGCACGCCCTCGGTGGCCACGTAGACGAGGTCGGGCGCGGTGCCCGCGGCGATCTGGGTGAGGATCTTCGCGAAGAAGTCCGACCAGTCGACGGCCTGGACCGGGTTGACCCGGACCTTGATGTCTGGGTGCAGCGTGCGGAAGCCCTCGACGAGGGTGCGGACGGCGTCCGGGGAGAACGCCGAACCCAGGGTCGCGACGACGAGGGAGCCGTCGTTGCGGCCAGGGACGTCGTTCCCGGTCAGCCGGTCCCAGCTCGCGGCGGTGCCGGCCAGTGCGGCGGCCCCCGCGCCGTAGGCGCCGTACCGCAGCAACGCGCGGCGGGAGAGATGCGAGTCGGTCATCCAACGTGCCTAACTCGTGTTAGTTGAGGTGTGATGCCCAGAGTCTGAGAAGCGGGCCACACCCCTGTCAAGACGTGGGACCACTTGACCTTTAACGAGTTAGGAAGGTCGAGGGGTTCACCCTGGGAGGGGCCGGGATGTCACGATCGGTCGGAGGAGCCGGTACCGACGAGCACGATCACGAGCATCGGAGCGCGGATGACGACGCACAGGACCATGGCGGATCAGACCGAGCGCGTCGAGGGCGTGGAGGTGAGACCGGTCGCCGGGCACATCGGTGCCGAGATCACCGGCGTCGACCTCGCCGCACCGCTCCAGGAAGCTGTGGTCGCGCTGATCAGGCAGGCGATGCTGCGCTGGAAGGTGGTGTTCTTCCGGGGGCAGCACCTGGACCACGCCAGGCACGTCGCCTTCGCCCGTTGCTTTGGCGAGCCCGTCGTCCTCGGCCGCCGGGGCAGCGCCTCACCCGCAGGCTTCCCCGAGGTGGAGACCACCGCGGACCGGCTGGAACTGGGCGGACGGTTCGGCATGGACCACGAGGAGTGGCTGCGCCGGCGCCGGCACACCCTGCTGCGCGGCTGGCACTGCGACCACGGCGCACGGATCGACCCGCCGGCCGCGACCGTCCTGCGCGCCGAGACTGTCCCGCCGTACGGCGGGGACACCACGTGGGCCAACCTGGCCGCCGCCTACGCCGGACTGTCGGCGCCGGTCCGCGCCTTCGTGGACGGGCTGCGCGCCGAGCACCGGCTCGGCGTCGGCTACCAGCCCCGGCCGGGCGACGACGCGTACCTGCGCCACCTCCTGGACCACCAGGTCGCCTCCGTCCACCCGCTGGTGCGGGTGCACCCGGAGACCGGCGAGCGGGTGCTGTTCGTCAACGGCTACTACCTGGAGCAGATCAGTGACGTCTCCCGCCCGGAGAGCGCGGCCCTGCTGGAGATGCTGCTGGAACAGGCCGTACGGCCCGAGTACACCGTCCGCTTCCGCTGGGAGCCCGGCAGCGTCGCCTTCTGGGACAACCGGGCCACCATCCACCTGGCACCGAGCGACAACGTCCATCTGGACTTCCCCCGGACCATGCACCGGGTGATGCTCGCGGGGGACGTACCGGTGGGCGTGGACGGCAGGCCGTCCGAGGGACTCGTCGGCACCGAGCCGGGCCACTGGTGACCGGATCCGGGCGGTCGTACGACGGCGACCGCCCGGATCCGCTCAGCGGTGCCCGCGCTTCTTCTGTTCGATCCAGATCACGGGGATACAGGCGCACATCACGAGCGCCGCCGGAAGCGTCAGCCACAGCGGCGTGCCCACGAAGAGCGACACCACGAGGGCGACGATGCCCGCGATGCCGGCCACGCTCGCCCACAACTCCCGGTCGCTCATCGGCTGTTCGCTCACGATGTCCCCCTGTCGGCGCCCGATCCCCACGAGCCGCAACAGCATCCCCTCTCGCACCGGACGGAGCAAGCGCCGTGCGATCAGCCCGCCGGCCGCCACCCCAGTGCCGGACCCAGCTTCGTCGCCATGTCCGTGAGGATCTGGACGTAGTCCTCGTGCTCGAAGGTGAACGGCAGCGCGAACGCCACCTCGTCGATCTCGCGGAACGCGGCGTGCGCGTACAGCCGCTCGGCGATCTCGTCGCTGGTGCCGACCAGGTCGGGTGCGAAGAGCAACCGCGCCGGGCCCTGCGGGGCGGTCGTACGGGGCAGTCTCTGGGCGGCGTACGCCTCGTACCTGGCCCGCTGCGCGGGGCTCGCCGAGTCGGTGGGGATCACGACCAGGCCCTGTGAGACGCGGGCCGCTTCGCCGTCGGGGTGGTGGGCGCGGAACGCGCGGATGTGGGACAGCTGGATCTCGGCGAAGTCCAGGGGTTCGTCCCCGGCCTCCGTGTTCTCGGCCTTGACGACACTGCTGGTCAGGAAGTTCATGCCGTGCTCGCCCGCCCAGCGCGCCGAGCCGAGGCTGCCGCCGCCGTACCACATCCGCCGGCCGAGCCCGGGGGAGTGCGGCTGCACCCTGTCGGAGAACACCTCGAAGCCCTCCACCCCGGTGAAGTCGCTGGCCGGCTCGCCGCGCACCAGGTCCAGCAGCCGCCGCACCCGTTCGTAGCCAAAATCCTCCGCGGCGGCCGTGTCGGGGTAGAGGGCCTGCTTCACCTGGTCGTAGTGCGCCGGCGGGCCCACGCTGACGCCCGGGTTCAGGCGGCATCTGGAGAGGATGTCCACGGTCGCGAGGTCCTCGGCCAGGCGCAGCGGGTTCTCCCAGCCGAGCGGGGTGACCGCCGTGCCCAGTTCGATCCGCCGGGTGCGCTGGGAGGCCGCCGCCAGCACCGCGACCGGCGACGAGATGCCGTACTGCAGGTGCCGGTGGCGGAGCCAGGCGCTGTCGAGGCCCAGCCGCTCGCCCAGCTCGATGATCTCCAGCGTGGACTCGTGGCCCCGGCCCGGATCGGCCGCGTCGAACAGGCCGATCGTGAGGAAGCCCAGCTTGCGCAACGGGCGGGGAGAGGTGGGCACGGGCTCCTCCAGCGGTCGTTCGGCGGTCGTACTTGCCGTCGTACGGTCGTACGGCTGTCGCAGGACGGCCGTACGTGGGTCCACCACCGATTCTTGCAGCCGGTTGTGACAACCGTGTGATCACGTGAGCGGGATGGTGATCTCGTCCTCGACCGGCGGATCCAGTTCCTGCGGCCGGTTGCCGGTCGCGGCGAAGCAGCGCAGCCGCACCGCCTCGGGGGTGACGTCCAGCCGCAGGAAGGACTTGAAGAACGGCGGGCTGTAGGTGGCGGAGCCCGGCGAGAACAGCTTGGTGTAGAGCTTGCGCACCGGGAGCCGGACCCGGGAAGTGCGGTCCGGGTCGCCGCCGGCGCCCAGCAGGGTCGCGGCCAGGCGCATGCGCCGGGTCACCCGGACGTCCGGTCCGGGCGAGCGGCCGGGCTCGATACCGAGGTACTGGGCGATCACGGCCGTCGCCTCGGACTCGGTGAGGGCGAGGAGACGGCGCAGGCCCAGCCTGCGGGCGTACAGGCGGCTGTAGAAGGCCAACGAGTCGCCGCGCAGCGGGTAGCAGCGGAAGTCCCGCTCGGTGACGTTCGCGACGGAGATCCGGGGGATGGTGTGCGTGGCGTGCATGAACGCGCCGCCGCCGCCCGAGACCACGTACTGGACGGTGCGGCCGTCCACGTCGACCGGATACCGCTGGTAGTTGTGGATGTCACCGCCGATCGCGGCCACGTAGTGGTTGTCCGGGTCGCGGACGACGTCGTCGACGGTGCCGCCGCCCTCGATGGAGCACGGGTGGTACTCGCCGTCCACGTACAGAGGCGATCCGGAGATCAGGATCTTCGGCTTCGGCCCCCGCGACACCTCCCGCAGCCAGGCGCCCTGTTCGGCGTCGAGGGTGCCCAGCAGGCCGGTGTCGATGCCGACGAGCCGTACGGGCCCCGCGTCGATCGCCCAGTACGGGCCGGGCTGTTCGGCCTCCTGTCCGGGCAGCGAGCGCAACTTCCGTGCTTCGGCGAGCTGTTGCTCGTCCGTCGGGCGCGGCTTGCGCCACAGCAGGGTGCGCCACCAGGCGCGGGTGAGCGGCCGAGGGGCGGGCTCCGGGGCGAGCGGCGGGGTGTCGGCGCAGAAGACGCGCATGAACGCGCCGAGGTCCTCGTACCAGTCGTGGTTGCCGGGTATCGCGTATATGGGGGCCGGATAGTCCCGGTACGGCCGGAAGAACTTGGTGCCGTAGTCGTCGACGCTGCCCACGGGGTAGATCACGTCGCTGGCGATCACCGCGAAGTCCGTGTCCTGACTTGCCGTCAGGAAGCCTGGTACGACGCAGTACTGGGAGTCGTCGCCTTCGCCGGTGTCGCCGATGACCATGAAGGAGAACCGGTCCGGGCCCTCCCGCCGGATCACCTTGTCGGCGGGCGCCCCGGTCTCGGCCCGCCGGGCCACCCAGCGGCTGCGGGTGCGGCCCGTCGGGTCACCGAACCACGACGCCAGTACGCCGTTGCGGGCCGCCCACAGGATTCTCGGGTTCAGCCACGACAGCTTCTCGACATGGTCCGGCATGAGCTGCTTGTAGGCGCCGGGGTCGGCCGAACCCCAGCCGGCACCCTGCGCGGTATCGCGTGAGGATTCAGACACGCCGTGCACCGTAACAACGAGCCGATCGCCAGTGGGAGGCCGGGTCCTGACACGGCGCCAGATCCGGACCCGCATCGACCGGACATCGTGGAAGACGCACCAGTCCGCTGCCCGGTTCGAGGGGCGGGCCAGGCCGCATCCGCCAGGACCGCGCCGCGTCAGCGGCGTCCGGCCGCCAGACCGGGCGGGAATTCGCGCCTTCAGGCGGGGGAGCCTTCAAAGTGTCTTGACCTGGCCGCCGTCGATGGTGAACTCGGCGCCCGTGATGTTCCCGGCGAGCGGCGAGGCGAGGAACAGCGTCAGGTCGGCGACCTCGTGCGCTTCGGTGACCCGTCCGGTGGAGATGCCCATGCTCTGCGGGACGACCACGTCCATGGCCTCCTGGGCGGTGGTGCCGGACTGGGCGGCGGTGGCATCGGCGAAGCCTCCCGGCGCGGTCCAGAACGGGGTGCGGACCGGTCCCGGGGCGATCGCGTTGACCCGGATGCCGCGCGGCGCGAACTCCTCGGACAGCGACTTGGTCAGGCTGGTCAGCCCGGCCTTGGCCGCCGAGTAGTCGACGACCATGGGGAAGGGGAGCCGCGCGTTGATGGAGCTGATGTTGATGATGGCGCCCTCGCCGGCGTCCAGCAGGTGCGGGAGGACCGCGCGGCTCGCCCGGACCGCGCTGAACAGGGTCACGTTGAACACCCGCTGCCACTCGCCGTCGTCGATGTCCAGGAAGGTCGGACGGGACGTCGCGGTGCCCAGATTGTTGACCAGGATGTCGACCCTGCCGTACTGGTCCGCCGCGCTGCGGACGAGCATGTCGGGCCCGTCCTCGGTGGACAGGTCGACCGGGACCGCGGTGACGCCGTGGTTCTCGTGGAGAGCTTCGAGCTCGGGAGTGACGGTCCGGCTGCCGGCGACGACGTGTGCGCCTTCCCGGGCGAACGCGTCGGCGATGGCGAGGCCGATGCCCTTGCTCGCCCCGGTGACGACGACGACCTTGTCCTTGAGCCGGAGATCCATGGCGCTCCCTTTGTCTGGTCGATCAACTCATCTGGTCGATCAACTCGTCAGGTCGATCAGCGGATATGTCGAGATTAAGCGGAACCATCCCTGCCGGCCGGGAGGCCGCGCCTCACCCCTACCGGCCCCAGACCAACGGGAAGGTCGAGAGGTCCAATCGCACCCTCCTGGACGAATGGGCCTACGCACGGCCCTACCGGACCGAGGCCGACAGACGTGCCGCCTACCCGGCCTGGCTGCACACCTACAATCACCACCGCGGACACACCGCGCTCAAGGGTCAACCACCCGCCAGCCGCGCCCCCAACCTCACGGGTCAGTACACCTAGGGAAAACCCTCGATTGTCTCCGGCGTGGCTGACATGTGCGGGTCAAAGCTGCAATTCTCCCCCCGCACACAGATCCTCCCCGGTGTGCGTACGGATCACGGTTCCCGCACAGCTCAGCTCGTCCGGGCAGCACACCCGTCTGCCCGGTCTGTCACCGGCCGCGACCCGGCGGCCGCAGCAGGAGGAGTACGAGTGAGACGCCTTCCCCACAGACGGGCCACGGTCGGAGCAGCACTGGTCTCCGCCGCGGCGTTCCTGGCCGTCGGCATTCAGTCGGTTCCGGCGACCGCCAAGCCCGCAGGGCCCCACCCCAGCCCGCTCCGCAGCGGGGGGCTCGAGGCCGAACTCACCCCCGCCCAGCACTCGGCGCTGATCAAGAGCGCCAAGGACAAGACCGCCGCGACGGCCCGCACCCTGGGGCTCGGCGCGAAGGAGAAGCTGGTCGTCAGGGACGTCGTCAAGGACAACGACGGCACGGTGCACACGCGTTACGAGCGCACCTACGCCGGCCTCCCGGTCCTCGGTGGCGACCTCGTCGTGCACACCCCGCCCGCCACCCTGGCCAAGGGCGCGGTGACCACCACCTTCAACAACAAGCACAAGGTCACGGTCGCCTCCACCACCGCGACCTTCACCAAGTCCGCCGCCGAGAGCAAGGCCCTGAAGGCCGCCAAGGCTCTCGCCGCCGACAAGGCCACCACCGACAGCGCCCGCAAGGTGATCTGGGCGGGCACCGGTACCCCGAAGCTCGCCTGGGAGACGGTGATCGGCGGCTTCCAGGACGACGGCACCCCCAGTCAGCTGCACGTCATCACCGACGCCACGACCGGTGCCGAGCTCCACCGTTTCCAGGCGGTCAAGACCGGTATCGGCAACACCCAGTACAGCGGCCAGGTGACGCTGACCACGACCCAGTCGGGCTCGAACTACACGCTCACCGACGGGGCGCGCGGCGGCCACAAGACGTACAACCTGAACCGCGGCACGTCCGGGACCGGCACGCTGTTCTCCCAGACCAACGACACCTGGGGCAACGGCACCACGTCCAACGCCGCCACGGCCGGCGCGGACGCGCACTACGGCGCGGCGACGACGTGGGATTTCTACAAGAACACCTTCGGCCGCAGCGGCATCCGCAACGACGGTGTAGCGGCCTACTCCCGCGTCCACTACGGCAACGCGTACGTCAACGCGTTCTGGGACGACACCTGCTTCTGCATGACCTACGGCGACGGCACCGCCAACAACGACCCGCTGACCTCGCTCGACGTCGCGGGCCACGAGATGAGCCACGGCGTCACCGCCGCCACCGCCAACCTCACCTACTCCGGTGAGTCCGGCGGTCTGAACGAGGCGACAAGCGACATCTTCGGCACCGGTGTCGAGTTCTACGCCAACAACAGCACCGACGTCGGTGACTACCTCATCGGCGAGAAGATCGACATCAACGGCAACGGCACGCCGCTGCGGTACATGGACAAGCCGAGCAAGGACGGCGGGTCCGCCGACAGCTGGTACTCCGGGGTCGGCAACCTGGACGTCCACTACTCCTCGGGTCCGGCGAACCACATGTTCTACCTGCTCTCCGAGGGCAGCGGCAGCAAGGTCATCAACGGTGTGACCTACAACAGCCCGACCTCCGACGGCGTCGCCGTCACCGGCATCGGCCGGGCCGCCGCCCTGCAGATCTGGTACAAGGCGCTGACGACGTACATGACGTCGAGCACCAACTACGCCGCCGCCCGCACCGCCGCACTGAACGCGGCGACCGCGCTCTACGGCGCCAACTCCACCCAGTACGCGGGTGTGGGCAACGCCTTCGCCGGCATCAACGTGGGCAGCCACATCAACCCGCCGGCCAACGGGGTGACCGTCACCAACCCGGGCAGCCAGACCTCGACCGTCGGCACGGCGGTCAGCCTGCAGGTCCAGGCGAGCAGCACCAACGCCGGTGCCCTCACCTACAGCGCCAGCGGGCTGCCGGCCGGTCTGTCCATCAACAGCTCGACCGGCCTGATCTCCGGCACGCCGACCACCGCGGGCTCCTCCAGCACCACGGTCACGGTGACCGACTCCACCGGCGCGAGCGGCACCGCGAGCTTCGGCTGGACGGTCAACCCGGTCGGCAGCGGCTGCACCCCGACCCAGCTGCTGAGCAACCCCGGCTTCGAGTCGGGCAGCACCGGCTGGACCGCCACCACCGGCGTCATCACCAACGACACCGGTGAGGCCGCCCACGGAGGCACCTACAAGGCCTGGCTCGACGGCTACGGCACCTCGCACACCGACACCGTGTCCCGGTCGGTGACGATCCCCGCGGGCTGCAAGGCGACCCTGACCTTCTACCTGCACATCGACTCCGCCGAGACCACGACCACGACGGCGTACGACAAGCTGACGGTGAGCGCCGGTTCGACGACCCTGGCGACGTACTCGAACCTCAACAAGGCCACGGGCTACACCCAGAAGTCGTTCGACCTGTCCGCGCTGGCGGGCACGACCTTCACGCTGAAGTTCAACGGCGTCGAGGACGTCTCGCTGCAGACCAGCTTCGTGGTGGACGACACCGCCCTCACGACCGGCTGATCTCCCCGCACCACCTCGGGGTCCCGCACGCGGAAGCCGTCCGCGTGCGGGACCTTCGCATGTCAGCTCAGCGGATCCAGTGTCAGGTACGCCTGTTGCGGACTGCCGTCGTGGACCAGCGACTCCTGGTGGCCGACGTCGTCGAAGGCGAAGGCGTACGCCGTGCCGTCGGCCATCTGCGCGTGGACGGCGCGCGCGTACCGGTTGGTGACCGCGTCCTCGTAGAAGTGCGCGGGCGAGGTGTCGGGCTGGTTCGGGTTGGTCAGCAGCGTCGATCGGTTGTAACCGGCGCACAGCGTCCGGGAGATGGGGCCGCGCACGGTGTCGTTGGGCGCGTCCAGCAGCTTGTGGCAGCCGAAGACGCTGTCCGCGTCCGGTTTCTGGAAGCTGGTGACGACCGCGCCGGAGGAGTCGGTGAACTTCATGACGTCCCCCGAGACCCGCCCGAAGTACCGGGTGCCCGGCCGGTCGGTGAACGGCGTCACGGTCAGGGTCGCCGTCGTGTACTTCTGCCAGACCCGGTCGACGTAGTCGTCCATCACGTCGGCCGGCAGCGCCCCGGTCTCGACGCCGTACAGCGGGGACAGCGCCCGGAGCACGGTGCCGTCGGGGCGCGTCTGGACCAGGCCGCCCCAGCCGCCCGGCTGTGCGCGCAGCGCGCCGAAGAAGCCCGTGTAGCCGCCGGACTTGAGGTGTCCGGTGGTGCTCACACTGCCGTCGGCCCGCCGCACGCCGACCGCGTAGGGCGCCGAGAACATGTCGACCTGCGTGCTGTTGAGCCACAGCCCGGCGTCGTTCAGCGTGTACTCGGACCAGTTGAACAGGATGTTCCGGTTGGGGTCGGACGGGTTCTGCACGGCCGGCTGCACCAGACCGCCGGTGGTGAGCCGGAAGTCGAGCTTCTGGCCGTAGGAGAAGTAGAGGCGGCCGGAGAACTTCGGTATCCGGATGGTCGTCGACCGGCCCGGGGCCGGTCCGGTGATCGCCCCGTCGGGCGCGGGAGTCGGCGGGTTCCCGCCGGCCGGCCAGGCGTGGAAGGTGCCGTTCGCGTCGGCCCAGCCCTGCCGTCCCGTGGACAGCTGGGTGCCGAGGTCGTAGACGTACACCGGGTCGCCGCGGCCCGAGTCGTTGGTGATGGTCAGGGGGATGGTGTCGGGGACGGCGGCACCGGCGGGCTCCGGTGTGCCCAGGGCGAGCGCTGCGCCGACCAGGGCCGTCGCGGCTGCCAGGGGCAGCGCGGGGCGCGTGATCCTGTGAGGCACTCTCCACCTCCGTGTGGGGGTCGGGGTCGTACGGACTCTGGTCCGTACCTGTGTGAGAGCGCTCTCAGCGTGCTGGGTGATCGCGTGCATGTCAATGAGTTGGCTCGATTCGGCCGATGGTGCCCCTCCGCGCGAGGGGCACCGGCCGGGCGTCAGAACGTGCGTCGGAGCAGGCCGAGCAGCGCGGCCCAGTGCCGCTCGTCGGCCTCGTGGTCGTAGGCGGGGGTGTCCGCCTGGGTGTAGCCGTGCTGGGCGCCCGCGTAGACCTCGGCGGTGTGCCGCACACCCGCGGCGGTGAGCGCGTCGTCCAGCCGGCGGATCTGCTCCTCGGGCATGGACGCGTCCTGGTCCGCGTGGCCGAAGTACAGCTCTGCGGTGATGCTTTGGGCGCCCAGGTGCGGGCTGTCCGCGTCGTCGGTGGCCAGCCGGCCGCCGTGGAAGCCGGCCGCGGCGGCCACCCGCTCCGGATGGGTGGCCGCCGTGCGCAGGGCCAGCCGTGCGCCCATGCAGTAACCGGTCAGCGCGACCGGGCCGTCGGCGACCAGCGGGCTGTCGGCCAGCCAGCCCAGATAGGCGTCGGCGTCCCGCTCGATCAGCTCGGGCGTGAGCGAGGCCATGACCGGGCCGATCCGCTGCCAGAGGGTGGGGTCGGCCGCCGGGTCGATGAACTCCGGCAGCTCGCCGATCGGGGTGCGGCCACCCCGGTAGAAGACGTTCGGCACCAGGACCGTGTAACCGGCGCCCGCGAGCCGGTCGGCCATGGCCCGCAGCCGCGGGCGCAGCCCGAAGGCGTCCTGGTAGAGCAGCACGCCGGGGTGCGGCCGCCCGTCGACGGGGTGGGCGAGGTAGGCGTCGGCGACGCCGTCCTCGGTGGGGATGTCGACAGTGGTTCCCTGTACGGCGGTCATGGTGCGAAGCCTCCTGAGAAGTCAGCGGCGGGAGGCTGTCGCCCCTCGGCGCCGCGCGCCCCCATGCTGCCACGCAAGATCTACACGGACGCGACCGGTCCGCGCCGTCCGTGACCGGAACCGGCCCGCGTCCCTCACTCGAACCGGGTGGTGTCCCCGGCGCCCCGCCGTACGATCTCCGCCTCGCCGCCGGAGAAGTCGATGACCGTGGTCGGTTCGGTGCCGCAGTCCCCGGAGTCCACCACCGCGTCCACGACGTGGTCGAGGCGGTCCTTGATCTCCCAGCCCTGCGTCAACGGCTCCTTCTCGTCCGGCAGCAGCAGCGTGCTGGACAGCAGCGGCTCGCCCAGCTCGGCGAGCAGCGCCTGGGTGACCACGTGGTCGGGGATGCGTACGCCGACGGTCTTCTTCCTGGGGTGCAGCAGCTTGCGCGGCACCTCGCGGGTGGCCGGCAGGATGAAGGTGTAACTGCCGGGCGTGGAGGCCTTCACCGCGCGGAACACGTCGTTGTCGACCCGGACGAACTGGCCGAGCTGCGCGAAGTCCCGGCACATCAGCGTGAAGTGGTGCCGGTCGTCGAGACGGCGGATGGAACGGATCCGGTCCATGCCGTCCCGGCTGCCCAGGCGGCAGCCCAGCGCGTAGCAGGAGTCGGTGGGATATGCGATGAGTGCCTCGTCCCGCACCGCGTCGGCGATCTGGGCGATGCTGCGCGGCTGCGGGTTCTCGGGGTGCACGTCGAAGTACTTCGCCATTCATCGAGCTTATGCCGTCGGCGGGCGTCGCACCCGCAGCTCCGTCCCTTGCCCGCGCATGTCACCGTACGAGCCGGAACCCCGGGTGTGCGGCGGCGATTCCGGGGCATCCGACGGAGGAGGCGCCCCGGGCCACCCCCCCGCTCAGGGCTTGCCCGTCTCCGCCGGTGGTCCATCCCCCTCTCGGGCCGCCGGCGGAGCCCTGCCCCGCGGCGTCGGGGACACCCGGGCGCGTCCGGTCGCCCTGTCGGGTAACGTCGATGATCCGACATCCGAGGTCAACCCGACCCGACGACGAGGAGACGGGCGACGTGGCCGGCCGAGCCGACGAGGGCCCCCACGCCCAGCAGCCGTACGACACCGACACCGCCTGGGCGGAGCAGCTGCTCGACCATCTGCGCCCCGCCGGCCGCGACCCCCGCCGGGTCGTCGGCTGGCTGGAGCGCACCGTGCGGGCGTCGGTCTGCCTCCAGGACGCGCAGGGCGCACTCCTGGCCGGCGAGCCCCTGCCGCTGGACGACACCGTTCTCGCCGACGTCCTCGCCGGCCGGATCTCCTCGGCGGCCGTGCAGGACGGCGCATGCCATGTCCGCCTGGTCGGCCTGCGTCACCCGACACAGGGCCCGGCGGCCGGCGCCGTGCTGGCGGTGGCCCGGCCGGCCCCCTTCGACCGGCACGCCGCCGAGATCGTGCTCCACACCGCGGGCGTGCTCGAACTCCTGCTCAGGGAAAAGGAACTGACGGAGGCCGGGTACCGGCTGCGGCGCGCCTCGGCCGACCTGCGCCTCGCGATCCTTCAGCTGCTGATGGTGGAGGACATCGTCTCCGCCCGTCGCGTCGCCGCGGGTCTGTGGCCCGGCCTGCTCGACCAGGAGACCGCCCGCGTGTACGTCGTGGAGGTCGCTCCCGACGAGCGGGACGCGCTCGCCGAGGCGTGCGGGGACGCCACCGAGGGCGAGGCGCTCGTGGTGCGCTGCCCCGCCGTCGACGGCCACGTCATCGTCGTCAGTCCCGCACGGGCGGCCGGGAGCCGGCTGCGGTCCCTGGTCGACGGCCGGCCCGGCGCCTTCCTCGGCGGCAGTCTGCGCCAGGGCCTCGCCCGGACCGCCACCGCGTACGGCCAGGCCGTCAGCGCGCTCGCCGTCGCCCGGTTCCGCCCGGACCAGAGTGCCGTCTACGCCGAACGCACCCACCCCGAACGGCTCCTGGACCCGGCCCTCCTGCGGGCCTGGTCCGCCGAGGTGCTCCGCCCGCTCGACACGCTGCCCCACCACATCCGCGCCGAACTGCTCGCCACCACCCGGCTGGGCCTCGACTTCACCGCCGTCAGCGCCGCCAAGGTGCTCGGCGTCAGCCGCAACACCGTCCGCGCCCGTATGGACCGCGTCGAGTCGCTGCTCGGCATCGACTTCGCCGACCTCGCCACCCGTGCCGTGGCCCGCCTGGCACTCACCACCGAGGCGGTGCACGGTCCGTACGACCCCGCCGCCACGGGTGGGCACCAGGGGCGGCGCGTCGGGCTCGGCGAACTCCTCGCCTCGGCCGCGCTGCGCGCCTGGGCCGTCGACCTCCTCGCCCGCCTGGACGGCGACGGCCGCGACCTGCGCGGCACCCTGCGCGCCTGGATCGCCGCCGGTGGCAACGCCGAACGCGCCGCCCGGGAACTGGGCGTCCACGCCCAGACCGTGCGCGAGCACGTCCGCGCCGCCGAACCGGTCCTGGAACGGCAGCTGCTGACCGGCGGCGGCGACCTGTACGAGGTCGTCCTCGCCCACCTGGCCACCGGGGCCCTCACCGCACCCGCCCTGGGCGGGGCGAACGGGGAGCAAGCGGACTCACCTGTGCACAGGTGAGTCCCCGTCGCCGCCGAGAGGGCACCGACGCGATAGTCACCGCCGTGCATCGCACGTAAGTTCAGCAACGCGCGGGGCGCGACCGGAACGGGGGACCGGTCGAGGCCCCGCATCAGTTTCAGGTGCCCGGCAGCGCGGTCAGCTGACCCGAGCCCCGGGCGCGCGGCGTCGGTGCCGTACACATGGTGGCCGGGGCCGGGGACGCAAGGAATGGGCAACAGCCGCCAAAACCAGCCGAGTTCGGATCTCATCTGGCGGCGGGCTCCGCCGGGAGGTCGAAGACGTGACCCGGGGAGACGATCTTCGTGACCGCCTCGCCGACCAATGTGCTCGGCTCCTGGCCGGCGTGGTGGATGTCGGCGTTGAGGAGCACCACGATCGTGGCCCGCGCGGACGGGAGATGGACGGTCAGGCACTCGTAGCCCGGCAGGGAGCCGTTGTGGCCGATCCAGCCGTGCACGTCGAAGATGCCCAGCCCGTATCCGGTGCCCGGGATCGGGGTCCTGGGGGTGATCAGCCGTTCCCTCTGCGTGGCCGCGCTGATCAGCCGCCTGCCGTCGGGAAGCCGGCCGGTCGCCACCGTACGCGCCCACACACGCAGGTCGTCGAGCGTCGAGATCATCGCGCCGGCCGCCCAGCCCCAGGACGGGTTCCAGTCCGCCGTGTCCGCGACCTTCCCGTCGGCCGTCTGGTCCGTGTAACCCTGCGCATGCGGCTCGGGGAACTCGGCACCGCTCGGGAACAGGGTGTGCCGCATGCCGGCGGGGTCCAGGATGTGCCGGTGGATGTAGTCCGCGAGCGGCTGTCCGCTCTGCTTCTCGACGACCAGGCCGAGCAGGATGAGATTGGTGTTGCAGTACGAGAACTTCTCGCCGGGCGGGAACAGCACGGGGTGCCGGAAGGAGTAGTCGAGCAGCTGCCGGGGGGTGAAGCTGCGCCGCGGGTCGGACGTGAGCGCCTTGAAGAAGTCGTCGTCCTCGGAGTAGTTGAACAGCCCGCTGCGCATGCCGGCCAGCTGCCGCAGCGTGATGACGTCACCGTTCGGGACGCCCGCGACGTATCTGCCGACCGGATCGTCCAGGCCTACCCTGCCCCGGTCGACCAGCTGGAGCAGCGCGGTCACCGTGAACGTCTTGGTCTCGCTCCCGATGCGCATGTACAGGTCGGGGCTCATCCGCCGGCCGTCGCTCTTGTCGGCGACGCCGAACGAACGGACGTAACTCCCCTGATCCGGCGTCCAGATGCCGACCGTGGCACCCGGAATGCCGGCCTCGCGCATCACGTTCCGCACGGCGACGTCGAGTTGGCGCGTCACGGTGGGAGTGAGGGTGCGGACGTCGGGGGCCGCCGGGGAGGGGCTGGGCGCGGCCGTGGAGTACACGGCCGGTGCGGAGGCGGGCGCCGCGCCCGCGGGAGCACCGGCGAGCGGCACCATGAGCGTTCCCACCGCGACGGCGACCACGGCCCCCCGGCGCGGCGTTGCGGACGTATGCGACATGGGCTGACTCCAGGCACGTGGGAGCAGGACGTGCGATGGGCGACACGTCGGAGCCCCGACCTCCCAGAATAGAAGCGCGCGCCGCGCCGCGCCCGTCGGCCCGGCCCTGCCCGCGACGGCACCGCAGGCATGGGTTCCGGGCGAACGCGGGATGTTTGTCGTACAGGCGGAACGGCGCGTTCGAGGGGTGGGTTCACCCGACCCGGTGAGCGGAGCACCCCGAAACGTACCGGCGGCGCGCGCCGGGCGTTGCCCTCGACATGAACGGCATCGACCACGAGGACCGGGTGGAGCGCAAGGACCGTACGGAGGGCGAGGACCGTACGGAGCGCAAGGACCACACGGACCGGAAGGACCGGGCGGACCGCAAGGTGCCGGCGGACCGGACCCGTGAGCCGATCTACGCCGAGCTCGTGGGGGAGTGGCGCGCCCAGGGGCGGACGGTGCCCGCCGAGCCGGACGCGCTGTGGGCGGCCCTCACCGGGTTCACGCTGCGCGCCCGCCCCGAGCCCGAAGGTCCCTGACCGCCCGCGTCCCGTACCGCCGTCAGCGCCCGCACGTCGGAGCGAGCACGGCCAGCGTGCCGTTGGCCTCGCGCAGCGCCTCCTCCAGTGGGCCGGGCCGGTGCAGCGCGCCGGTGCCGTCCGGCGGGACCAGCCACTCAAGGGAGCGGGTGGGGCGGTAGGGCGGTGGTACCGCGACCCAGGAGCCCCTGGTCGCGTACCGCAGGCCGGCGCCCACCCAGCCGCCGGACGGGTCGGGCGGCAGGAAGAATCCGACCCGCTCCGCCGCGGTGTCCACCAGCGTCGGCCCGGGGGTGCCCGGCGCCGGCCGCCACAGCAGGTCCAGTGCGAGCAGACCGAGCGGCTCGGGCACGCTCAGGACGTCCCAGAAGCGGCCTGCCTCGAGCAGTGCGACACCCTCGCCATGATCCCACTCCCATTTGCACGCGCGGGGATCGGCCGCCGCCGCGGCGAGCCACTCCACGCCCCGCATCCACATCGCGTTCGTCATGCACTGCTCCGGATGATCCTCGTACGCCGCGAGGGCGCAGGGAACGACTGTGACCGGGCAGTTCGCGCGACTGCACTCCTACCCGGCATATGCATGCATGCTCGTAGATATTTCTACCTGGCGGAAGGGGTGGCGCGGTCTGGCGTTTCGGTGGGTGCGTTCGAGATCCGAGCGGCGGTTCGTCAGTCGGGCGCGGGGGGATGCGTCACCCTCGAAGGTCTGCCATGCCCCAGCAACGCTCGATTCGAGCGCTGTTGCGAATGATTCATGCGTGACAGCTTGATCGAGCTGGGATTTCGGTCGTACCCTCACCCTGTTCCATCACCGCACCCATCGAGGTATCCCATGGACCGCACGCGTCTGCACGCCCTCCTGGCTCGCGAGAGTGCCGAGGCCGAACGCCGCAATCCGCGCTCCCGAGCGGCCTATTCGCGCGCCGACCACCTCTTCGGCCGGGTGCCGATGACCTGGATGAACAAGACCGCCGGCGCCTTCCCCCGCTACCTGGCCGGGGCGCGCGGCGCCCGCGTCACCGACGTGGACGGCCACGAGTACATCGACTTCTGCCTCGGCGACACGGGCGCGATGGCCGGTCACTCGCCGGCCCCGGTCACCGAGGCGGTGCACCGCCGGTACGCCGACCTGGGCGGGGCCACCGCCATGCTGCCCACGGAGGACGCCGAGTGGGTCGGCGCCGAGCTGACCCGCCGCTTCGGCCTGGCCCGCTGGAGCTTCTCGCTGACCGCGACCGACGCCAACCGATGGGCCATCCGGCTCGCCCGCGCCGTCACCGGACGCCCCAAGATCCTGGTGAACAGCTACTGCTATCACGGCAGCGTCGACGAGTCGCTCATCGTCGTCGGCCCCGACGGCGACGGCACCGCCCGCCCCGGCAACGTCGGCGCCCCCTGCGACGTGACGCTGACCAGCCGGGTCGCCGAGTTCAACGACCTCGCCGGACTGGAGCGGGAGCTGGCCCACGGGGACGTCGCCGCCGTCCTCATGGAGCCGGCCCTCACCAACATCGGCATCGTCCTGCCCGAGCCCGGCTACCTCGCCGGTGTCCGCGAGCTGACCACGCGGTACGGCGCCCTGCTCATCAACGACGAGACCCACACCTTCTCGGCCGGCCCCGGTGGCTGCACGGCCGCCTGGGACCTGGAACCCGACGTGCTGACCATCGGCAAGGCGATCGGCGGCGGCATCCCGGCCGGCGCCTACGGCCTCTCCGCCGACCTCGCCGAGCGGCTGCTCGCCCGCGAGGACCTGGACCTGGTGGACATGGGCGGCGTCGGCGGCACCCTGGCCGGAAACGCGCTGTCCGTCGCCGCGACGCGCGCCACCCTCGAACACGTCCTCACCGACGAGGCGTTCGCCCACATGGCCAAACTGTCCGAACGCTTCGAGGCCGGCGTACAGGCGGGCATCGACGCACACGCCCTGCCCTGGTCGGTGAGCCGCCTCGGCGCCCGCACCGAGTACCGCTTCGTCTCTCCCGCACCCCGTACCGGCACCGAGTCCGCGGCCGTGGCCGACGCGGAGCTGGAGGACTACCTCCACCTCTACCTGGCCAACCGGGGCATCCTGCTCACCCCGTTCCACAACATGGCGCTGATGTGCCCGGACACCACCGAGCAGGACGTGGACACCCACACCGAGGTCTTCGCCGCCGCACTCGCCGAACTCAGTAGCTGACCTGCGCCGCTAGGCTGGACCGACCCCCCACCGACCCGCCGGAGAGGAAGAACGACGACCGTGGACGAGATCGACCGGGCCATCCTGCGTGAACTGCAGACCGACGGACGCATCGCGTACGCCGACCTCGGCCCCAAGGTCGGCCTGTCGGCGTCGGCCGCCCGCCAGCGCCTTCAGCGCCTGCTGGACTCCAGGGCCGTTCAGGTCGTCGGCGTCACCGACCCGATGGCCATGGGCGGCCAGGCCATGGCGCTGCTCGGCATCGCCGTCGACGGCGACCCGCGCACCGTGGCCGACGCCCTCGCCGAACGCCCCGAGGTCGTCTACTCGGTCCTCACCTCCGGCGGGTTCGACCTGTTCGCGGAGGTGGTGGCGCCCGGTCCCAAGGCCCTGCTGGACTTCGTCAACGACGAGGTCCGGCCGCTGGAGGGCGTCCGCGAGATCCAGTCCTTCCCCTACTTCGGGATCCACACCCACCGGTTCCTGTGGGACGTGGGCTGACGTCGTCCGTACCGGAGCGGCCCGCGCCGCCGGGGTGATCAGGGGACTGCCGGGGCGGGGGTCAGGACGAGCATGGTGGCGTCGTCGCGGACCTCGAAGCGCAGCCGCAGCAGGTCCGCCCACACCGCGTCGGGCAGGTCGCCCGAACCGGCGCCCGCGAGTGCGGTCAGCCGCTCGGGCAGCGGGTAGAAGACGTCCGAGGCGTTCCGGGCCTCCCACACGCCGTCGGAGGCGAGCAGCAGCCGGTCCCGCAGACCGAGGGTCACCGTGACCTCCTTCGGCCGCTCCGCGCCGAGCAGCCCGATGCCCAGCGGCGGACTGGGCGGGACGGTCACCTCCAGGGCCTGTTCCCCGTGCAGCAGCACGGGCGGCGGGTGACCGCAGGCCAGCACCCGCACCGCTCGCGCGTCGGCGGAGAACTCCAGCAGCACCGCGGTGGCGAACAGCTCCGGGTGCCGGACGGCGGAGGAGTCCACCACCAGCCGGCGGTCCATGCGGGCGGCGACCGCCTCCAGGCCCGGCTGGTCCAGCGCCGCCTCCCGGAACGCGCCCAGCAGCGACACCACCGTCGAGACCGCCGCCAGCCCGTGCCCCTGTACATCACCCATCACCACGCGCACGCCGTACGGTCCGTCGCGTACGTCGAAGAAGTCCCCGCCCACCAGCGTCCCGTTCTGCGCCGCCCGGTAGAACCCCGCGCACCCCACCCGCCCGACGCGCTCCGGCAGGGCCGGCATCACGGCCCCCTGCACGGCCTCGCTGATCTCGCGCTCCATGCTCAGCTGGGCGTCCCTGCGGCTGCGCACGAAGGCGAGGAGCACACTCAGCAGGGCGACGAACGCGATGGTCAGCACATCGGTGTTGCCCGGTCGGTTCAGATTCGCGAACGGCAGGTTCAGCACCACGACGACGAGCGCGCCGAGGGCAGCGGTCGCCAACGGCCCGTACGACAGGACGGCGAGCGGCGGGATCGCGCCGAGCAGGAAACCCAGATCGCGCGCGTGCGGGGTGCCGACCGCGGTCACGGTCACCAGCACGAGCAGCAGCACCGGCAGCACCCGCACCCATCGCGGCGGTGGCGCGCCTCGCAGCCAGCCGCGCTCCTCTCGGGCCCGTCGCGACGACCAGCCGCGCACCGATGTCACATGCCCACGCTACGCCGCCGTCCGGCCGGGGGCCTCTTCCGGCCTCGGCGCCCGCGACGAGGAAAACGCCCGCGACGAGGAAAAGGGGACACGAGGAAAAGGGGAAACGAGGAAACCAGGAAAACCGGTGGACGCTCGTGCGGCCGTCCCCCTACCGTGATGCACCACGCCCGAGACGGCCGGAAGGAGGCGAGCGTCATGCAGGTCCTGCTCACCCAGCGCTCCCCCTTCCCCGTTGCCCGGGCGTGCCACGTCTGACCTGACCGGGAGCGCTGAACACCGTACGCATCCCGGAGGAATCCCTTGACCGCACTGGTCATCCGCACGCTCGACGAGAGCAGTGCTCACCTGTTCCACGACCTGCCCGACCCGCTGGGCTTCCGTGAGAAACACCGGAAGACCCGCTACCGCCCCGACTGGAAGCGCGTCGCCCTGCGCGACGGCCGGCCGGTGGCCCGCGCCGCGTGGTGGGCCCGGCCCGAGGACGCCGAGCCCCTCGTGATCAACTGGTTCGACGTGGCCGAGGGCGAGGAGGACGCGGGCGCCGAACTCCTGCGGACGGCGCCCTGGCGCACCGATGAGCTCGAACTCGACCTGCCCGTGGGCTGGCGCGACGACCCCGTACAGCGGGCCGCGACCGACACGCGTGTCGCGGCCGGCCGCATGGCCGGCTACGAACCGCTGGTGGAACGCTTCATTTACCGCTGGACCCCAGACCTGGGCCTGCCCGAGCGCCCCGGACGCCTGGTCTTCGCCGCCGAACCCGACGACGGTGTCTTCTTCGAGGCGCTGCGCCGCATCCACTCCGTCACCCTCGACGCCCACGCCCGCCGGGCCATCGAGCACGGCGGAGTGGACCGGGCCGCCCAGGAGGAACTCGACATCTTCCACTGGATGCCGTCGCCGCGCGAGTGGTGGCAGGTGGCCCGCATCCCCGAGGGCGAGCTGGTCGGCATCCACATCCCCGCCCACAATCCCAGCGGCCCCTGTATCGGCTTCATCGGCGTCCTGCCGGACCACCGCGGCCACGGCTACGCCTACGACCTCCTCGCCGAGTGCACCCACTTCCTGGTCGAACGGGGCGCGGAGTTCATCGCCGCCGGCACCGACCAGGGCAACTTCCCCATGGCCGCGAACTTCGCCAAGGCCGGCTATCCCGTCGTCCGCGAACGCGTCAACCTCTGGGCCGACCACACTGTCGGTACCGGGTGACATACCGACGGGGCAGTGACCGGAAGCGGAACGAGGGAGCTTCCGGTCATGGGGGCGAGGCCTTCGGCACCTCCTGGACGATTCATTCCGTACGCTGCCCCGACCGCCATCGCCGTCGGCCGTGCAGTACGCGTACCAGGGCCATGGCCAGGGCCATGTCCTTGCCGCTGCGGGAGAACGAGAGCAGGTTGACGGGCGGCCGGAAGCGGCGTCGGGCTACAGAATGCGCCCTGCTGAACTCGCGCAGGCCGTCAGCACCGTGGACACGACCGAAGCCGGAGTCCCCCGTGCCGGCGAAGGGCAGGCTGGCGACGGCGGCGAAGGTGATCACGGAGTTCACCGCGACCGCCCCGACGCGCAGACGCCGGGCCAGTCGGAGCGCGGTCCGCTTGTCACGGGTGAAGACGGCGGCGCCCAGGCCGTAGGAAGCAGCGTGCGTGCGTTCGACCTTCTCGGCGAGTTCGTCGATCCGGCGTGCCAGGACCGCGTTCCACGCCAGAATGCGCCGCCGGCGCTCCTTCGGGTCCAGCGCGGCCCACCAGTGCCCGGCCTCCCGGGCGCGCCGCACTGTCGCGCGCACCTCTTCGCGGGTGTGCACCGGATAGTCGCCGACGCTTGCGCCGGTCAGCGGGGACCGGGAGGTGTTCCGGTCGGGGAGGTCTCGGTGGACATAGGGTAACCCTCAGTAGTGGAATGGGTCGTGCGAGGGATTCGGGCAAGACGCACATGATGTGGCATCAGCGCTCGCCGACGTCGGCTGCCGGTGCCTCGGCACTGCCGCGCCTGGGCAGCAGCGCGCGTGCGGCGACCGCCGGACGGATCAGCGAATAGGGTCCGCTTTGCAGGTTGAGGACGCGCAGCAGTGCCGCGTTGACCTTACGGTCGGTCCTTCCCGTCTTCAGTACCCGGTCGAAGTAGGCCTGCATCACCGGCTCGTAGAAGGGCCGTCGGCCACGCTCGGCGGGCGGCAGATAACGGATGTCCTCGCCGCTGGCGATGAGCCAGGCGTCACTGCCGCTGCGTGCCGCCCGTTTCTGCAGTCGCTTGCCCAGCGGTTCGCCCGACGTGCGGCCGAGTTCCTCGCGCATGGCGAGTGCGGTGGCCGCCGCCACCGACATGCCCTGCG
Source organism: Streptomyces sp. NPDC002520 (assembly GCF_053595235.1). Classification (NCBI taxonomy): domain Bacteria; kingdom Bacillati; phylum Actinomycetota; class Actinomycetes; order Kitasatosporales; family Streptomycetaceae; genus Streptomyces; species Streptomyces sp. NPDC002520. The sequence goes on along the minus strand of NZ_JBSFXG010000013.1, from coordinate 181,169 downwards.
CGTACATCGGGTTCAGCGAACACAACGCGTCGCCGACCACCGCGAAGCCTCGTGGCCAGTCGGAAAGCAGTTCATAGCGACGACGCCGGCTGTCGGGCACCCGGAACCCGTGGACCGGGGTGAGCGGTCGAGCGGTGCTGATCGCGTCGTGCAGCACCGGGCTGCGCAGGGTCTTGGCGAAGGCGAGGAATCCTTCGTCGTCGGTGGGCGGGTGATCGCCGCCCACGCCCACCATGCTGACCATCCAGCGGTCACCGTCGACGGGTAGCAGCATTCCGCTGCGGGTGTGCTGGGGAGGCTGGGTCTGGAGCAGGATCAGCCGCCAGCCCCGGTCCTGCTCGGGCCGGGCGTAGAACCGGCTGGCGTAGCCGACATCCGATGGTGCTCTGATCTCCCGCGGCACCGGCCAGCCCAGTTCGGCCAGCCAGTCGGGGGCGGCCGAGCCGCGCCCGGAGGCGTCGAGCACCAGATCGGCAGTGAGCGGGACGTGCTGCCTTGCGCCGCGCTCACGTATGGTCACACCGGTGATACGGGCGCTGTCCTCGGCGCGGGAGAGCCCGGTGACTTCGGTGCCCTCCCGCAAAGTGATGCCCGTACCCGACAGCACGCGTCGCCGCACCAGCCACTCGATCAGATCGCGGCTGGCGGACACGATGGACATGCCCGGCCGGAAGCGCGAGCACCAGCCGGCCGGTGTCAGCCAGAGGGCATCGCCGGGCCAGTCGAGAGGTACCCCACCCGCGTCGACCAGTTCGTTCACGAACCCCGGCAGCAGCTTCTCCAGCGAATCGAGACCGCGGCCGAGCAGCAGATGGGTGTGCCGGGACTGCGGAACCCCGGACCGGAACCGCGGCGTTCGCGGCATGCGGTCACGGTCGATGAGGGTGACGCGCCCGCCGCGCTCGGCCAGAACGCGCGCCGCCAACAGGCCGGCCATCCCCGCGCCGATGACCACGGCGTGGTCACGACCGGTCGAGGCGGCATTCCGCAGGGGGCGAAAGTCGGCCGAGCCGTCTCCTGGGGAAGTCAACTATGGGCTCCTACGAGTTCAGTGGACGAGCGCGGACTCATCGGCGTGGCCGGTCTGAGCGGTGTGCTCGGCCTCGACCGGTGCCAGGCGGCTGGCGAGGTGGCCCAGCGCTAGCATGGCGAAGATGTCGGCAAGCAGCGGGACCTGGAAGATGAACGGGCGTGGGCCGATGGAGTCGGAGATCGAGGGGATCGACCCGTTCTCCTGCTGGCCGCACAGCAGATAGCGGGCGGCCCGTGCGGCAGGCTCGGGGTCCTGCTGCGCGCACAAGGCGATCAGAGCGTAGGAGGTGCTGAGCGCGTCGCTGGGGTGTCCGGTGGCCCAGCCCCATCCGCCGTCCGTGTTCTGGGCGGCGCGTATCAAGTCAAGACAGCGCTGCCGGAGGCGGGTTGCCTCCGATGACGCCGCCGTCGGCTCCTGGCCGGTCGCCAGCACCGTGCGGAAGACGGTGTGCAGTGTGCTGGCGCTCCAGTCCGGGGCGAAGGTGCCGTCGGGGTTCTGGGCAAGGGCGAGGAACCGTATCCCCTCGCGCAGCGTCTTGTGGTTCGCCGGGCCTTCGACGCCGAGAGCATTGACCGCGGCGGCGGTCATGCAGGCTTCGGCGGGGGCGCCGGCATAGGTGGGGAAGCCTCCGTCCGGGCCGGCGAGGCGGCGCAGGCACTCCAGGGAGGCCGCGATCTGCGGGCGGTACAGATTCGCGTCCAGCGTGTGCAGGAACTCCGTGGCGACGGAGATGTCATCGGCGTCGGTCTGCTGGGCGAGGTCGGTGTAGGCCCAGCCGCCGTCCGGCCGCTGCTGGCGTACGAGGTGTCCGGCGATCCGGTGCAGTACCGGCGCGGGCGCCTTGGCCGCCGCGAGCGCGACGCCGCCGGTCGCGGTGCACCAGGTGTCGGTGTCCGTGACAAACGGCAGTCCGCCGTCGGGCCGCTGATGCCTGAGCACCTGTCGGACGCCGTGGGCGACGGTTCCCGCGGTGTCGGGCAGACCCACCAGGGCATGCAGCACCGAAAGGTGGATGAGGATGTTCCCCTCCCACACATCGGGCAGATTCTGCGTCGACAGCAGAAGTTCCCAGTCCCGCGCGTCGATCGCCTCGGCACGGTTGAGCGCCCGGAAGCTGATCACCTTCAGCGAGGCGACCTGGACCTTTGCCCAGGGATGCAGGCCGTCGCTGCTGAATGCCCTCGGGTCCGGCTCGGGCATGGGAGCGCCGAACACGGAGAGCACGGCGTCGATCATCACCTGCTTGCGGCGACTGGTGAAGCGTGGTGCCCTCGCCAGGAAGTCACCCATGAGGGGCTCCGCGGTGTGCGCGGGGTCATCGAGCGCGGCCGACACCAGGAGCCGGTCGAGCGCAACCGTGGATTCTCGCCGGGCGTCGAGGTAGGTCACAAGACCTGCCCCTGCCTCCGGTTCGAGACCACTGCGCTCCAGCAGCCGAAGGCACAGCGCGGATTCCAGAACGCGGCTGCGGCAAGGATCGCGCAGCGCTCCGTCGGCATCGACGGCGGCGATGAGCCGGTCCTTGAGTCGCGACGTGGTCAGGTGGAGATGTGCCGGGAACAATTCGCGTGACCAGAACGGCAGTTGGGGGCGGTGATGGGGAACTCGCATCAGTGGTACCTCGCGGTTGGTACGGGAGGCGCGCGCTGTACGCGCCCAGTTCATGGCAGGCAGCGACGTCAGAGCGGCACCGTCGGTCGCCCTGAGGTAGCCGACGGCTCCTGATAGCGGCCCGATTCCAGGCTCCAGTCCAGGCTGCCGCGCATGAGGTGCTCCAGCCCGCGGATGTAGGCGAGCGCGACCGGGCGTTGCTCGGCCTGCAGCGGTCCGCGGTCACAGCGGGCGAGGAACCCGTCCCGCGCGTTGTGATAGTCCGTCAGACGCGCAGCGATCCACCGCTCGATCTCCCGGTTCGTCTCGGCACGCTCGCTGCCGGATCGGTTCTGCAGGATGAGGACGAGGTTGTGACATTCTCCCTCCGCCAGTTCCTTGCGCAGCGAGAGGATGTCGTTGACGGCACAGGCGACATCGCCCGCCGCCCAGCGCATTTCCTCGTACTCGGGGGACTGTAGAAGGAACGCCGGCAGGGGTGCGTCGGCGGCGAACTCGACCAGGTCGGTGAGCAGCCCCCAGCCGGATGTCCTCCGGCGCAGTGCCACATAGGCGTCCATCCCGGGCAGCGCCTGCGCCGCGCGTGAACGCGCCTCCTCATACAGGGAGTCGGCGAAGGCGCACAGATCCTCCGCGCAACGCCGCCACCACTTTGCTCCGCCCATCTCCAGCAGAGGGCCACGCAGATCCCACAGCGCGCCGAGTGGTGGCTCCGGCCGCTCGTCGAGCAGGCCGCCGACCACTTGCGCGGTGACAGCGGCGAGCCGGCGCGCTCGGCTCTGGTCGTTCTCGGGGTCATCGCCGGGCCTGAGGTGGTCGTCATAGAGGAAGAGCCACAGCACGGCGTCGCAGACCAGGCCGAGGCGGTCGAGGGGGGCGTCAGGGTACATCCGGGCGACAAGCCGGGCGTAGCGGCCACCGGACCAGTGCGCCGCCCCGACCAGGTCGCGCATGCCCGATACGCGTGCCCAGGCGTCAGCGTGCTCCTGTAGGACATTGACGTGTCTGTTGACGTGGGAGGGGAAAGGGAGGTCGGGTATCAGGGGCTGCGGGAGGTCGGACATGCATCCTCCAAGCGTCGCCACGCTTTGGGCGTAGGCATTTGACGTGGGGCGGGGGTGTGGTGAATGCCGGGTTCCGGTTCCGGGCTGTGTTCGGGGCGCGGCAGACCGGCCGGCGGCGTTTCCGACCTGGTCCCAGGTGGCGGAACGGCTGGTGGTGGGTCGGGGCGGAGTTGAGAGTGGTGGGTGACGCGCGGGAAGAATGCGCAGGACGCGACGAAGGCGGGGTAGCGCAGGAGTACGGCGGCGGAGGGGGCGGGTCAGGAGGGCTGCCGTAGGGCCGTCTCGTGGTCGTCTGTGATGGCCGGCCGACTGGGCGCCCGGAATCCGGGGCGGCCTGAGGTCGGCGCAGCGGTGTGGGCCCGGTCAGGCGCAAGAGCGCCGATGTTGTCCACAACCTTTCAGCGTCAGGCGTAGTTGACGTGCCAAGTAAGTTGCCTGGAAGCGCTGTTGTGCTCACCTGGTTCGCAGGTTGCGGGCAAAATCGCTACCAAGAGGGAAACTTAGAAGGCATTGCGATGTTCGTCCAGTGGTAGAAAACAGGCGTCTAGTGACAGGTGAGGAGAGAATGGGATCTCCGGGGCCTGTGTCGGCAGGGGACGGGCCGCCGGGTGCGGACTCCCGGCGCGGCAGTGGCGGTGCTCGCCGCAGCAGGTGGTGTGAACCGGCTGAGCTCCTGCCGGTTCTCAGCCCGAGGGGGCCCTAGCAGCAGACCATTCCGGCCGGCGGGGCTGTCCCGTCGGCCGGAATGCCGGTCAGCAGGGCCTCCGCGGACGCCAGGATCTCGGTGACCCGGAGGCCGAACGCGGCGTCGCAGGCGTGCGGGCGGCCCGTACGGGCGGCGGTGATCAAGGCGTCGGCGGCACGGGCGAGGGCGGGGACCGCGCCCTCCGCGCTCGTCGGCAGCAGCGAGGTCCCGGCCTCGCCCCGCAGCTCCACGTCGGCCCCGGCCGCCGCGGGCGGTGCCGTCAGACTCAGGGTCACGGTGCTCGACGCCCCGGTCTCGTGGTCGAGGACCAGATGCACCGTGTCCGAGGGACCGTGCGCGGCCGCCAGGACCTGCCGTACGTCACCGAGCACCGCAAGCAGCACCGACAGGGCGTGCGGGCCCACGTCCCACAGCGCGCCCTTCTCACGCCGCCACGGCGAGGCCGCGAACGGGCTGTCGCTCGTGAACACCGCTCCCAGCCACTGCGCCCGCGCCGTGAACCAGCCCGCCTCCGCGGCCTGTTCGTCGATCCACGCCTCCGGTTCCTTCTGGAAGCGGGTGGTGAAGAACACCACCGAGGCGACCTGGGCCCGTTCCACCTCCTCGGCCACGGCCCGCGCCTGGTCGACCCCCACCGCCACGGGCTTGTCCAGCAGCAGATGGCGGCCTGCCCGCGCCGCGCGCACCGCCAACTCGGCCTGCACGGACGGAGGAAGCGCCACCGCCACCGCGTCCACGTCGGCGAGCAGCTCGTCCACGTCGTCGTACGCCCGGACGCCGTACTCCTCGGCGAGGGCGCCGGCCGCCTCCGGGCGGCGCCCCCACACCCCGGCGAAGTCCAGACCGGTGTGCCCGGCGAGTGCGGGGGCGTGGGCCGCCCGGGCCCAGGGGCCCGTGCCCAGCAGTCCGATGCGCATGTCGCGTTCCTTTCTCCGAGGCGATTCGCCGGGGAGTCAAAGTGCCGTGTCTCTCACGCCGTCGACAGACGTTCGTGCGGAATCCTCGTCTCCCGCGAGCCATCGCGCTATGGTCGCGGCGATCGGCTGGCCGGTGTCCATCTCCACGAACCCGAACTGGCCCGACTGGTTGCACTCCAGGAACCACCAGATGCCGTCCGCGTCCTCCGCGAAGTCGAAGGCGCCGTAGACCAGTTCGGCGCCCTTCATGTACCGCAGGACCGCCTCGGCGGTGCGCGCGGGCACCTCCGTGGGCAGCCAGGGGAAGACCGAGGGGGCGAAGCGGACGTCCACGTCGTCCGGATGCGCGTCCGGGGCGACCGGTTTGCGTGCGGCCAGCAGCCGGTCCCCGACGACCGTGAGCCGGATGTCGGCCCTCTTGGCGACCCGCCGCTGCAACAGGGTCGGGCCGAAGGCGACGGCCGAGAAGTCGGCGTCCGGCGCGACCCGGCTCGTCGGCACCGTCCGCGGCGGCTCCTGCGGATGCGCGCCGGAGACCGGCTTGACCACGAGGTCCGGGAAGCGTTCGGCGAACTCCCGGGCCGCCCGCGGGAACATCGTGATCAGCGTGGCCGGCACGGCGAGCCCGCTGCGCTGGGCGAGCCGCAGCTGCCAGGGCTTGTGACGGGCGCGCTGCGCGGCGTCCGGATGGTTCATCCAGCGTGCGTCGGTACCGCGGAGCATGCCGTACAGCGCCTGCGCGGCCTCCTCCGTCAGCCAGGCGGACGGCTGCGCGGCGCGGGCCGCCGCGAGGCCCGGCCTGCGCACCCAGACGGAGCGCAGGCCGCTCAAGCTCACCAGGCGCCCGCCGACGGACAGTTGCCCGTCGCAGGCGCCCTGCGCGTACTCGGCCGACAGCGACACCCCGTTGGTGAGATCGGCGGGGTCGAGGCGGACCACGGGCACGTCCGCCTCGCCGAGCCGGAGGACCACCATGTCCGCCGTCACGTCCTCTTCACTGGTCAGGATGAGCACCGTCATTGCGCGCGACTCGCGTTCAGTCGTCGAAGTGTGTCTTGGAACCGGCCGTGGAGGTGGTGGTTCCCAGTGCCCTCAGCGTTGCGTGGTCGGTGGCGGCGATGCGCCCGTCCGGGAGGACGTTCAACTGCAGTCCGGAGTCGTACGTGTACGGAGTGGTGACATCCAACTGCACAGCCGGGCGCGCGTAGTTGAGCGTGAACGGTTGCATGGTCTCTCCCTGATTCGGCTTTCACGTCCTTATACGATTCGAACGGGTGGTTGGTTTCCTTACGCTCCGTGACCAGGGTCTGGAAAGGGGCGGTTCGGCGCCAGGTATGAGGACGCCATTACGGGCGAAACGGCTGCGCGAAAGACACGGAAACCTCGCGAGGCCGACGCCGGGGCCGACGCCCGGGACGCTCCGGCACCCGCCGCGCAGCGGCGCCCGGTTCAGCCCGCCAGGGCGTCGCGGGCCGCCGCGAGGGCCTGTTCGGCGTAGCCGCGGCCGAACAGCACCGCGTGCACCAGCAGCGGGAAGAGCTGGTGGATGCCGATCCGGCGCCGCCGGCCCTCCGCCGGCGGCGCCGCCTCCGCGTACCCGGCCAGCACCCGGTCCAGATGGGGGCAGCCGAACAGCTCCAGCATCGCCAGATCGGTCTCCCGGTGCCCGCCGTGCGCGGCCGGGTCGATGAGCCGGACCTCGCCGTCGGCGCCCCACAGCACATTGCCGTTCCACAGGTCCCCGTGCAGCCGCGCGGGCGGCTCGGCCGGCCCGGCCAGCTCCGCGAGCCGCTCACAGACCCGCTCGATGACAGCGGCCTCACCGGGCCGCACGGTCCCGGCGTCGACCGCGTCGCGCAGATACGGCAGCACCCGGTGCTCGGCGTACCAGTCCGGCCAGTCGGTGCCCGGCGCGTTGCGCATGGGTGCGAGACCGATGTACGCCTCCACGGGCCCGCCCGGCGGAGCCGCCCCGAACGCGGGCGCCCCGGCCGCGTGCAGGGCGGCCAGGGCATGGCCGAAGCGCAGGGCCGCCCCGGCGTCGGGAGGACCGGTCGGCACGCGCTCGGTGACCATCCAGTCCTCGTCGTGGCCGAGCACCCCGGGCACCCGGACCGCTCCCGTCTCGCCGAGCCAGCGCAGCCCGGCCACCTCGGCGCGGACCGAACCCGGGCCGTCGCCGCGCTTGACCATCACCGCCGTACCGCCCTCGAGCTCCACCTCGGCCGGCGACCCGGACGGCGCCCGCCCGCCGGTGACCCGGCGTCCCGTGAGCCGGGACGCCGCCTGAGCCGGACCTTCGTCTCGCGTGACCACGGCCCCAGAGTAGGTCCCACGAGAGGGCCGCCCCCACGGCACTTCGAGCGGGGGTGCGACGACCTCGGCCGAAGCCGGCCGGCAGCGGGCCGTGTCGGCACGTCGGGGAATCCGGCGTACGCGAACGTCAGCGGGCCGCGAACTCCTGGTGCGTCAGCCCCACGGGATTGCCGGCCGGCAGCAGCCCTGACGCGTGGACACTCCGGGCCAGCGGCTCCAGCAGCTCGGCCAGGCGCACGGTGCGGTCCGAGCCGAGCGCGGCCCACGGTCGCTCGGCGGCGGCGTCGGTCAGCGCCTCGATCTCCGCGCGCAGGGCCGACCCGGCCGGGGCCGGTGTTCCGTCCGGCGCGAGCAGGCCGCGCTCGCGCAGCCCGTCCTCGGCCGCCGCCCACTGCGCCGGCTCCCACTTGCGGGTCTCCCGCAGGAACGTCGCGTCCGACTCCCCGGAGGCCGCCTTGAGCACCATGGCCTCGACCGGCCCGAGCCCCCGGCTCACCAGGGCCGCGACATGCCCGTCGCCCCGGTGCTCGCGCAGCGTCGTGACCGCCTGCCACAGGCGCGCGGTGGGCCGCTCCGGGCGCTCCAGCGCCTGGTTGGCCGCGCCCAGCATCCGGCCCGCCGTGTCCGCGGCGGCAGCCGCCTCCCACGCGAGGTCCGCCGCCTCCGCCAGCTCCGCCGAACCGGCCACGTCCGCCCCGAACACGCGGCTCATCGCCGCGTCCATCGCGTCCAGGCGGGCCGCCAGCACGTCCTTCGGGTCGGCGTACCCCCACGCGTCGGGCAGCGCCCGGTGGACCCGGGACGGGTGGAAGACGAAGAAGCCGCTCGTCACCACGGACGGGGGCACCGCGCCGAGCGGCGCGGCCCGCAGCGCCATGTAGCCCATCCAGAACCCGCGCAGCCCCAGCCCGTCCGCCGCTCGCCGCGCCTCCGGGGCGAAGTACACGAGATCGTGCACCGGTTCGTACCGCTCCCACATCGCCCGCGCCGTCCCGCCCGCCACAGCGTCCTCCCGCCCCGTCGCTCCTGTCGGCACCAGACTGCGCCATGACGACGGCCACAACAAGCGCGTACGGCGAACAGGCCGAAGAAGATCCACGGGACGCGTGAAGTCGGGCACCGGGGTGGCGCCTGCCGGCGGGAGAGGAGGCGGAGCAGTCCGTGAGGTGACGGAGTGTCGGTCCCCGGGAGGGGGCGCCCCCGAGGACGTACGACCGTGCCGGCGGGCCGCGCGCCCGCGAGTGACAAGGGGTCGGCCGGACGGGGCATGCACCGGCGTGTCGCTGGGACAGACGGGTGGAGCGGTGACCCGGCTGGGCTGCCTGGATGGTGCGCGGCAACGGCCTGATTGACGGTGGTTCATGTCGAGGCCGGGTCTCTTGAGCCGATGACGTATCCGCTGCCCGGCCACGGCGGAAGGACATCGATATGCGTTCTGCCCGCATTCTTCTCGCCACGGCCGCCGCCACCGCAGCCCTGGCATTCGCCGTGCCCGGTGCCGCGCTCGCGGGGGACGACGGGGGCCGGGACAACTCCTCTCACAGCAGCGATTCCGGCAGCGGCCGTGACAACGGGTCCGGCAGCGGCCGTGACAACGGGTCCGGCAGTGGTCGTGACAACGGGTCCGGCAGCGGTCGTGGCAACAGCTCCGGAGACGACAGCGACGACGACTACAGCAGCGGCCGCGGCGGCGACAACGGCGACAGGCCGCGCGGCGGGATGCACACCGGGGGCGGTGCCCTCGCCGCGGTGCGCAGCGACCAATGGACCAGCTCGGGCGAGGACGACAGCAGGTTCGACCCCGAGACCTACAAGGACAACGGGGACAGCGGCGACGACAGCGGCGACGACAGCGGAGAGGACAGCGGCGACAACGGCGGCAAGGGCAACAGCGGCAAGGGCAGTGGGAGCGGGCGCGACAACGAGGACTCGGGAAGCGGCGGCCGCGACAAGCCGCGTGGCGGCATGCACACCGGAGGCGGCGCCCTCGCCGACCCGGGTGTCAGCACCGGCGGTATGGCGGTGCTCGCCGTAGGCGCCACCGGGATGTACGCGCTGCGCCGCAAGAAGGCGGGCGAGCAGGCGTCCTGACCGCCCTGCCGTTCGCCAAGGCCGCGGTCACCGCCGGCGCACACCGTGCCGGCGGCCCGCGCCGCCTCGATCCTTGTCCGGATCCCCGTCCGGACCCCGTCCCCTTGCCCCGATCCCCGTGCTGCCGTGCCCGAGTGAGGTGGTGTCCGATGGCAGCAGACCCCTCTTCCCCGCACCCCGCCGAACCGGCGGACGGACAGCACCCGGGCCGTGGCGGCCGGCTGACGCTGTGGGGCGTGGCGATCCTCGTCCTCGCCGTCAGCGTGCTCGGCGGCCACCACGGGGCGAACGACCCCGGGGACCGGTCCGCCGGCGCGACGGCCGGCTCCCACCGCGCGGGCGAGCCCTTCCCCCGGGCCGCGCCGACCCGTCTGCGCATCCCGAAGATCGCCGTCGACGCCCCCTTCACCGACCTCGCCCTCAGCTCCTCCGGCCAGCTCGAGGCCCCGCCCGCCGAGAACACCAACCTGGTCGGCTGGTACGCCAAGGGCGTCACCCCCGGCGAGAAGGGCACGGCGGTCATCGCCGGTCACGTGGACACGAAGACCACCGCGGCCGTCTTCGCCAACCTCGACGAGCTGGAGCCCGGCGACCACTTCAGCGTGGAGCGGGCCGACGGGCAGACGGCGACCTTCGTCGTGGACAGCGCCGAGACCTTCGACAAGGACGACTTCCCCAGCAAACGCGTGTACGCCGACGCGACGCGCCCCGAGGCCAGGCTCATCACCTGCGCCGGGAACTACGACCACTCGGCCAAGGACTACACCGAGAACTTGGTGGTCTTCGCCCACCTCGTGTGAACGCGTCCGCGCCCCGTACAGGTGGGCGGCCGCCACTGCCTGCCGGGAGAGGAGAAGTGCTTGGAAGAGAGTCGGAAGAGAAGAGGGCAAGGGGAGGGGACGAGGGGGAGCGAGGGGGTCAGGGCGTCGGCCAGGTGCGCAGGAGGGCGTCGAGGGAGTCGAGGATCCTGGTCCAGGACTCCTGCGAGTCGGGGGCACTGTGGCTGAACCCGCCGGCCGCCTCCAGGCTGACGTAGCCGTGGAACACGCTGCCCAGCAGCCGGACCGCGTGGGTCTGGTCCGGTTCGCCGAGGTCGTAGCCGCGCAGGATCGCCCGGGTCATCTGGGCGTGCCGGGGGCCGGCACCGGCGGCGGCCGTCTCGGGGTCGAGCCGGAACCGGGCCGCCTCGTAGCGGCCGGGGTGTTCGCGGGCGTAATCCCGGTGGACGTTGGCGTAGGCGCCGAGGGCGTCCTTGCCGGCGCGGCCGGCCAGTGCGTCGGCGGCGAGATCGGCGAGTTCCTCGAGCGCGAGCAGGGCGATCCGCGTCTTGAGGTCGTGCGAGTTCTTCAGGTGCGAGTACAGACTCGCGACCTTCACGTCGAACCGCCGGGCCAGCGCGGACACGGTCACCTGCTCGAAGCCGACCTCGTCGGCCAGGTCCGCGCCCGCACGCACCAGACGCTCCGTGGTCAGACCGACGCGCACCATGTTCTTCCTCCTGTTCGCCGATAGCGATTATGTACTTGCCTAAAAGTATTAGGCAAATGGGAAGCTGCTGTAGTCAGGGCGGCTGCTGTCGGCGCGGGGTGTGGCGGCGCCGGGGCGAACACCCCGGGTCGCGGAGATGCCCGGCCGGCGCTGAGTCGGCCGGTTCCGCGGTGGGTGAGGCCACCCGCCGCCGGGCGGCCCGCCCGGACCCGTCCCGCTCCCCTCCGTCCTCCCATCACCGCAGGCCCGACGTGGGGTGGGCGTTCGTGACGCGGGCCGGCAGACGGCACAATGGACCGCTGCCGTCCGTCGACCGCGGCCAGGGACGGCGACGGGGCGGAGTACCGGCTTTCCGGGAGGCGCACGGCCTTCCGGCGCCGGCCGGGGACCGGAACGGGGAGTGGACCGATGGAGTTGGAGCTTCGGCACCTGCGTGTGCTGTGCGCGATCGCCGACGCGGGCAGCGTGGGTCGCGCGGCGACGCAGCTCGGGTACTCGCAGCCCGCCGTGAGCACCCAGCTGCGGCGGATCGAGCGCCACCTGGGCGAGCCGCTGTTCGAGCGGGGCGCGAGCGGTGTTCGGCCCACGCCGTACGGCGCCGAGGTCGTCGCCCAGGCCCGCGACGTCCTCGCCCGCGCCGACGTCATCGGCCACCGTCCGGCCTCCGCGCGCCCGCGCCGGACCCTGCGCGTGGCCGCGACCAACTCGCCCGTGCTCTCCGGCACGATGTCCCGCGCCCGCACCCGGCTGCCCGACCTCTCCTTCACCATGACCAGCGTCTACGCCTCCTCGCGGATCGTGGAGCTGCTGGAGGAGGGCGGGGCCGACGTGGCCATCGCCGCTGACTACCCGGGCATGGAACTGCGCCACTCGCCCGCCGTGCGGCACCGCGGCATCGTCACCGAGCCGACCTTCGTCGCCCTGCCCGCCCGGCACCGGCTGCGTCAGTGCGCCCAGATCCAGCTCGCCGACCTGGCCGAGGACGAGTGGTTCCTGACGCCGGACGACGGGGCGGGCTGGCCCGGGGTGTTCTACGATGCGTGCGCGGCCGCCGGCTTCACCCCGGTCGCCGTGCACGAGTTCCTCGGCGACCAGACCCAGTTGCAGAGCATGATCGCGGACGGGCTCGGCGTCTCCGTCGTCCAGCCGACGCTGCGCCCGATCCCGCACGTCGCGATCAAGCCACTGGCCGGCTCGCCCCTGTGGTGCCGCTACGTCCTGGCCTGGCGCCCCGACGCCGTCACCGCCGACGTGGTCGAGGCCCTCTTCCAGTCCGCCACCGCCGCCTACCGCGACCTCGTCGCCCAGGCGCCGCACCTGCGCACGTGGGCGTCACGCACGTGGAACATCGCGGGGGCGTGACGGCCCGCGTCCGGCTACTGCCGCCGCGGGACCGGAAACGCGAACGAAACGGCCGCCGACCGGAGTTCCGGTCGGCGGCCGTTCAGGTCACGCGGGGCTTCGGGGTCAGACCGCCGTCGCCGGGTAGGTCGGGTACTCGACGCCCGAGACGTGCTGGACGACGCGGACGACCTGGCAGGAGTAGCCGAACTCGTTGTCGTACCAGAGGTAGAGGATCGCGTTGTCGCCGTCGACCTTGAGGGCGCCGGCGTCCACGATCGACGCGTGGCGGGAGCCGATGAAGTCGCTGGAGACCGCGTCGGGCGCCGTTGTGAAGTCGATCTGGCGGCGCAGCGGCGAGGTCAGCGACACCTCGCGCAGGTAGTCGTGGACCTCCTCGCGGGTGGCCTCGCGGGCCAGCTGGAGGTTGAGGATCGCGATTGAGACGTCCGGCACCGGGACACGGATCGAGCTGCCGCTGATCGGCGCCTTGAGGTCGGGCAGCGCCTTCGCGACGGCGGAGGCGGCACCGGTCTCGGTGATCACCATGTTGAGCGGCGCGGAGCGGCCGCGGCGCTCGGACTTGTGGTAGTTGTCCAGCAGGTTCTGGTCGTTGGTGAACGAGTGGACGGTCTCCACGTGGCCGCGCAGCACGCCGTACTCGTCGTCCATCGCCTTCAGCGGCGGGACGATCGCGTTGGTGGTGCAGGAGGCGCAGGACAGGATCTGCTCGTCCGGCTTGATCGTGTCGTGGTTGACGCCGTGCACGATGTTCGGGACATCGCCCTTGCCCGGCGCGGTCAGGACGACCTTCTCGATACCGGGGCGCAGGTGCTTGGACAGGCCCTCGCGGTCGCGCCACTTGCCGGTGTTGTCGATGAGGATGGCGTCGCGGATGCCGTACTCGGTGTAGTCCACGGCCGTCGGGTCGTCGGCGTAGATCACCTTGATCGAGTTGCCGTTGGCGACGATCGTGTTGGTGTCCTCGTCCACCGTGATCGTGCCGTTGAACTGGCCGTGGATGGAGTCACGGCGCAGCAGCGAGGCACGCTTGACGAGGTCGTCGGCGGCCCGCCCGCCGCCGCCGCGCACGACGATGGCGCGCAGGCGCAGGCCGTTGCCGGAGCCGGCCTTCTCGATGAGCAGGCGGGCGACGAGGCGGCCGATACGGCCGAAGCCGTAGAGGACGACGTCGCGCGACTCGTGGCGCTCGATCTTGTTGGCGCCGGTGGCACCGGCGACGGCCTCGGCGGTGAACTGCTCCACGCTCAGGCCGCGGTCGTCGGCCTTGTAGGTTTCGGCGAGCAGGCCGAGGTCGATCTGGGAGGGCCCGAGGTCGAGGGTCGTCAGGGCCTGAAGGAACGGCATGGTCTCGGTGACCGAGAGCTCCTCACCGGCGATCTGCCGGGCGAAGCGGTGCGTCTTCAGGATGCTGACCACCGACTTGTTCACCAGGGAGCGGCTGTGCAGCAGGACGGTCACGTCCCGCTCGCGGTGCAGCTTCCCGATGATCGGGATCATCGACTCCGCGATCTCCTCGCGGTGCATCCAGTTGGTGAACGAGTCCTCGTTGACAGTCACAGATCAATCTTTCGAGCTAGGCAGCGCTCATATGGTAACAACACCCTACGTTGATCTTTCCGGGGGCTGGCGGTGGGGGTGGCCGGTGCCCTTGTTCGTCCTGGTTCGCGCGGTGCTCCGGTTGGCCGCGGGACGGGTGGGTGTCGCTCCTGAAAACGGTTACCCCCGTTCCTGAATCAGGGTGGAAGAGGTTAAGAAACCCGGGTCGTGCCTGGCGTGGCCGTGTCGGGCTGCCCAAGGTCGGAGCGTGATCACGTCTTCCGCACCACGGCCCGAGCAGGGCACTCCCTCCCGTTTCCCCTACCGCCCCGCGCTGCCCCGTGTCGGCCGGGACCGGATGGCGCACGGCGCCCCGCTCGCCCTCGCGCTGTTCGCGGCCGTCCGGCTGGCCGGGGTCCTCGCCGTGATCGTCGCCGACCACCTCGCCGGACACTCGCTGACCAAGAGCCTGGCCCACTCCTGGGACTCGCGCTGGTACCTGCACATCGCCGCCCACGGCTACGGCCGCTTCATCTGGATCACCAAGGCCGGCGCGGTGCAGACCGACTGGGCGTTCTTCCCGCTCTACCCCGGCCTCGTCCGGGCCGTCACCACCGTCCTCCCCTTCGTCACCCCGGGCATCGCCGCCCTCCTCATCGCCTGGGGCGCGGCGATCGCGGCGGCGTACGGCGTCTACCTCATCGGCCACCGCCTGTACGGCCGGGGCGTCGCCACCGCCCTGGTCGCCCTGTGGGCCGTCCTGCCGCACGCCGTCGAGCTCACCATCGCCTATACCGAGTCCCTGTTCGCCGCCCTCGCGGCCTGGTCGCTGTACTGCGTGCTCAAGGGGCGCTGGCTGTGGGCCGGTTCGCTGGCCGCGCTGGCGGGCCTGGCCCGGCCGACCGGATTCGCCGTCGCGGTCGCTGTCGGAGCCGCTGCCGTGCACGAGGCGCTCCGCCGGCACGGCCGGGTGCCGGTGGGGCTGTGGGTGGGCGCCCTCGTCGCCCCGGTGGGCTGGCTCGGCTATGTGCTCTGGGTGGGATGGCAGACCGGGGACCTGCTGGGCGGCTACTTCCAGGTGCAGAGCGCCTGGGACTCGCGCTTCGACTTCGGCGTCGGGGCCGCGCGGTTCATCGTGGCACTGTTCCGGCACGGCGGCGGCGTCGTCTACCCGATGGCCCTGCTCCTCGTCGTGGTCGGACTCGTGCTGTTCGGGCTGCTGTGCCTGGACCGTGCCCCGTTGGTCCTGGTGGTCTTCGCCGGGGTCGTGCTGCTGCTCGTGGTCGGCGCCTCCGGCTCCTTCTCGTCCAAGCCGCGCTTCCTGCTGCCGGTCTTCCCGCTGCTCGTCCCGCCCGCGCGCGCTCTGGTCCGCACCTGGCGGGTCCGGCCGGCCCAGACGCTGCTCGTCGGCGGCTCCCTGGCCGTCGTGTCCCTGCTGTACGGGGTCTACGTGACGGTGGTCGCCCACTCCCCGCTGTGAGCGGGCTCCCCCGGGGGTGGAAGCGCCGTAAAGCCGTAAATCGGTAAAATCAAGGAGTTTGCCGCAGAGGGTCACCTCGTATCCGGAAGTGATCGATGTCCCGGAAGAGCTCCACGGACGACGGCGACGAGCTGCTCGCCAGGCTCGGGTCGCTCACCGCCCAGGCGCGCGAGCGCGCGGAGCTGCAGCGCACCCAGGTCGAGCTGGCGATCGCCCTCCAGCGTGGGATGCTGCCCCGGGACATGCCCCGCCGGCCCGGCCTCCGTATCGCCGTGCGGTACGCCCCCGCCTGCTCCGGCCTCAACGTGGGCGGCGACTGGTACGACGCCTTCACCCTGGCCGACGGACGCATAGGACTGTGCATCGGCGATGTTCAGGGCCACAACATCGAGGCCGCCGCCTTCATGGGCCAGGTCCGGGCCGGACTGCGCGCCCTCGCCACTGTCACAAGCGAGCCGGGCACCCTGCTTCGCCGGACCAACGACCTGCTGCTCTCGCTGGGCAGCGAGCTGTTCGCCACCTGCACGTTCCTGCGGCTCGACCCGGCCACCGGGGTGCTGGAGAGCGCCCGGGCCGGACACATCCCCTTCGTCTGGGCCACGGCGGACGGGAAGTCCGGCATCGTCGACGACGAGGGCGGGCCGCCGCTCGGCATCCAGCCGGGCATGGAGTACCCGGTGACCCGGCACCGGCTCACCACCGGCGGAGTGTTCGTCCTGCTCACCGACGGCGTCGTGGAGGGCCCCGCGATGTGCATCGACGACGGCCTCGACCAGGTCGTACGGCTCGCGGGCGTCGCAGCCGTCGCCGGGCTGGAGGTGCACGCGCTGGCCGCCGCCGTGATCAAGGGCGCCGAGTGCGTGGGGCACGAGGACGACGCCGCCGTCCTCGTCGTCGGCCACGGCGAGCCGGACGAGCAGCCGTAGCGGGCCCGACCGATCGGTTGCCCCGGCGGACCGTCGGGCCGGTGGCCGTGCGGCGCGCCGCAGGTTCAGCCATGGAGCGGGACCGGACGGCTCCCGCCTCGCCGTCGGTGGGCCGCCGGTGTGAGATGTCTGCTGTGGTGGGTGTCCAGGATCTGCGTCGGCCGGGCGGCCATGTCCTCCAGGTGCTGGCCGTCACCGCCTGCTACTTCGCGGCGGGGCGGCTCGGACTCATGCGCCGGCTCGTCGTCGAGGGCGCGGTGGTCACGCCCATCTGGCCGCCCACCGGCGTCGCCGTCGCCGCCCTGCTGATCCTGGGAGTCGGCTGCTGGCCCGGCATCACGCTCGGCGCGTTCCTCGTCATCCTGTCCATCACCCCGCCACCCGGCCCGGACGTGTTCGGCTTCATGCTCGGCAACACCGTCGCGCCCCTGTGCGCGTTCGTGCTGCTGCGCAGGGCCGGGTTCCGGCTCGACCTGAGCCGGTTGCGCGACGGCCTCGCCCTGGTGTTCCTGGGCGCGCTGGGCGCCATGCTGATCAGCGCGACCATCGGCGTCGGCCTGCTCCTGCTCACCGGCAAACTGCCCTGGCACTCCTTCTGGCCCATCTGGCTGGCCTGGTGGGTGGGCGACGCGATGGGCGTCCTGATCGTCACCCCGTTCCTGCTGTTGCTGTACGGAGCGCGCCGGGCGCCGCCCGCGAGGCGCTGGAAGGAGGCCGCCGCGCTGACCGTCGCCGCCGCCTGCCTCGTCCCCCTGGCCATCTACAGCTCGCTCAGCCTGGCGTTCCTCGTCTACCCGCTCATCATCTGGGCCGCGCTGCGCTTCCAGCTGGCCGGCAGCGTGCTCTGCGCGCTGGTGACGTCCGTGGTGGCCACCGTCGCCGCCACCGACGGCGCCGGCGTCTTCCGCGGGCTGAGCCGGATCGAGGTGATGGCGAAACTCCAGGCCTTCAACGGATCGATGGCGCTGACCGCGCTCCTGCTCTCCGCCGTGATCACCGAGCAGCGCAACACCCGGAGTTCGGTCGAACAGGCCTGCAAGGAACTGGTCGAGGTCCTGGAACACCTCACCGCGGGCGAGGGCCCGCCACCCCGACCGGGCCCGGCCCCCGACAACGGCACGGGGAACAAGGGCAAACCGTCGCCCGGGGGCAAATCCTGGCCCGAGGGCGAGTCGTGAGTCTTCCGCGGCCGGACGCGGGCCGATGAACCGAGCACGCCCCGCCGCCCGGTGCGCGCTCCCCGAACACCGCCCCGGCACGGCCCCGGCGAATTACTCAATCTTGGTTGAACAGTCCAGGCTGATAAACCTACTGTTATTAATCATGGGCATGGACGGCATCACCGAAAACGGCACCCGTTCCGCCGGGCCGCCACAGGACACCGTGCCGCTCGCGGCCTCCCTGCGGCTGGCCATGGGCCGGATCGTGCGCAGACTGCGTCAGGCACACGCGGTGGGGGACCTCAGCCTCTCGGGCGTCTCGGTACTGAACAGGCTGGCCTCCGGCGGACCGGACTCGCCCGGTTCGCTCGCCGAACTCGAGCGGGTCCGCCCGCAGGCGATGGCCACCACCCTCGCCGCCCTCGAACAGCGCGGACTGGTCAGCCGTACCCCCGACACCGCCGACGGACGGCGAGCCATCGTGTCCGTCACCGACGAGGGCCGGGCCGTGCTGGCGGAACGCCGCTCCGAGTCCGTCGCCCGGCTCACCCAGGCCCTCGACGAGTTCACGCCGCAGGAGCGCGAGACACTGCGTACCGCGCTGCCCCTGCTCGACCGGCTGGCGGAACGGCTGTGAGCGGGCAGGCGCCCCGCCGGGCCGGCACCCCGATGACGGACGGAGCACGCGCCTGGCTGCTCGCCCGGTCCGCCCGGCTCCGCGACACGCCTCCCGGCCCCGGCTACAAGTGGGTGGCGCTCTCCAACACCACGCTCGGCGTGCTGATCGCCACGATGGACGCCTCCATCGTGATCATCTCCCTGCCCGCGATCTTCCGGGGCATCGGCCTGGACCCCCTCGCCGCGGGAAACATCGGCTACCTGCTGTGGATGATCCTCGGCTACCTGCTGGTCTCGGCCGTCCTCGTCGTCGTCCTCGGCCGGCTCGGGGACATGTTCGGCCGGGTCCGCATCTACAACCTCGGCTTCCTGGTCTTCGCCTGCGCCTCCATCGCCCTGTCCCTCGACCCGTTCCGGGCCGGCGCGGGCGCCCTGTGGCTCATCTTGTGGCGTGTCGTGCAGGCCTTCGGCGGCTCCATGCTCACCGCCAACTCGGCCGCCATCCTCACCGACGCCTTCCCGGCCAGGCAGCGCGGCATGGCCCTCGGCATCAACCAGATCACCGCTCTCGCCGGGCAGTTCCTCGGGCTGCTCGCCGGCGGCCTGCTGGCCGCCGTCGACTGGCGAGCCGTGTTCTGGGTGAGCGTCCCGGTCAGCATCACCGGCACGATCTGGTCGTACCTGAGCCTGCGCGAGACAGCGTCCGGCGAACGCGGCCGCGTCGACTGGCTCGGCAACATCACCTTCGCCACCGGCGCCGGCATCCTGCTCGCCGGCATCACCTACGGCATCCAGCCCTACGGCGGCCACCCCACCGGCTGGACCAACCCCTGGGTGCTGGCGGGCCTGATCGGCGGCGCCTTCCTGCTGCTGGTGTTCTGCGTGGTGGAGACCCGGGTCGCCGAGCCGATGTTCCGGCTCTCCCTGTTCCGCGTGCGGGCGTTCGCCGCGGGCAACCTCGCCGCCCTGCTCACCGCGATCGCCCGCGGCGGCCTGCAGTTCATGCTCATCATCTGGCTTCAGGGCATCTGGCTGCCGCTGCACGGGTACGACTTCGAGGACACCCCGCTGTGGGCCGGCATCTTCATGCTGCCGCTGACCGTCGGCTTCCTGATCGCCGGGCCCGTATCCGGATACCTGTCCGACCGGTTCGGCGCCCGGCTGTTCTCCACGACCGGCCTGATCCTGGTCGCCGCTTCCTTCCTCGGCCTGCTGGCGCTGCCGGTGAACTTCGACTACACCGTGTTCGCCGCGCTGCTTCTGCTCAACGGGCTGGGCCAGGGCATGTTCTCCTCGCCCAACACCTCCTCCGTGATGGGCAGCGTGCCGGCCCGCTACCGGGGCGTGGCCTCCGGAATGCGCTCCACCTTCCAGAACTCGGGCACGGCCCTGTCCATCGGCGTCTTCTTCTCCCTGATGGTCTCCGGCCTCGCCTCCACCCTGCCCTCGACGCTCAGCGGAGGGCTCCAGGCGCACGGCGTACCCGCCGCCACCGCCCACGAGGTGGCCTCGCTGCCGCCGGTCAGCACACTCTTCGCGACGTTCCTCGGCAACAACCCCATCGGTCACCTGCTCGGCGCGAGCGGCACCCTCGACCACCTGACCGCGAGCCGGCGCGCCACGCTCACCGGGCACACCTTCTTCCCCGAACTGGTCTCCGGCCCCTTCCACCACGGACTGACGATCGTCTTCACCGTCGCCGCCGCCATGGCCCTGATCGCGGCGCTCGCCTCCGCGCTGCGCGGCGGCCACGAGCGCGCGGACGCGGCGCCCCCGAAGGACGGCCCGGACCACGCCACGACCGACAGGCCGCAGCGCCGCACGGCGCCCTCCTCCTGAGAGAAGGGCGCCGCCCGCGCCCGTCCTACTTCGCGTACGACGTCAGCGGGTAGTGGTCCGAGAGGTTGGTGTACGTGTACGACGTGCCCCAGCTCGTCACCGTCCAGGGCGCCGACTGCTCCTTGACGACCTCGTTCGTCCACCCGGCCGGACGGGCGTGACCGGCGCGGGCGAGGACGTGGTCCAGGTCCTCGCGCGGGTCGGTCGGGTACCGGTCGTGGGCGATGGAGTTCTCCTGCGTGTCGAAGGAGTACGGGTGCCCGGTGCGCGCGTCCGCGCCGACCAGACCGGCGTCGTTCAGCATGGAGGCGTACTCGGAGCTGCGCGAGTCCACGTTCATGTCGCCCGCGACCAGCACCTCCTCACCGGCGGGGATGTTCTTGGCGTCCAGGAAGGCGTCGATCGCCTTGAACTGGAGGCTGCGGTCCCGGGCGGCCTCACCCGCGCCGCACCCCGAGTCCGTGGACTGCGCGTGGGTGCCGACGACGTGGACCCTGGTGCCGTTCACGTTCAGCACCACGTACGCGAAACCCTTGTTGGACCACCAGTCCGAGCCGCACGCGTCCTTGTAGATCACCTGCTCCTTGCGCAGGATCGGCCACTTGCTGAGCACGGTGACACCGCCGTCCTCCGGCGTCGTCGCCGAGTACGCGCCGCCGGTCGCGTCCCAGCCGCTCTTGCTGCGGCCCACCACCGGCGTCTGGTACGGGTACTCGGCCCCGGCGGCGCTCTTCAGCGCGTCGGAGGAGGAGTTGTCGAACGCCTCCTCGAGCACGACGACGTCGTTGCCGCGGAAGAAGGACGTCTTCGGTATCTCCGCGGCCCGGTGGTCCTGACCCCAGTTCGGATAAAGGCTCTTGCTCATCAGGAACACGTTGTACGTCAGGACCTTCAGCGCCGGCGCCGGCGTGGCTGCTGCCGCTGGGGCCGAACCGGCGAGTGCCGTCGCGGGCAGGGCGAGGGCGAGCGCGGCCGCCCCGAGGGCGCGGCGCGGTGCGAAGAACGTCACTGGATCTCCCTGTGGGTGAAGGGGGGTGAGTGGCGCCGCACATCAAACCACCGGGAATTACTCACAGGTAACCCTCAGGGTGTCAGGAGATGACTCACCGTCGGGGAGCGAAGGACTCCGCTTGTCAGGGCCGGCCGACGGTGTCCTGGTCCCGGGGAGGGGCGTCCGTGTCCGCCACCGGCACCGCGTCGTCGGCGGCCTCGGCCGGAGCCGTGCGGGCGCCTCGCAGGCGGGTCTGCAGGCCGGTCAGCCGCAGGGCGAGCGGCTCGGTGTAGCGGGCGGTCAGCGGGCCGAGGACGACCAGGATCAGGACGTAGGCCGTGGCCAGCGGTCCCAGGTCGGAGTCGATGCCCGAGGTGACGGCGAGTCCGGCGATGACGATGGAGAACTCGCCCCGGGCCACCAGGGTGCCGCCCGCCCTCCACCGGCCCTTGGCGGAGATGCCGGCCCGGCGCGCCGCCCAGTAGCCGGTGGCGATCTTGGTCAGTGTGGTGACGGCCGCCAGGACGAGGGCGGGCAGCAGCACCGGCGGGATGGCGGCCGGGTCGGTGTGCAGGCCGAAGAAGACGAAGAACACCGCGGCGAACAGGTCCCGCAGCGGGGAGAGCAGGTTGTGTGCGCCCTCGGCGGCCTCGCCGGACAGTGCGATGCCCACGAGGAACGCGCCCACCGCCGCCGAGACCTGCAGCTGCTGGGCGAGTCCGGCCACCAGCAGCGTCAGGCCGAGCACGACCAGCAGCAGCTTCTCCGGATCGTCGCTGGAGACGAAGCGGGAGATGTGCCGCCCGAAGCGCACCGCAACCAGCAGCACCAGACCGGCCGCGCCGAGGGCGACGGCGAGGGTCACACTGCCCGCGGCGAGACCGGTCCCGGCCAGCAGCGCGGTGACGACCGGCAGGTAGACGGCCATCGACAGGTCTTCCAGCACCAGGATGCTGAGGATCACCGGGGTCTCCCGGTTGCCGATCCGGCCCAGGTCGCCGAGGACCTTGGCGATGACGCCGGAGGAGGAGATCCAGGTGATGCCGGCCAGGACGACGGCGGCTATGGGGCCCCAGCCGAGGAGCAGGGCCATGGCGGCACCGGGCAGGGCGTTGAGGGTGGCGTCGACGAGGCCGGCGGGGTACTGCGTCTTCAGGTTCGAGACGAGATCCCCGGCGGTGTACTCCAGGCCCAGCATGAGGAGCAGCAGGATCACGCCGATCTCGGCGCCGATCGCCACGAACTCCTCGCTGGCGCCGAGCGGCAGCAGTCCGCCCTTGCCGAAGGCCAGCCCGGCGAGCAGGTACAGCGGGATCGGCGAGAAGCGCAGCCGGGCGGCGAGCCGGCCGAGCAGTCCGAGGCCGAGGATGATGGCGCCGAACTCGGTGAGGAAGACCGCGGAGGAATGCATCCGCATCACTCCCGGCCGAGCACGTCGGCGGCGGCGTCGACGCCCTCGCGGGTGCCGATCACGATCAGCGTGTCCCCGCCGGCCAGCCGGAAGTCGGGGCCGGGGGAGGGGATGGCGTCGGCGCGGCGGAGGACGGCCACGATCGAGACGCCGGTCTCGGTCCGCATCCGTGTGTCGCCGAGCAGGCGCCCGTTCCAGTGGGAGACCGCGGACAGCGAGATCCGCTCGGCCACCAGGCCGAGTTCGGTGGTGGACAGCAGGTTCGGGCTGTGGTGCGTCGGCTTGAGCGCCTCGACGAGCGCCTCCGCCTCACCGCCGGAGAGCTGGACCGACAGTGCGCAGGCGTCGGGATCGTCGTCCCGGTAGGCGCTGAGTGTCCGTGATCCGTCGTGGTGGGCCACCACCGACAGGCGACGCCGCTCCCGGGTCGTGAGGTCGTACCGGACGCCGATACCCGGCAATGGCGTCCTGCTCGTGCGTGCGGTGCCCATGGCAGCCCCCCTGATCCGGCCTTGACCGTTTCTTGGTGAATCCATTACCGGAAGCTTAGCTTGACGGTGAACGGCCATCGGAAGGGGGTGGTCGGTTCAGGGGGATACGGGAGGTTCCGTGGTGGGTGACCACGCCCCCGTCCGAGGCGGTGCACGCAGTCACGGGCCGGCCTCGGGCGGGGTGAGGGGTGTCCCCGGGTGTCGAGATCAGGCGCCCGCGGTTCAGCCGCCCAGGTTCCCCAGCCGGGCGTCCCGCCACAGGTCGACGCCGCCGTCGGTGGCGAGCTTGTCGATCTCGGCCAGCTCCTCGGCGCTGAAGTCGGGGTTCTCCAGTGCCGCCACGTTCTGCTCCAGCTGCTCGACGCGCGAGGCGCCGATGACCAGCGAGGTGACCCGCTCGTCACGCAGCGCCCAGGCCAGCGCCATCTGCGCCAGCGTCTGCCCGCGCCGGGCCGCGACGTCGTTCAGCGCGCGCAGCCGGTCCCGCATGTCCTCGGTGAGCCAGGCCGGGTCGAACGACTTGCCCTGCGCGGCCCGCGAGTCCCCGGGGACGCCGTCGAGGTAGCGGCCGGTCAGCAGGCCCTGGGCGAGCGCCGTGAAGCCGATGACACCGAAGCCCTCCTCCTCGGCCGCGTCCAGCAGCCCGTCCGTCTCGATCCAGCGGTTGAGCATGCTGTACGACGGCTGGTGGATCAGCATCGGGGTGCCCAGCTCGCGGAGGATGGCGGCCGCCTGCCGGGTGCGCTCGGCGTCGTAGGAGGAGATGCCGACGTACAGGGCCTTGCCCTGGCGGACGGCCGTGTCGAGCGCGCCCATCGTCTCCTCCAGCGGCGTGGAGGCGTCCAGGCGGTGGGAGTAGAAGATGTCGACGTAGTCCACGCCCATCCGGCGCAGCGACTGGTCGAGCGAGGCCAGCACGTACTTGCGCGAGCCGCCGCCCTGGCCGTAGGGACCGGGCCACATGTCCCAGCCCGCCTTGGTGGAGATCACCAGCTCGTCCCGGTACGGCGCGAGGTCCTGCTTCAGCAGCCGGCCGAAGTTGATCTCTGCCGAGCCGTACGGCGGACCGTAGTTGTTGGCCAGGTCGTGGTGGGTGATGCCGAGGTCGAAGGCGCGCAGCGCGATCTCGCGCTGGGTCTCGAAGGGGCGGTCGTCGCCGAAGTTGTGCCAGTAGCCCAGGGACAGGACGGGAAGGTCCAGCCCGGAGCGGCCGGTGCGCCGGTAGCGCATGGTGCCGTTGTAGCGCTCGGGGTCAGCGACGTGGTTCATCGGGTCTTCTCCGGATGGTGCTGTAAGGGGGTGCCCGCCGGATGAAAGGGGCTTGTCCACCCTGCGCCTTGAAGATTCGTAAGTCCAACCGGCGGACCTCATGGCATTGATCGGCGTGGCTTCTGAATCGGCCGGGCGAGGAGACGGTGCGGGCGGCGCCGGTCGGTGGCGGGCATCGCGCTGTTCGATCCTACGAACTTCCCCCGGGGTGGGTTAACGTCCTCCGTCTTACCTGATAGGAAACTTTCCTACCAGTGCGGTACTGGACCAACTCTCCAACCCCCACCTCGATTTGGAGTTCCCATGGTGCACGCAGACCGCGCGGCAGACCGTGAGACACCGGCCTCCGCCCTCCCCTCCCGCCGGACCGTCGTCGCCCTGCTCGGCGTCGTCGCCTCCGGAGCCCTGCTGGGTGCCCGGGGCGCCGCGGCGGCCTCGGTGGCCTCCGCGGCCGCGCCGGGCCTCGACGACCCGGCGAAGAAGGAGATCGCCATGAAACTGGTCTCGAGCGCGGAGAACTCCTCGCTCGACTGGAAAGCCCAGTACAAGTACATCGAGGACATCGGCGACGGACGCGGCTACACCGCCGGCATCATCGGCTTCTGCTCCGGCACCGGCGACATGCTCGACCTCGTCCAGCTCTACGCCGACCGCAAGCCCGGCAACGTCCTCGCCAAATACCTGCCGGCCCTGCGCCGCGTCAACGGCGGCGACTCGCACGACGGCCTGGACCCCAACTACCCACGGGACTGGCGCAAGGCCGCCCAGGACTCCGCCTTCCAGCAGGCACAGAACGACGAACGCGACCGCGTCTACTTCAGCCCCGCCGTCGCTCAGGGCAGGACGGACGGGCTGCGCGCGCTCGGCCAGTTCGCCTACTACGACGCCATCGTCATGCACGGCGACGGCGACGACCCCACCAGCTTCCGCAACATCCGCAAGCGGGCCCTGCGCAGCGCCAAGCCGCCGGCCCAGGGCGGCGACGAGACGACGTACCTGGGCGCCTTCCTCGACGCCCGGGTGTGGGCCATGAAGCAGGAGGAGGCCCACAGCGACACCAGCAGGGTCGACACCGCACAGCGGGTCTTCCTGCGCAAGGGCAACCTCGACCTGAACACCCCGCTGGACTGGAAGGTGTACGGGGACAGTTACCACATAGGCTGAGCCGCCCGGACGCCGCCGTCACGGCGGCCCGGCTGCTTACGACAGGTGGGGCAGTACCGCGGCGTCCGGCAACGGGCCCGTCGCCTCGAGCGCCGCGGACTGCCGTGCCGTGACCCGCTGGATCACGGCGATCGCCAGCGCACCCGCGGCCAGTTCGAGGAACTCGGCCACGAGCAGGAGGGCGAGTGACGTCCCGTCGGCCACCTGGACGGCCACGGCGGCGACCAGCGCGTGTCCGACCCAGACCGCCCACCAGATGTTCACCAGTGCGCGGTCGCGGCCGTCAGCCGCACCCGGGCCGCTCGCGCGGTGGACGTCCAGGACAAGCCCGCGCGGCGCCCAGAAGTTGACCACCGGGATCAGCCACGCGAACACGGCCCAGGCGGCGGAGCCGGCAAGGGGCTTGGGGGAGAGGAGCCGGGCGTTGCGCCGGCAGCGGGAGAACCACAACAGGAACAGCACGACCGTGGCCAGGGACGCGTTCACGTACAGCATGGACGCGCGCCCAGAGGCACTCAACGGCGTCTGCTGCGGATCCAGTTGGTGTGCCCGCAGCGTCACCGCCCGGTAGACGTCCGCCAGGGCTGTCACGGCCACGGCGACCTGGGCGGAACGGGCCAGCGACCAGGGGGCCTTGACGGAGGCTGTGGACACGGCGGGATTCCTGTCTGTCGGGGACCGCGCGTGCGGGAACGGCGCGGTGACGGTCGAGAAGGAAGATCGGAGGACCGGATCATAAGGCAGCGGTGACGGCCGGCTCCCTTCGCTCCCCGCCTCGGTGGCGTACTCGCACGCCGGGCCCCTGACAAGGAAAGATGGGGCGCAGCGTTCGATCACACCGATGCGGAGGAGCGGACTCATGCCGCACGAGCGAGCTGGCCGGCCGGCCGGTCCCGAGGACCTTGTCGACGTGGCCCGGCTGGTCACGGCGTACTACGCGCTGCACCCCGATCCGGCCGACCCGGCGCAGCGGGTCGCGTTCGGCACCTCGGGGCACCGGGGTTCGTCCCTGGCGAGCGCCTTCAACGAGGATCACATCGCCGCCACCAGCCAGGCCATCTGCGAGTACCGCGCCGCCCAGGGCGTCGACGGCCCGCTGTTCCTCGGCGCCGACACGCACGCCCTGTCGGAGCCCGCCAAGGTCACCGCACTGGAGGTGTTCGCGGCGGGCGGGGTCACCGTGCTCGTCGACAGCGCGGACGGCTACACCCCGACCCCCGCGGTCTCGCACGCCATCCTCACCCACAACCGCGGCCGCACCTCCGCTCTCGCCGACGGTGTGGTCGTCACCCCCTCGCACAACCCGCCCGCCGACGGCGGGTTCAAGTACAACCCGCCCAGCGGCGGCCCGGCGGCCTCCGAGGCCACCTCGTGGATCCAGGACCGGGCCAACCAGATCATCGCCGGCGGCATGAAGGACGTACGGCGCATCCCGTACACCGCCGCGCTCGCCGCGCCCACCACCCGGCGCTACGACTTCCTGGGCGCCTATGTCGGCGACCTGCCGAGCGTGCTGGACCTGGACGCCGTCCGCGCGTCCGGCCTGCGCATCGGCGCCGACCCGCTCGGCGGGGCGTCCGTCGCCTACTGGGGCCGGATCGCCGAACAGCACGGCATCGACCTGACCGTGGTCAACCCGCACACCGACCCGACCTGGCGGTTCATGACGCTGGACTGGGACGGCCAGATCCGCATGGACTGCTCCTCGCCGTACGCGATGGCCTCCCTCATCGAGCAGCGCGACCGCTTCCGCATCGCCACCGGCAACGACGCCGACGCCGACCGGCACGGCATCGTCACCCCGGACGCGGGCCTGATGAACCCCAACCACTACCTCGCCGTCGCCATCTCCTACCTCTACCGGCACCGCGAGCAGTGGCCGAAGAGCGCGGGCGTCGGCAAGACCCTCGTCTCCTCCACGATGATCGACCGGGTCGCCGCCGATCTCGGCCGTCAACTCGTCGAGGTGCCCGTCGGGTTCAAGTGGTTCGTCGACGGACTGGTCACCGGCTCCCTCGGGTTCGGCGGCGAGGAGTCGGCCGGCGCCTCCTTCCTGCGCCGTGACGGCTCGGTGTGGACCACGGACAAGGACGGCATCCTCCTGGCCCTCCTCGCCTCCGAGATCACCGCGGTCACCGACCGGACGCCGTCCGAGCACTACGCCGGCCTCACCGCCCGCTTCGGCGAGCCCGCCTACGCCCGCATCGACGCCCCGGCCACCCGCGAGCAGAAGGCGCTGCTCGGCAAGCTGTCCCCGGCCCAGGTCAGCGCCGACACGCTGGCGGGCGAGGCGGTCACGGGCGTCCTCACCGCGGCACCGGGCAACGGCGCCGCCATCGGCGGCATCAAGGTCACCACCGCCAACGCCTGGTTCGCCGCCCGCCCTTCGGGCACCGAGGACGTCTACAAGGTCTACGCCGAGTCCTTCCTCGGCCCGGACCACCTCGCCCAAGTGCAGGAGGAGGCCAAGGCCGTGGTCCAGAGCGCCCTCGGCGGCTGAGCACACGTGGTCCTGCGACGGCCTCCACGCACGCCGGGTGCGCCGAGGCCGTCGCCGCGCGCGGTCAGTCCTGTCCGCGCCCCCGCGCCAGCCGGTCCAGGACGGCCTGTGCCATGGCGGCCTCACCGGTGGCGTTGGGGTGGGCCGGGGCGGCGGGCGCGGCCGGGCGCAGCGGCTCGATCCAGCGGTCGGCGGGCGCCTTGCACATGTCGTGGCCGACCGTGGGACCGTACGTGTCGACGTACTCCGCCCGGTTCCACGCGGCCACCAGACGCAGCATCAGGTTCAGCCGCTTCTCGGTGTCCCGCAGATACGGGAAGTCCCGCTGCGCGAACGGCACCGACGGGAAGCAGCCGCTGCCGTCGTCCGGGAGCAGGTCCGGGTAGCCGACGAGGAGGACCCGCGCGTGCGGCGCCCGGTCGTGCACGGCCCGCAGCACCCGGTCGATCTTCGGCGCGGTCTGCGCGACGGCGAGGGCCAACTGGTCGTACCCGGCGGCGTTGTACGAGCGCTCGCAGGGATTGCCGGCCGGGTCCTGGACGGCGAGCCGGGCACAGGTGGCGATGATCGGGCCGAAGCCGACGTCGTTGCCGCCGATCTGCACCGTCACCAGGTCGGTGTCGCGTCCCAGCGCGTCGAGTTGGGGGCCGTTGGTGCCCTGCGCCTTCCACATCTCGTTCGTCGTGGCCCCCGAGCAGCTCACGTCCTTGAACACGGTCGCCCGGCGCTGCGCCGCCACGAGCGAGGGGTAGTTCCGGTCGGAGCGGGCGCAGTTGGCGTCCACCTGGTCCGGTATGACGGGGCCGGAGGTGTAGGAGTCGCCGAGCGCGACGTAGGTGAGGTCGCGGCCGTGGCCGGCCGGGTGCGCGGCGGCGGGCGTCGTGGAGGCGGCGACGAGGGCGCATCCGCCCAGAGCCGCCCCCAGCACGGCGGCCCGCCGCCGACCTCTCGCCACGTCCCCCGCACGCATGTCGTTCGTCATGATTCCTCCCCCTGAGGCCGGGACATCGCGTCGAGTGCGCACCCGCGGTGCGGCGCTCGCGCGTTCGACTGGGTCTGTATACCGTCCGGTTGGTCGCGCGGACCAGAAGCCGGTACGAACATTCGCGCCGGTGCGGAGCGGAACCCCGTGTCCAAGGGCCCGCAGCCGCGACTCGTGTTCAGGGGAGCAACCGGTGCCGGGAGCCGCCGAGATCGTGCCGACATGCTCGCCGTATCACCCGGTCGGGTGTTCTCCGGGGAACCTCCGCCAGGTGAAACGATT
This sequence comes from Streptomyces sp. NPDC002520, assembly GCF_053595235.1. Lineage (NCBI taxonomy): Bacteria > Bacillati > Actinomycetota > Actinomycetes > Kitasatosporales > Streptomycetaceae > Streptomyces > Streptomyces sp. NPDC002520. Next base: position 151,929 of record NZ_JBSFXG010000013.1, on the reverse strand, counting down.
CCCCTGTGATCCTTCCGTGATCATTCCCTGGTGAATCCGCAACGTCGAAGTGTCGTACGCCGCCGGGTCGTTCCGGCCGTGCTCGGCACTCTCAGTGTCCTGTCCCTGCTGTCCGCACTGCCCGCCTCCGCGCAGCCCGCGCCGCGGGACGACGCCCGGGGTGCCGTGGCGCCCCGGCCCGTCACGCGGGCCGAGGCGCGCACGGACGCCTACCTCCGGTCCGTCCAGGCCCGGCCCGATGCGCTGCGCGACTTCTTCCGGCGGCTGCCCAAGGGCGGGGACCTGCACAACCACCTCTCCGGCGCGGTGTCCACGGAGTACCTCATCGAGCTGGCCGCCGAGGACGGGCTGTGCGTGGACGCCACGCTGACCGCCGTCGCCCCGCCCTGCGGCCCGGGCACCCGCCCGGCCGCCGACGCCCGCACCGACCGCGCCTTCCGCGACGCGATCGTGCGCGCCTGGTCCATGCAGGACTTCCCGCCGGACCAGAACGGCCACGACCACTTCTTCGACACCTTCAACAAGTTCGGCGAGGCCACCTGGAGGCACCGCGGCAAGCTGCTCGCCGACGTCGCCGACGGCGTCGTACGGCAGAACCAGTTCTACCTGGAGACCATGGTCACCCCGGCCTCCGACAGCGCGCGCAACCTCGCCGCCCAGGTCGGCTGGGACGACGACCTCGCTGCACTGCACCGCAAGCTGGTCGAGGGCGGCAAGCTGGACAAGGTGGTGGCCGAGGCCCGCAAGGAGGCCGACGACGGCGACGCCGAGTTCCGCGCCACGGAGCGCTGCGGCACCGCCCTGGCCCGGCCCGGCTGCGCCCTCACCGTCCGCTGGATCTCCCAGGCGTCCAGGGGCAGTTCACCGGAGCGGGTGTTCACCCAGCTCGCCCTCGGCATGCGCCTGGCCCAGGCCGACCCGCGCTTCGTCGCCGTGAACCTCGTCCAGCCCGAGGACTGGGACAGCTCGTTGCGCAACTACAGCCTGCAGATGCGCATGGTCCAGTACCTGCGCACCCAGTATCCGACGGCCCATGTCACCCTGCACGCGGGCGAGTTGTGGCCCGGCCTGGTCAAGCCCGAGGACCTGAGGTTCCACATCGAGGAGGCCGTGGACGTCGCCCGCACCGAGCGGGTCGGGCACGGTGTCGACCTCGTCCACGAGGACGACTGGCAGCAGACCGCCCGCACGATGGCGGCCCGCCGGGTGGCCGTCGAGGTGCCCTTCTCCAGCAACGCCCAGATCCTCGGCGTCAAGGGCGCCGACCACCCCTTCAGCACCTACCGGCAGTACGGCGTGCCGGTCGTCCTCTCCACCGACGACCCCGGCGTGTCCCGTATCGACATCAGTCACGAGTACCAGTACGCCTCCAGCACCTACGGCCTGGGCTACCCCGACCTGAAGGACCTGGCCCGCGCCTCCCTCGAGTACGGGTTCCTGCCCGGCACGAGCCTGTGGCAGGGCAACCCCACCGCCTCCGGGTACCGCCCGGTGAGGGCCTGCCGTGACGAGCGGCCCGGCTTCCCCGTACGGTCCCGGGCCTGTCTGCGGCTGCTGGCGGACAGCCCGAAGGCACGGCTGGAATGGCGCCAGGAGAGCGCGTTCGCGGCCTTCGAGCGAGTGCACGCCCGCTCGGCGGACTGACCCGTCCCAAGGCGACCACCGGTCCTGCCGCCCCGGCTCGGGGAGGCAGGACCGGTTCGCACATGTACAGCCGAGAACCTGTCCGGTACCGCCATGTGTGAAGCTGCGAGGGCCCGCCCACGCGTCCGCCAGGAGAGACTCCCGTATGGCCCTCATCCACCACACCACTCTCAAGCCGACCAAGTTCGAACTCCTCACCACCTGGCTGCCGACCCGCCCCTGGTACCGCGGTGGCGCACAGGCGCCCGTGCTGACGAAGTCCGGCGGATTCCGGCTGGACGACCCCGAGGGCGAGGTCGGCATCGAGTTCATGGTGGCCACCGACACCTCCACCCCCGAACCGACGGCCTACCTGGTGCCGCTCAGCTACCGGGGCGCACCGCTCAAGGGGGCGGACCACGCCCTCGTCGGCACCATGGAACACGGGGTGCTGGGCAAGCGCTGGGTCTACGACGGCTGCCACGACCCGGTGCTGGTCACCGAACTGCTGTCGCTGATCGAGGGCCGGGCCCAGGCGATGGCGCAGAGCGTCTCCGACACACCCGACCACGAGGTGACCCGCTCCTACACCGGCGAGCCCTTCCCGCGCACCGTGTTCACCCCGGCCCCCGCCGACGACGAGCACGGCACCCGCCTGCCCGCGCCGCACGGCACGACGCTCCACATCCACCGCGTCCTCGGCCTCGCGCCCGACAACCCGCCGCTGCCCGCCGAGGGAGCGGTCGGCCATGTCGCCACCGGCTGGCCGGGCCCGGACGACGCCCGACTGCGGGCGGTCTTCATGGTCCTGAACCCCAGCTGACCGCACGGGCGCCGCCCCGACCCGGCGGCGCCCGCCCCCCCACCACGTACGCGGCGCGACCGGCTCTCGCCGGTGTGTCCGCTTCCTGACGCGACATCAGGAGCGCCGCCACCCACTTCCCGCTCGTATCTGGCATGCTCCGGTCAAATCTGTCACTCTTTCGGCAGCCCACGCCCCGACCCCTGAGGGCGCGGCGCACCGCCCCGCACAGCGATCGCGCAACCCCAGTCCACGGCCGCCCCCCGGCGCACCCCAGCCGGCCGGACGGTCATCGAGCAGGCCGGGACCCCGGCCGCCGCAAAGGAGTAGCGTGTGAGATCCGCCCCCCACAAGGCGCTCGGCGCCGGCGTGCTCACCCTCGCCGCACTGGCCGCCCTCTCCCTCCCCGTCACCCCCGCCGCCGCCCAGCCGGCCAGGACCGCCCCGATGGCAGCCGCCTGCACCCCGGCACAGGCCGTCACCAACGGCGGCTTCGAGAGCGGTACCTCGCCCTGGACCCAGTCCCCGTCCACGGTCATCACCAGCCGCTCCGGCCAGAGCGCCCACGGCGGCTCCTCGTTTGCCTGGCTCGACGGCGTCGGCAGCACCCGCACCGACACGCTCGCGCAGAGCGTCACGATCCCGAGCGGCTGCAGCACGGCCACCCTCACCTTCTGGCTGCACATCGACACCGCCGAGACGACCTCGTCCGTCGCGTACGACAAGCTGACCGCCAAGATCGGCAGCACCACACTGGCGACATACTCGAACCTCGACAAGAACACCGGCTACGTGAAGAAGTCGCTGGACGTGTCGTCGTTCGCGGGCCAGACCGTGAACCTGGCCTTCACCGGCACCGAGGACGTGAGCCTGCAGACGAGCTTCGTCCTGGACGACGTCACCCTCGACACCTCCGGCGACACCGCCCCGCCCCCGGCGGACTCGGCCCGCACCCCCGCCGCACCCTCGTACACCGTCAGCCTCAGCAGCGACACGAGCGGCACCGTGTGGAACGGGCACGAGAGCGTGTCCTTCACCAACGCCTCCGCCACCGCGCTGAGCGAGGTGTACCTCAGGCTGTGGGACAACTACCACGGCACCTGCGCGGCGATGCCCATCACGGTCACCGACGTCACCGGCGGCACCGCGGGCGCCCTCTCGGCGGACTGCACGGCGTTGAAGGTCACCCTGCCGGCACCGCTGAACCAGGGGCAGAGCGCCACCGTCGGCTTCGATCTCGGCATCACCGTGCCCAGCGGCGCCGACCGGTTCGGGCACGACGGCGCCTTCAACTTCATCGGGAACGCGCTGCCCGTCCTCGCGGTCCGCGACAGCGCCGGCTGGCACCTGGACCCGTACACCAACAACGGTGAGTCGTTCTACTCCCTGGCCGCCGACTTCAAGGTGACCCTGGACCACCCCAGCGGCCTGCTGGTCCCGGCCACCGGCACCTCCACCGACACCCCGGGCTCCAGCGGCCGTACGATCACCACCGCCACCGCCTCCCAGGTCCGTGACTTCGCCTGGGCCGCCGGACCGTTCAGCAAGATCTCCGGCACCTCGCCCGGCGGCGTCCCGGTGAACATCTACTCCGTCTCGGGCATCAGCTCCTCCAGCGCCCAGTCGATGCTCAGCACCGCCAAGACCGCCGTCGACGCCCACGCGGCACGCTTCGGCGCCTACCCCTACGGCGAGCTGGACGCGGTCATCGACAACAACTACTGGTTCGGCGGCATGGAGTACCCCGGCTTCGTCCTCGACCTGGTCAGCACCACCGCCCTCACCCACGAGATCGGCCACCAGTGGTGGTACGGCATCGTCGGCGACGACGAGTACACCAACCCCTGGCTGGACGAGGCGTTCACGGACTACGCCACCGACCTGGCCCTCGGCAAGACGGGCACCGGCTGCTGGAGCACCGTCTCCTGGGCCTCCAGCGCAGAGAAGATCACCAACTCGATGGCGTACTGGGACGCGCACTCCTCCCGCTACTCCACCGTCGTCTACGGCTACGGCAAGTGCGCCCTGCACGACCTGCGGCGCGTCCTCGGCGACACCGCCATGACTAAGCTCCTCAAGGACTACGCGACCGCGCACTGGTACGGCGTGTCGACCACGGCCGAGTTCAAGGCGGCCGCCCAGGCCGCCACGAGCACGGACCTGACCTCCTACTGGACCCAGCACCGCATCGACGGCTGACCCGCCCGGTCGTGGGCGGCACCCGCCAGGCGCCGCCCACGACCGTTCCCGCTCACAGCCGCAGCGGCGACGCACAAAGCCGGCCGCATGCCCTCCGTAAGCCACCCACATGGCCCAACCTCCGGCCGCCGACAGCTTCGTTGGGCGGAACCCGGGGTGCGCTACGCCCCGACCGCGGGTCAGATGGATGATGTGCGAAGCGACAAGATCCCCCACCGCGGCCGCCCCTCACGCCTGTGTGTCACGGGCGTCCTGACCGGCCTCCTCCTCACCTTGGCGGCTTCCCCCGCCGTATCCGACCCGGACGGGCGGACAGCCCGGCGCGGCAGTGCGTACATGGGCATCGGCGTCCTCGCCCACGACGGAAGAGCCTCCGAAGCCGGCACCCGGGCGGCCGGCACCGAGGGGGTGGACGTCGCCAGCCACCAGGGCAACGTTCCCTGGTCCTCTCTGTGGGCGAACGACGTGAAATGGGCCTACACCAAGGCGACGGAGGGGACGTACTACAAGAACCCCTACTTCACCCAGCAGTACGACGGCCCGTACCAGGTCGGCATGGTGCGCGGCGCCTACCACTTCGCGACCCCGGACACCGCCGGCGGCGCCACCCAGGCCGACTACTTCGTCGACCACGGCGGCGGCTGGTCCGCCGACGGCAAGACCCTGCCCGGGGTGCTCGACATCGAATGGAACCCCTACGGCTCCTCCTGCTACGGCAAGTCGAAGAGCGCCATGGTGAAATGGATCCGCGACTTCCTGAACCGCTACAAGGCCCGCACGGGCCGCGCCGCCGCCATCTACACGGCCACCAGCTGGTGGACCCAGTGCACCGGCAACTACGGCGGCTTCGGCGCCAACCCGCTGTGGATCGCCCGGTACGCCTCCACCACCGGGACACTGCCGGCGGGCTGGTCGTCGTACACGATGTGGCAGTACACCTCGTCCGGCCCGACGGTCGGCGACCACGACAAGTTCAACGGATCCGTAGACACGCTGCGCTCGTTCGCCACCGGCTGAGCGGTGTACGCGCCGAACGGCGACCGCCGGGGCGAAGCGGAGCGGACGCGGCAGGAGGCCGAACGCCTCCGTCTCAGAAGGCCGGGGCCGGCAGCAGTCTGGGCTCGATGCGCTCCTCCACCGTCCGCTCGCCGTCCCGGGTCACCAAGTAGGCTTTCTTGCCGGGGAGTTCGGTGACGGCCTCGACCAGTTCGGTGCCCCGGTAGACCAGGCCGACCCCGTCGTCGGTGCAGTGAGCCGTCCGGAACGTGCCGTCCGCGACGAGATGGTGGATCAGCGGGCGCCTGCCCGTGTCCGAGTCGTAGTGCACCCCGTTGCCGTACGGCAGCAGGCCCAGGCAGTCGGTCACCGGGCGCAGCCGCGGACCGAACGAGTCCGTGGCACCGCCCTGGAACCAGCACAGGGAACCGGCGCTCACCCCGGCGAGCACCACGCCCGCCTGCCAGGCGCGGCGCAGGATGTCGTCCAGACCGTGCACCCGCCACACGGCGAGCAGGTTGGCCACCGAACCGCCCATCACCCAGACCACGTCATGGTCGAGGACCGTGCCCTCGACGTCCTCCACGTTGGGCATCGGGAAGAGCTGCAGCGGCATGAGATCGAAGCCCGCCACCCGGGCCGCCTCCGCCATCCGTGCGGCCGGCACCTCCGCGTCCCCGACCGCCGTACCGACGTACAGGATCCGGGGCCGCCTGCCGTGCACGCCCGAGAGGTCGACCGCGTGGTGGACCAGGGCGTCGAAGAGCAACCGGGTGCGAGCGCCGAGCCGGTGTCCGCCGGAGGTGGCGAGGATGGTCGGTTCCGGGGCCGTCATGCGCGTGATCGTATCGTGGTGGGAAGGGGGAGGGGGGTGTTGCAGGCGGGGCGGGTCCGGGTGCGGTGACTGCGGCCGAAGGTGTGAACGGCTGGTGGGGGCGGGGCGATTGGAACGGGCGACGAGGTGTTCTCCTCGGCATCCGCCCGGCGTCCACGTGACCGCCACGACCGCGAGCGTGAGGATCGTCCGCACGGTCTCCCCAGAGGCTTCGCGAGCCCAGCTCCGAGAAGGCGTGACGGCCCTCGGACTCGAACACCCCGGGAACGGCACCCTCCCTTCCCTGGGGCTGTCACCGACGAATTAGGCTCTGAGCGTGCCGCACGTGGAAATCGTTCAGCTGCTGGTCTCGCCGGTGCACCGGTTCGAGGGGCGGCCCGGTGACGGGCTGCCCGATCTGCCGCCCGCCGACCTGGTGACGTCGGCGGAGGTCCGCGCGGGCCTGGGCATCGTCGGAGACCGGTACTTCAACCGCCCGGCCCACCGCAACGCCTCGGTCACCCTCATGGCCGCCGAACGGCTGCCGCAGCCGGTCACGGGAGAGGCGGACCTGCTCCGCACGCGGCGCAACGTCCTGCTGCGAGGTGTGGACATCGACGCGTACATCGACTCGACCGTGTTCCTCGACTGCGGCACGGGACCCGTGGAGTTCGAGGTGCGCAGCGCGGCCAGACCCTGCGCCTGGATGGACACCACCCTCGGGCCCGGCGCGCAGCGGGCGCTGCGTGGCGGAGGCGGAGTGCGCTGCCGCCCACTGACCGACGGCATCCTCACGGTGGGCCCCGCGGTGTTCGGGGTGCGGAAAGCTGCGGATGCCTAGGCAGATGGCGCTGTATGCGCCCTTGGGTGCCGGGACCGGCTTGGTCCGGCGGATGGCGTTCCGGGTAGTTTGAGCTCGGCGGAACAGCAGTCGACCCCCAGCAGAGTGCGAGGAACAACCGTGACCGACGTGGTGCCCATGTCCCTGCAGCAGGAGATCGCCCGGGATCTCCGGGTGAGCGCGTCGTTCGAGCCGCGCCAGGAGATCGAGCGCCGTGTCGCCTTCCTCGCCCGCCGGCTCACGTCGACGGGTCTGCGCTCGCTGGTGCTGGGGATCAGTGGCGGTGTGGACTCCACGACCGCCGGCCGGCTGTGCCAGCTCGCCGTCGAGCGGCTCCGTGCCGAGGGGCAGGACGCGACGTTCTTCGCGATGCGGCTGCCGTACGGCGTCCAGGCCGACGAGAGCGACGCGCAGCAGGCGCTGGAGTTCATCCGGGCCGACCAGGTGCTGACCGTCGACGTGCGGCCCGCCAGCGACGCCGCCCTGGAGGCGGTGCTGGCCGGCGGCACCGTTTTCCGTGACGCGCACCACCAGGACTTCGTGCACGGCAACATCAAGGCCCGCCAACGGATGGTCGCCCAGTACGCGGTGGCGGGCGCGCACGCCGGCCTGGTCGTGGGCACCGACCACGCGGCCGAGGCGGTCTCCGGCTTCTTCACCAAGTTCGGCGACGGCGCGGCCGACGTCGTTCCGCTCACCGGCCTCACCAAGCGGCGCGTACGCGCCGTCGCGGAGGCCCTCGGCGCGCCCGCCACGCTGGTGCACAAGACGCCGACCGCGGACCTGGAGACCCTGGACCCGGGCAAGCCCGACGAGGACGCGCTCGGTGTCACCTACGAGGACATCGACGACCTGCTGGAGGGCAAGCCCGTCGGCGAGGCCGCGTTCAGGGCCATCGTGGACCGCTACCGCCTCACCGAGCACAAGCGGCAGCTGCCGATCGCTCCCTGAGGCCGTTCGCCGGTCCTGCCGGTCCGTTCCCCGGTCCCGAGAGCCCGTACTTCGGTCCCGGCACGACGGCGGCGCCACCTCCCTGGGACGGGGAGACGGCGCCGCGCTTCTTCACGTGCCCCGGTGCGTCAGATCAGCCACCCGATGAAGTGGACGAGACCGGCGAGGACATCGGTGAGAAGGTTCATGGTCGTGCAACTCCTTGCGGTGTAACCGTGATGGGACCTGTGCGTCCGCTACGGTCTGCAGCCCGTCGCTCGCACAACGTAAGTATCTGTCCGTCCCCCGTGCCTCGGTGGACACATGAGTGACGATCGCCTGTTCGAGGGAGCAACTGATCCTTTGTTCGGATCTTGTCGGGCTTTCGCCGCCAACTCGCCATGATTTCAGGGTGGTTGAGGTCAGGGCGGCGGCTGCTGTTCCGGTGGTGACCGCAGTGCGCTCAGCACCGCCCACACGACCGAGACGAACGGGACGGCCACGATCGCCCCGATCACCCCCGCGATGATGCTGCCCGCGATGACGGACACGGCGACCACCAGCGGGTGCAGTCGCACCGCCCAGCTCATCACCACCGGATGCAGCACATGCCCTTCGAGCTGACCGATCACGACGATCAGGGCCAGCACCACGACGGCCGTGAGCGGCCCGCGCCCTGCCAGGGCGATCACCGTGGCCACCCCGAGCGCGACCGGTGAGCCCACCAGGGGCACGAACGAGGCGAAGAACTCCAGCAGCGTCAGCGGCAGTGCGAGCGGCACCCGCAGCAGGAACAGCGCGATACCGACGAGCACGGCGTTGGACGCGGACACGATGATGATGCCGCGCGTGTAGCCGGAGAAGGTCCGCCAGGCCGCCTGCCCCGCGCGGTCCCACCCCCGGCGGGCGCCGACCGGGAGCAACCGGTCCCGCACCCAGCCCCACAGGCGCTCGCCGGAGTGGATGAAGAAGACGGAGGCGAACAGTGCCAGCGCGCCGCCCGTGACCACTTCCACCACCCGGCCCAGGCCCGAGACCGCGCTGCTGAGCAGGCTGGCCCGGTGCGCCGTGATGTAGTCCGTCACCTGACGCTGCAGATCGGCCAGTCTGCCGGGACTGAGCCGGAACGGCGGGCGCTGCAGCCACTGCTCGATCCGGTGCACCCCGCCGCGGAACTCGCCGGCCAGCCGCGTCGACTCGCCCGCAACCGCGTTGCCCACGAGGGCGAACAGCCCCAGCAGGAGCAGCAGACTTCCGACGAGGGCGACGGCGACACTCAGGGGCCGGGGCATGACACGGTTCAGCAGGTCGGCCAGGGGGCGCAGCACCGAGGTGACGACGAGGGCGAGGAACAGGGAGACCGCGATCAGCTGGAAGCGGCCCAGGATGCCGAACACGCCGTAGACGACGATGCCGACGAGGATGAGCCGCCAGGCGTACGCGGCGCTGATCCTCAGCCACGGCACGACGCGCTCGGTCACCGGGGCCCGCGGGACGGCGCGGGCGACGGTCGAAGGCCGTAGGGCGTACGCGGTCCGGCTTCCGGTCACCGGGCCGCGCACGCCCGGCGCACGACGCCCCCGCCCCGCTCGCCGGCTCGCGCCACTCGTCACGCCGTCCGCCTCCGTTCCGCACCCACTCTGTGACCGTCCGTCATATTGGGAGAACGGTACGGGCAGCCGAAGGAAGGGGGCCGTCCAACGCGCCCGCGCCCCGGCGTTCGGGCGGGGATGCGACCTATGCGGCGGCGACCTGCTCGTACTGGCCGAGGAAGGCCGGTGCTCCCTTGCGTATCTGCCACAGGAACAGGCCCGGCTGCGTCTCCACGACGCCGGTGTCCGCGGCGAAGGCGAAGGTGCGGGTGACGCCCCGGTACGACAGGGCGCGCAGGCGGTGGGTGAGGGTGCCGCGGTCCACCGCGGTCGTGTCCGTGGGGAGGGCGTGGGCCACCAGGCCCAGCGCGTCGTAGGCCTCGGCGGCACCCACGGGGACGGTCGCGACGCCGTAACGCCGTCGGAAGGAGCGCACGAAGCCGGCGGCGGACTTCACCCGGGCCGGGTCGACGAGCGTGCTCGAGAAGACCCAGTCCTGCGCGGCGGCGCCGGCCTCGTCCAGGAAGATCCGGTCGAGGACCGGCTGGGTCGCCGCGCAGGTTCCGGTGAAACCGGCCTTCCGAAGGGCGCGGGCGCACGCGGCCGCGCGCCGGGGTGAGCTCCCGCAGTAGACGACGGCCTGGGGGTCGTGAGCGAGCAGCGCGGTCACGGCGGGGCCGAAGTCATCGGTGGCGGCCGGGACGCTCCGGCTGACGATCCTGCCGCCGGACAGGGGCACCTTGCGCAGGTGCTGGGCGATGAGCCAGCTGAAGCCGGGCGCGGCGCCGTCCTCGATCAGGGCGCGGCGGGCGGCCGGGCGGACGCTGGTGAGGTAGCGGACGAGAGGGGTGTTGATCGTGTCGTCGGAGGGCCGGATCTGGAAGACGGCCGGCACCGTCACCGACACGGTGCTGTAGAGGTTCTCGGCGCCGGCCCACGCCGTCACCAGGGGCAGTGACGCCTTGTTGTAGAGGTCGCGGGCCGCGAGCGCGGTGGCGTCGCCGGTCGGGCCGACGACCGCGCAGACCCGGGTCTCCGCGACGAGCCGCCGGGCGATCTCCTTCGCCCGCCCGGTGTCACCCTGGTCGTCATGGACCTGGAGGACGACGTCGAACGACCGCTCCTCGCGTGCGTTGTGTTCCGCGACGGCGAGGCGCACGCCCTTCTGGATCGCGTCGCCCAGGATCTTTCCCGGGCCGGTCAGGTCCGCGTGGAGGGCGATCGTGCGGGTGGGGCGGGCGGCCGGGGAGGCGGGCCGGCGCCCGGTGGCCAGCCATGCGGCGGCCGCCCCGCCGGCCGCCAGCACGCCGGCCGTCGAGGTGCCCAGGAGCAGGAAGCGGCGCCGGCTCGGCCGCGACGGCTGCTCCGCCGGCGCCGTGGAGGCCCGCTGCGGCTCGGGCACGTCCAGGGCCCGCGCCGAGCGCTCGGCGATGAGGGCGGGAAGTCCCGTCGGCAGCCAGTCGTCCGACCCGAAGTCGCCGAGCAGACCGAGCAGTTCGGGGACCGTGGGCCGGTCGGCCGGGTCCTTCGCGAGACAGCGGCCGATCAGGGCCCGCAGCGCGTCGTCCGGTACGGCGGCCAGATCCGGTTCCTCGTGGATCGTCCGGAAGAGCACCGCCGCCGCCAGGCCCCGGCCGAACGGCGGCCGGCCGGACGCCGCGAAGGCCAGCAGCGCGCCCAGCGAGAACACGTCGCTCGGCGGTCCCGCCTCCTCGTCACGGGCGCGGGCCTGCTCGGGGGAGAGGTAGCCGGGGGTGCCGACGACGGCGTCGGTCGCGGTGAGCGCCGTCGCGCCGGACGCGCGGGCGATCCCGAAGTCGATGAGACGCGGCCCGTCAAGGGCGAGCAGCACATTGCCCGGCTTGATGTCCCGGTGGACGAGCCCGGCCGCGTGGACGGCGGCGAGCGCCTCGGCCAGCCGTGCCCCCAGCGCCCGCACGGTGACCGGGGGCAGCGGACCGTGCGCGGCGACGACCTCGGCCAACGAGGGACCGGGGACGAACGCGGTGGCGATCCACGGTTCGACGGCATCGGGGTCGGCGGCCAGCACCGGCGTCGTCCAGCGGCCGTCGACCCGGGCGGCCGCCCGGGCCTCACGCCGGAACCGGGCCCGGAACCCCGGGTCCGCGCCGTGCTCGGCGCGGATGACCTTGAGCGCGGCCAGGGCGCCGCCCTCGGAGCGGGCGAGGTAGACGAGGCCCATGCCGCCCGCCCCGATCCGGGCCAGCAGCCGGTAGCCGCCCACCGCCTCCGGATCGTCCGCGGTGAGGGGACGCACCGTCAGCTCCCCTTCGGCTGCGGGGCCCGGTCCGGGGCGGGACCCTCGTAGTGCAGGGCGCCGCCGCGGACCTGGTGGACGAAACTGGCCGGGGTGGCGAGCTGCTGATACTCCGGGTCGTAGACGAACTCCCGGCTGATTCCCCGGTACTTGGCGGCCCGCAGCGGGGCGATCAGTGCCTTGCGGGCCGGTGGCCGCTTCCCGCCGGCCGCCGTCAGTTGCCGGATCAGCAGGTTCGCCGCGTCGTAGCCCTCGGCCGCCCAGAGGCCGGGCGCCCGGCCGTAACGGGCGCGGAACGCCTCGGCGAAGGTGCGGACCTGGGCCGCCCCGGGGCCGATCGCCGACCCCACGACCGTCCAGCCCGCGGCGGCGGGCTCGGCCGCGAACCGGGCGTCCAGGGCCGGTTCCGCCGCGTACTTGGGGCCTTCGAAGCCGTCCAGCGCCCGTGCCGTGCGGATCGCGCCGTCGAGCGGCCCGGCGTACACGAAGGCCTTGATGCCCCCAGACCGCATGTCGTCGATGACGGGGCCCAGTTCGGTCGTGCCGGCCGGGACGACCCGTGGGTGGGTGGCACGGTCGTACTTGCCGACGATCAGGTTGACCATCTGTACGGTCATCCAGGACACGTCGCCCCCGCTGCGGTCCAGGAGCAGGCCGACCGGGCCGACGTGACTCGTCGCCGCCCAGTGGAAGGCCAGCTTCATCGCGACCGTGCCGTGCAGCGGGCGGCCACGGACGAAGGAGCGCAGGTTCTGGTACAGGTTCTGCCCGGCCGACATGCTCAGGACGGGCAGCAGCGCCGCGTCGTAGACCGGCAGCGCGGCCTGCGTGGTGACGTCGGTGCTGGACCCGATCACGGCCAGGACGTCCGGGTCGTCGGCCAGCCGCTGTGCCGCCGCCGTCGCACGGTCCGCGCTGCCGCCGTCGTCGGCGGTCCTCAGCCGCAGCGCGAACGACCGGTCGACGCGCGCGTTGAACTCCTCCACGGCGAGCCGCGCACCCTCCTCCTGGGCCTGCCCGGCCGCCTTCCCCGGGCCGCTGAAGTCCGCCTGGACACCGATCGCCCAGCCCGGCGCGGCCTTCTTCCCGTCACCGCCGCGCGTGCCACGCAGCGCGGCCCAGACAGCCGCACCGCCGCCGACGGCCAGCACGGCGGCTCCCGCGGACGCGGCGGCCAGGAAACCCCGGCGGGAAGTCGCGGCAGCAGCCGGTGCTTGTGCGACGGTGGCCTCGATCTCGGGCAGGGCGAGCATCTCGGCCGACCGCTCGGCGATGGTTCGTACGACGTCGGCCGGCAGCCAGTCCGCGGTGCCCGACGGCACGTCCTCCACGAGCGCCTCGTCCAGCTCCGCCGGACCGGGACGGTCGGCGGGGTCCTTGGCGAGACAGCGCCGCAGCACGGCCGCCAGCTCGGCCTCCACTCCATCGAGGTCGGGAGCGTCGTGCACGGTGCGGTAGAGCAGGGCGTCGGTCGCGCCCGTGCCGAAGGGCGGCCGCCCGGTCGCCGCGTACGCGAGCACGCAGCCCAGCGAGAACACGTCGCTCGCCGGGCCCAGTTCGGCGCCGCGCGCCGCGGCCTGCTCGGGGGAGAGGAAGCCGGGTGTGCCGACCACCAGGTCCGTGGAGGTGAGCGCGGTGTCGTCGAAGGAGCGGGCGATGCCGAAGTCGATCAGCCGCGGTCCGTCGGCGGCCAGCAGGATGTTGCCCGGCTTGACGTCCCGGTGCACGAGCCCCGCCGCGTGGACCGCCGCCAGCGCCCGGGCCAGCATCTTGCCGAGGACGCGCACCGCGCGCGGGGGCAGCGGCCCGTGCTGTCCTACGGCCTCGGCCAGCGAGGGACCGGGTTCGAAGGCGGTGGCCAGCCACGGCTGTTCGGCCTCCGGGTCCGCACCGGTCACCTTGACCACCCACGGGCTGTCCACCCGCCGGGCCGCCTGTGCCTCCCGGCGGAACCGGGCGCGGAACTCCTCGTCGTGCGCGTACTCGGCCTGGATCACCTTGACGGCGGCGAGCGCCCCGGACTCCGTACGCGCGAGATAGACGACGCCCATCCCGCCCGCGCCGAGCCGGGCCAGCAGACGGTGACCGCCGACGAAGGACGGGTCGGAGGGACGCAGGGAACGGTCGGTCACTTCGTGGCTCCCAGCTCGGTGCGCACCTTGGTCTCCATGGCGGCGACGGCCCGCGCCTGTACGGTCAGCAGCTCGTTCTGCGAGACACCTTTGCCACCCTCGACGGCCACGGCGAGGGTGACCGGGCCGAGCCGAACCTGATCCCACAGGTAGGTGGTCGGGCCCTTGCCGAGGGCGGGGTCGAGGTAGTTGCCCACTTCGAGCAGGACGTCGTCGGCCGACGTGTTGCCATTGGTGCCGTACCCGGAGCCGACCGAGTTGAGCCCGCTGATCCGCTCGGTCGCCCGCAGCTGCTGGTCGGGACAGCGCAGCGCCTCCTCCAGCGTCTCGGCGATCTCCCAGTCCGCCTGACCGGTGGTGCGGTGCACGGTGACGGTGGCCGAGGTGCGCACCTCGCCCCTGCCGCCGCCGGCCGGGAGCCTGCTGTAGCGGGTGAAGCTGGCCAGCACGTCGGCGGGCAGCCGTTCCTGGCGCCAGACGCAGTCGTCGCCGAGCACCGGCCAGGAGGCGGGATCGCTCTCGTACCGGGCGCGCCTCTCGTACCCGGGTCCGTAGCTGTCCGGGCCGGCGGCCACGGCACGCACCAGGGTCAGGGCCGCGGACCGGGTCCGGGGCAGGCGTGCCGGGTCGGCCGTGAACCGCGGGTTGGGCGCGGCCGCGCCCGATCCGCTCGCCTTCGCGGACCGCGTGGGGGAGGCGCTCGTCTCCTTGTGCGCCCCGGAGCCGTCACCGGTGCCCGAACACCCCGCGAGTAAGGCCCCGCAGACGGCGAGCGCGGCACACGCCCGCCCGCCGAGCCTTCGTGTCTCTGCGTACTCCACGCTTCTCCGTTCCTTCTCGCCCACGCCGCCGCACCCGAGTGGGGACGCGCGCAGGGACGTCGTTCGACTCGTCCGGTCGCCGAGGGGACGGGCCCGTCACAGGTGCGACGGCACGGTGGCGCGCGACCGGAGAGCCCGTGGCCGCCGACCGGCGACCACCGGCACCGCGCGGCGCGTTCCGCAGCCTACGGCACCGGACAACCTCGCAGATCACGAAGGCGCGTTCGTCCGTGGGGCATGCAACTTCCTCCATATACCGTCGAGTTCGCGAGAGGGTGGCGCAACGGCCGCCCCGGAGGCGTGCCTCCACCCCGCGTTACGCCGGACGGGGCCCCTCCTCGCACCCCGCCGCCCGGACGGACATGGCGGGCACGGACCGGGATCTCCCCCCTGCGGATCACCGCCGAGGAAGCGGGTGGTTCCGTTCGTCGGAGCGTGCCCGGTCACCCGGCGACCCCGCGTGCCCCGCCCCGTTCGCTCCGACTCCGATCGGTGTCGGCCGCGCTCGTGCGCCTTCGGCTCATCGTCGGGCGCCGGGGGTGGACAGCGGATGGTCGCCGGGTGTTCACCGTCCGTGACGCGTGCGACCCGCCCGGCACGTTCTCGCCGTGCGGGCTGCCGTACGGCGTCCTCAACCGTCCGGAGCTCCGCCTCAGCCCGCCGTCTCGACCTCGTTCCTCTCGACGGCGCGGCCCACGGGCAGCAGCTCCCGGATGTCCGCGGGCAGCGCCCGGGCCATCCGTTCCATCAGCTCCGGAGCGAGCGCGGCGTCGAGCACCTCCAGGACGGCGGCGGCGTCGCGCAGGGCCGTGCTCTCGTCCGTGCCGGCGCGGTCGGCGATCCGTCCGGCGAAGACCGTCAGCCCGAACCGTTCGCAGGCCGTTCCCGAGTCGGTGCCGGGGGACGCGTCCATCGCCTCGCGCATGGCGGCCGCCATGTCCGGCGGCAACTGGGCCGCCACATGCCGGGCGAGCCCGGTCGGCAGCCGCTCCGCCAGCGTGCTCACCACCGCGTGCGCCACCCGGCCGGCCGCGCGCCGGTCGGGCAGCTGGGCGAGCTCCTGCACTTTTCCGATCATCTCGTCGTGGTGCATGAGGCCGGTCCCTTCCTCACGGTGCGGTGGACCCGCACTCCCGACGACTGGGCAAGGTGCGAGTACCCGCATCCGGGATCGTGCTTCGCCCCCGCCCTGCCCTCTCCTGTGACGGGCGGCCGGCTCCGGTGCGGGTCCGGCGGGACCCCACGGGAGGACGTACGTGCGTGAGGCCCCCTCCGGCGTTCCACCGAGGGCAGGACGAGCAGCCAACTGCTGTCGTCCCTGCGGCCGGTGGCGAGGGCCGGCCGGTGCCCACGGCCCGGCGTCGGGACGGCCGAGGGCGGGCGCGAAGGGCGGCCCGTCCACGGCCGGGTCGTCCACGGCCGGGTCGTCCACGGCCGGGTCGTCAACGGCCAGGTGGTCCACGGCCGGCTCGCCCACGGCCGGCTCGCCCACGGCCGGCTCGCCCACGGCCGGCTCGCCCACGGCCGGGTCGTCACCGTGCCGGGTGTTACAGCGGATCACCGAGGGGGCCGAACTGCTCCTCCAGGTTCCGGGCCCAGTGGGCGGCGAAGTCCGGCTGAGTGCCGTCGGCGTCGGTGAACCCGTACTCCTTGTACAGGCCCCAGGTGGCCAGTGCCCGTCCGGTCCTGGCCATGATCCGCGGGTCCGCGGCCAGCGCGGCCACCGCACGTCCCAGGTAGGCGGGGCTCTCGGAGTGGGTGAAGTTCGGGTCCTGGGCCGCGGCCTCGCGCCAGTTGTCCTCGGTGACTCCGAAGTGCTCCAGCACGGCCTCCGAGCGCAGGAAACCGGGCGTGACGGCCACGGCCGCGACGCCGTGCGGCTCGAGCTCGGCGGCCTGGGCGACGGCGAGACGGATGACCGCCGACTTCGCCAGGTCGTAGAAGAAGCTGCCGCGGTAGCGGGCGGTGTTGCCATCGGTGACCTCGACGACCAGGCCGCTCTGGCGGGCCACCATCAGCGGGAGCGCGTACCGGCTGGTGATCACATGGGTCTCCACCGCCTGCCGCAGCAGCCGGAGACCTGTCTCGAGATCCTGCTCCCACAGGGGATGTTCCCAGTCGGTCAGCGGGTCGCCGCCCCAGACGGAGTTGACCAGGACGTCGAGCCGTCCGTCCTGTTCGGCGGCGATCCTCTCGACCAGGGCCCGGACCTCGTCGGGGCTGCTGTGGTCGGTACGGGCGGGGATGCCGAGGCCGCCGGCGGCGGTGACCCGGCCGGCGGTCTCCTCGATCGTCTCGGGGCGGTCCAGGTCGGAGCGGCCGCCCGTGCTGCTGCGGCCGGTGACGTAGACCGTGGCGCCCGCGGCGCCCAGCTCGACCGCGATGCCCCGTCCTCCGCCCCGGGTCCCCCCGGCGACGAGGGCCACCTTTCCGGCCAGCGGGCGTGAGTCGGTCGTCATGATTCCTCCGGTGCGTGGGGGTGCGTGGCGGTGCGCGGGCGGGATGTGGGGGGCGAGTACGGCGTCGAGCTCGCGCCGCAGCCGCTGTTCGAGGGTGCCGTCGCGGTCGAGGGCCCAGTTCAGGCCCGCGCCGGCGATGATCGCCTGCACGGTGCGGGCCAGCGCCGTGACGTCTGTGCCGGTGCGCAGCTCGCCCGCGTCGGCGGCCTGTGCCAGCAGCTCCCCGATCGCCCGCGCGTGGGCGCGGTGCACGGTCAGGGCGCGCTCGTGGAGCTCCTCGTCGGTGAGGTCGAGACACAGGAAGGCCAGGTGATGGGCGAACTGCTCCGGGGTGGCCATCGCGACTGTGTTTTCCGTCACCAGCGCCGCCAGAGCTCCGAGTGCGGAGCCCTGTGCCCGACGCACCCGCGCGATCGTCTCGCCGGCGTCCTTGGCGGACTGGTCGGCGAGGGCCAGCAGCAGACCGCGCTTGGACCCGAACCGCTGCACCAGGGTGCCGGGTACGAGCCCGACCTCCCGCGCCACGGCGGCCAGTGTGAGTCCCGTGGGCCCCACCCGCCCCATGACCCGGGTCGCCGCGCGCAGGATCACCGCGTCGTCCACCCCTCGGGGACGTCCCACGGTCGCCACCTCCCATTAATAAATGCTCGTTCATTTATTAAAGCGCGGAAGGTGTGCAGTCGGCAAATTCGGCCGACGGAGAAGCCCGGACGATGCCGCTGCACGGCTCGCGCGCAACCTCTGAGATGTGCAGATCAGGTGTGTGATCCCAGGCCCGGGGCATAATCCGCATGGCGCACGGCCACGGCTGTGACGGAAGAAACGCCGCGGTGGTTCTTCACGGCATCCCATTGAGGGACGAATATGTCGTGTCATGGACATTTTGCTCGTCGCCAGCGCGTTCAACAGCCTCACCCAACGCCTGTACGCCGAACTGTCGGACCAGAGCCACCTCGTGGACGTCGTATTGGCCACGCACGGCACCGGCCCCGTTCGCGCCGCCGTACACGAGCGGCGCCCGGACCTGATCGTCGCACCGATGCTGAAGACGGCACTGCCCGAGGAGGTCTGGCGGGAGCACACCTGCCTGATCGTCCACCCGGGACCCCCCGGTGACAGGGGCCCCTCGTCGCTGGACTGGGCGATCGCCGGCGAGGCGACGCGCTGGGGCGTGACGGTCCTCCAGGCGGAGGCCGCGATGGACGCGGGGGACATCTGGGCCGCGGAGACGTTTCCCGTACCGCCCGTCGGCAAGAGCGACCTGTACCGCAACGAAGCCTCCGACGCCGCGGTGACCGCCGTGCTCGACGCCGTACACCGCTACGCCGACGGCGCCTACAAGCCCCGTCCGCAGACGGCCGACGGGCTGCGCGTCGTGTGGCGCGACTTCTTCCGGCAGGACGCGCGCCGCATCGACTGGGAGCACGACGACACCGAGACCGTGCTGCGCAAGCTGCGCGGCGCCGACTCGCAGCCCGGCATCCTGGACGAACTCCTCGGCCGGGAGGTGTTCCTGCACGGCGGGCACCCGGAGGACCGGCTCCACGGCCGCCCCGGCGACCTGCTGGCCACCCGGGCTGGCGGCGTCTGCCGCGCCACCCGCGACGGCGCCGTGTGGATCCCGGAAATGCGCCCGCGCAAGAACTCCGGCGACCCGGCACCCTTCCGGCGCCCCGCCATCGACGTGCTCGCCTCCATCTCCCCCGAGCACGCGGCGGAGCTCCCCGACGACCCCGCCCCGCTCGAACTGCCCACGGAACGGCGCACCTGGCGCGACATCGGCTACCGGGAGCACGGCACCACCGGCTACCTCACGTTCTCCTTCCCCGGCGGCGCGATGAGCACCGACCAGTGCCGCAGGCTGCTCGACGCCTACAGGTACGCCGTTTCCCGCCCCACCACCGTGCTGGTCCTCGGCGGTGCCCGCGACTTCTTCTCCAACGGCATCCACCTGAACGTCATCGAGGCCGCCGCCGACCCCGCCGAGGAGTCCTGGCAGAACCTCAACGCCATCGACGACCTCGTCGAGGCGATCCTGCGCACCACCGACCGGCTGGTGGTCGCCGCCGTCGCCGGCAACGCCGCCGCCGGAGGTGTCATGCTCGCCCTCGCCGCCGACGAGGTGTGGTGCCGAACGGGAGCCGTCCTCAATCCGCACTACCGGCGCATGGGCCTTTTCGGCTCGGAGTTCTGGACCTACAGCCTGCCCCGCCGGGTGGGAGCGGACATGGCACAGCGGCTCACGTCCGAGGCACTGCCGATGGGCGCCGCGCAGGCCGCACGCATCGGACTGGTCGACCGGCTCGTGCCCACCGGGACACAGGAGTTCGCGGGCACCGTGGAGCGGATGGCCGACGCGCTCGCCGCCGCCCCGGACCTGGCCGACCGGATCGCCGCCAAGGCGGCCGCGCGCCGCTCGGACGAGGAGGCACGGCCGCTCGCGGAGTACCGGCGCGACGAACTCGCCCGCATGCACGCCCTGTTCCACGACCCCGCCGCCCCGTATCACGCCCTGCGCTCCGCCTTCGTCCGTAAGGTCCCGTCGCCCTCCGTCCGCCCGCTGGAGACAGACACCGGAGAGGCCCGATGAACGGCACCCCGGGCGGGTCGGCCCATGGCGGGCTGCTCGTGGCCGGTGTCGGCAACATCTTCCTCGGGGACGACGCCTTCGGCCCCGAGGTGATCCGCGCCCTCGAACGGCGCCCCCTGCCGGGCGAGGTCCGGGTGCGGGACTTCGGCATCCGCGGCATGGACCTCGCCTACGCGCTGCTCGACGGCTGCGCCACCGCCGTCCTGGTCGACGCCGCCCCCCGCGGACACCGCCCCGGCACCCTGTCCCTGCTCGAGGCGGAACCGCCCGACGGCACGGTCGTGCCCGAGGCACACGGCATGGACCCGCAGAAGGTGCTGGCCCTCGCCACGCACCTCGGCGACGAGCCCGTGCCGCGCGTCCTCGTCCTCGCCTGCGAGCCGGAGGTGCTGCCGCGCGGCGACGAGGACATCGCCCCGGGCCTCAGCGACACGGTGCGGGAGGCCGTCGAGCGCGCCGTCGACGCGCTGCACACGCTGATCCCCTCGCTGCTCGCCGATCCCGCGGCGCCGGCGCCCCCGTTGGGCCGCCCGATGGAATCCGGGCCCCCGCACGCGGCTGCGCTGCCCTGACCCGAGGTCGGCGGAGCCGAAGATCGGTGAGACCTCGGGCCGTGCCCGGCACGGCCCGAGGCCCCCGCTTTTGCCCGTGCGACCCGAGGAGCTGCGCCTATGTGCCGGTCCGACGTCAGGCAGGCCGTCCTGGCCAAGAACGACGACCTGGCCGCGAGCCTGCGTGACGACCTCGGACGGCAGGGCGTCGCCGTGGTCAACCTGCTGTCCAGCCCGGGCAGCGGCAAGACGGAGCTCCTCGGGCGCGTCCTCGCCCGGGCGGTGGCGCGGGGCGTCCCGGTGGCCGCGCTCACCGCCGACCTCGCGACCGAGAACGACGCCGTCCGCCTCGCGCGCTCCGGCGCCCCGGTCCAGCAACTGCTCACCGACGGACTGTGTCACCTGGAGGCCCGGCAGGTGCGCGCCCGCCTGGCGGGCTGGCTGCCCGCCGACACCCGGGTGCTGTTCGTGGAGAACGTCGGCAACCTCGTCTGCCCGGCCTCCTACGACCTCGGCGAGACCCTGCGGATCGTGCTGATGGCGGTCACCGAGGGCGAGGACAAGCCGCTCAAGTACCCCACCGCGTTCGGCTCCGCCCATCTCGTCGTCATCACCAAGACCGACCTGGCCGAGGCGGCCGGCTTCGACGAGAGTGCCTTCCGGGAGAACGTCCGGCGGGTCAACCCGGGCGTGGAGATCGTACGGTCCTGCGCCCGCACCGACGACGGCGTCGACACTCTCCTCGCACGGACCCTGGCCGCCCGCGACGGAGCCCCACGGCACCGGCCCCCCCTCGCCCCGCACCCGCACGGACACGCGCACGACGACGAAGACGGCCATCTGCCCGCGGACGACGCTCGGCACGGTGGCGATCACCTGCACGGTGGCGATCACCTGCACGGCGGTGATCACCTGGACGACGGCGGTCACTCCCACGATCCTGCGTCCGCCCCCGTGTCGTGACGGCACCCGTCACGGGCCTGGTGCGCCGCCGCCTCACCGTGCGCGGCACGGTGCAGGGCGTCGGCTTCCGGCCCCATGTGCACCGGCTGGCCGCCGGCCTCGGTCTGGCCGGATTCGTGAGCAACACCGCGAGCGGCGTGCTCATCGAGGTCGAGGGCCCGGCGGACGGCGTCGGCCGGTTCTGCGCCCTGCTGGCCGAGCGGCCGCCTCCGCTCGCCACCGTGACCGGCATCGACTGCGAGGACCTGCCCGCGACCGGAGCGACCGCGGCCACCGAACCGTTCACCATCCGCGCCACCGGGCAGTCCACCGGTCGCACACAGCTGCCACCCGACACCGCCACCTGCGCCGACTGCCTGCGCGAACTGGCCGCCCCGGCCGACCGCCGGCACCGGCACCCTTTCATCACCTGCACCCACTGCGGCCCCCGCTTCACCATCGCGACGGCGATGCCGTACGACCGCGTGGCGACCACGATGGCCGGCTTCCCGATGTGCCCGGCCTGCGCCCGCGAGTACGGCGACCCCGCCGACCGGCGCTTCCACGCCCAGCCCGTCGCCTGCCCCGACTGCGGTCCGAGGCTGCGACTGATCCCCGCCGACGGCACCGGCGTGCGCCCGGCCCGCGACGCGCAGGCCCTGACAGCGGTCCGGGCACTGCTCGGCGAGGGCCGGATCGTCGCCGTGAAGGGCGTCGGGGGCTACCACCTGGCGTGCGACGCCACCGACGCCCGCGCCGTCGCCACTCTGCGCGAGCGCAAGGAACGGGGCGGCAAGGCGTTCGCGGTGATGTGCGCCGACCTCGCCACGGCGGAGCGCATCGCCGTGCTCTCCGACGCCGAACGCGCCGCGCTCACGGGCCCCCGGCGCCCGATCGTCCTGCTGCGCGCGCACCGGTCGGCGGACGGTCCCCGACTGGCCGAGCAGGTCTGTTCCGGCAGCCCGCATGTGGGCGTGCTGCTGCCCTACACCCCCGTGCACACCCTCCTGTTCGGGCTGCCCGGTGATGCCCCGGGCCCCCGCGTCCTGGTCATGACCAGCGGCAACCGCTCCGGCGAGCCCATCGTCACCGACGACGCCGAGGCACTGACCCGGCTCGCCGGCCTGGCCGACGCCTGGCTCGCCCACGACCGGCCCATCGCCTCCCCGTGCGACGACTCCCTGCTCCGGGTGCGCCCCGACGGCACCGAGCAGGTCCTGCGCCGCTCCCGTGGCTACGTCCCGCGCCCCCTGTCCCTCCCGGTCCCGGTCCGCCCCGCGCTCGCGGTCGGCGGCGACCTGAAGAACACCCTCTGCCTGGGCGAGGGCGATCAGGCCTGGTTCGGGCCGCACATCGGCGACATGGGCGACCTCGCCACCCACGAGGCCGCCGAGCGAGCCGAGCGGCACCTCACCCGCCTCACCGGGATCACCCCCGCACTGCTGGCCGCGGACCGGCACCCCGGCTACCACTCGACGGGCCGGGCCCGCCGTCGCGCCACCCAACTCGGTCTCCCGGCACCGACGTTGGTCCAGCACCACCATGCCCACATCGCCGCCGCGATGGCCGAACACGGCCTCGACGGCACCACACCCGTGATCGGTGTCGCCTTCGACGGCACCGGATACGGCGACGACGCCGCCGTGTGGGGCGGCGAGATCCTGCTCGCCGACTACGCGGGCCACCGGCGCTTCGCCCACCTGACACCGGCACCGCTGCCCGGCGGCGACACGGGCGTGGCCAACCCGTGCCGGCTCGCACTGGCCCGGCTGTGGGCCGCCGGACTGCCGTGGGAGCCCGACCTGCCGAGCGTCCTGGCCTGCGCGGACACCGAACTCTCCGTCCTGCGAAACCAGTTGACCCGCCAGGTGGCCTGCGTCCCGACGACCAGCATGGGCCGTCTCTTCGACGCCGTGTCGTCGCTCGTGGGCGTGTGCCACCGGGCGCGGTACGAGGCGCAGGCCGCGCTGGAACTGGAGGCGGCCGCGACGCAGGCATGGGGCACGGGCGACGAGGCCTACGCCTTCGGGTTCGACCGGCCGGCCGGGACGGGCGGGTGGGGCATCGACACCGCCCCCATGCTCCGGGCCCTCCTGGCCGACCGGCGCCGCCGCACCCCCGCCCCGCTTCTCGCCGCCCGCTTCCACCGAGGTGTCGCACGGGCGGTCGCCGGGATCTGCCGGCGCGCCCGCGCGGCCACCGGCCTGGCCACCGTGGCCCTCACCGGCGGGGTCTTCGCCAACGCCCTGCTGGAGGAGGAGAGCGCCGCACTGCTCGCGGCGGACGGCTTCACGGTGCTGCGCCACCGCGAAGTGCCCCCGAACGACGGCGGTCTGGCGCTCGGACAGCTCATGGTCGCGGCCCATGAACCCCGGTCGGGACGCGCCAGGTAGCCCGCGGAACAGCACACAACGACGAGAGGCGCACCACGTCGAGCAGCACACAACGTCGAGCAGCACTCAGCGACGAGAAGCACACAACGTCGAGCAGCACACAGCGACGATCAGTACACAACGACGAGACGGAGTGACCCATGTGTCTGGCAGTGCCCGGCAAGGTCGTGGCCATCGACGACGGCGCCGACCCGCTCACCGGGCTGATCGACTTCGGCGGGGTACAGAAACAGGCGTGTCTGGAGTACCTGCCGGACGTGCGGGTGGGGGAGTACGTCATCGTCCACGTCGGATTCGCATTGCAGCGCCTGGACGAGGAATCCGCCCGCGCGTCCCTGGAGCTCTTCGAGCAACTCGGGCTGCTGGAAGAGGAGTTCGGCGACGCCTGGGAGCAGGCGGCCCGGCAGCGCAGCGGGAGTGAGGTCCAGTGAAGTACATCGACGAGTTCAACGACCCGGACCTGGCGCACCGGCTGCTGGACGAGATCCGGGCCACCGTCACCCGGCCCTGGGCGCTGATGGAGGTCTGCGGCGGCCAGACCCACTCCATCATCCGGCACGGCATCGACCAACTCCTGCCCGAAAAGGTGGAGTTGATCCACGGGCCCGGCTGCCCGGTGTGCGTCACCCCGCTCGACGTCATCGACAAGGCCCTGGAGATCGCCGCCCGGCCGGGCGTGATCTTCTGCTCCTTCGGCGACATGCTCCGGGTGCCCGGTTCCGACCGTGACCTGTTCCGGGTCAAGGGCGAGGGCGGTGACGTCCGCGTGGTCTACTCGCCGCTCGACGCCCTCGACCTCGCGCGCAAGAACCCCGACCGCCAGGTGGTGTTCTTCGCGATCGGCTTCGAGACGACCGCCCCCGCCAACGCCATGGCCGTGCACCAGGCCCGCCGTCTCGGCCTGGACAACTTCAGCCTGCTCGTCTCCCACGTCCGGGTCCCCCCGGCGATCGAGGCCATCATGACGGCCCCCACCTGCCGGGTGCAGGGCTTCCTCGCCGCCGGGCACGTGTGCAGCGTGATGGGCACCGCCGAGTACCCGGAACTGGCAGAGAGGCACCGGGTACCGGTCGTGGTGACCGGTTTCGAACCGCTGGACATCCTCGAGGGCATCCGGCGCGCCGTCCACCAGCTGGAGCGAGGCGAGCACCGGGTGGAGAACGCCTACGCACGGGCCGTGCGCGACCAGGGCAATCCGGCGGCCCTGCGCATGATCGAGGAGGTGTTCGAGGTCACCGATCGCAACTGGCGCGGCATCGGCCCGATCCCGGCCAGCGGCTGGCGCCTGTCCGAGGCCTTCCGCGCCTACGACGCCGAGCACCGCTTCGACGTCACCGGCATCCGTACCGAGGAACCCGCCGAGTGCCGGGCGGGCGAGGTCCTCCAGGGCCTGATCAAACCCACCGAGTGCGCCGCGTTCGGCACGACCTGCACCCCGCGCACCCCGCTCGGCGCCACGATGGTCTCCAACGAGGGTGCCTGTGCGGCCTACTACCTCTATCGCCGCATGACCGAGAGCCCGGCACCGCGAGGCTCCCGCATCCCGCGTGAGGAGATGAACCCCGTTGGCTGACCTCGCCACCGAAGCGACCGCCGACACCGCGGCCGCCGCCGTCGACCCCGCGAACTGGACCTGCCCCGCCCCGCTGCGCGACCAGCCGGTGGTGGTGATGGGGCACGGCGGAGGGGGCGCCCTGTCCGCAGAGCTGATCGAGCAGGTCTTCGCCCCCGCTTACGGCAACCCCACCCTGTCCGCGCTCACCGACTCGGCCGTCCTCGACCTCGGCGGCGCCCGCGTCGCCTTCTCCACCGACTCCTACGTCGTACGGCCGCTGTTCTTCCCCGGCGGCAGCCTCGGCGACCTCGCCGTCAACGGCACCGTCAACGACCTGGCGATGAGCGGCGCCCGCCCCGCCTGGCTGTCCGCCGCGTTCGTCCTGGAGGAGGGCGTGGAACTCGCCGTCGTCGAGCGCGTCGCCCGCGCCATGGGCGCCGCGGCCGAGGCGGCGGGCGTCACCATCGCCACGGGCGACACCAAGGTCGTCGAGTCCGGGCACGGCGACGGCGTCTACGTCACCACGGCCGGCGTCGGTCTCGTCCCGGACGGGGTCGACATCCGTCCCCAGCGCGCCCGGCCCGGCGACGCCGTCATCGTCAGCGGCCCGATCGGCCTGCACGGTGTGGCGATCATGAGCGTTCGGGAGGGCCTGGAGTTCGGCGTGGAGATCGCCTCGGACACCGCGCCCCTCGCGGACCTGGTGGCGACCATGCTCGAGGTCACCAAGGACGTCCACGTGCTGCGGGACCCCACGCGCGGCGGCCTGGGCGCGTCCCTGAACGAGATCGCCCGCGCCTCCGGCACCGGCGTACGGCTGCGCGAGCGCGCCCTGCCCGTCCCGGACGAGGTCGCGAACGCGTGCGGCTTCCTCGGCCTGGACCCGCTGTACGTCGCCAACGAGGGCAGGCTCGTCGCCTTCGTGCCCCGCGAGGAGGCCGACGCCGTGCTGGCGGCGATGCGCGCCCACCCGCGGGGCAGCGGGGCGGCACTCGTCGGTGAGTGCGTGGCGGAGCATCCCGGCATGGTCACCATCGCCACCGGGCTCGGTGGCACCCGGGTGCTGGACCTGCCGCTGGGGGAGCAGCTGCCGCGCATCTGCTGACCCCGGTGCCGTCGCATCCGACGGCGCCCCGGACAGACAGGGACCGGCCCCGCCCTGAGGGCGGGGCCGGTGCTCGTCCCGGCGGGCCGGCCGTCGTCAGGGCGCCGGCTCGACTCCCGTGATCTCCAACTCCCGTCCGCTGCGCAGGTCCTGCGAGGGCAGGTCGCAGCGCGGGCACCAGAAGAACGGCGGCATGCCGACCGCGAACTCCTCGGCGCACTCGGCGCACCACGCCTGGGCGGGCACCTGCTCGACCACGAGCCGGGCCGCCGTGAGGGCGGTGCCGTCGCGGGCCACGTCGAAGGCGAACTGCAACGCGTCCGGCACCACACCCGCCAGCTCGCCGACCCGTACCGTCACCGACACGACGTCGCCGGCGCCGTCCGCGCGGGCGATCTCCTCGGCCTGTTCCACGATCGCGGTCGCGATCGACAGTTCGTGCACAGCGGGCTCACGGGTACCGGTTGCCGGCGCGCAGGCCACCGGTCATCCGATAGATCCGCAGCTCGCGCACCATGCCGGGGATCTCCTTGACCAGCAGGGCCAGCATCAGACCGCCCACCAGGACGGCCTGCGCGAGCAGGACCTGGCGGCCCGTCATCGCCGATCTCGCCGTGCGTTCCTCTCGACAGTGCTTCATCGTGTTCTCTCCCTGCTCCGTCATCCCGGTGAGATGTTCGGCATGTCCTTCACCAGGGCGTCATGCCGTTTCCAGTGGATGCCCGTGGACCTGCGGGCGTCGGAGGTGCCGTTGTCGTGGTGTCCGGACTGTTTGTCGTACGGACCCTGATTGCCCTCGTGCAGCCCGCGCACGTGGCTGGGGGTGTCGGGCCTCGCCTGGGGGCGGCCCACTCGGATCTTGCCCATGTCCGTTCTCCTTCCAGGTCCTCACGTCCGCTCGGTGAGCTCCGCGAAGAACCGCTCCACGGCCGGCCAGACCCGGCCGCCGCCGGACAGGCCGCGCCACTCACGGCGGACGAGGGCGACCATCCGGAAGCAGTCGTCGACCGGCACGATCCAGTGCTCGTCCATGCCGCGAACCGTGTTCACCAGCAGGGCCTCCACCTCGGGCGTCATCGAGGCGAGCGGCGGGCACGTCGCGGCCAGCCGCTGCCAGGCCGCCGCGTCGACCTCCCAGCGCATGGCACCGGCCGGGCTGGGCCCCTGCGCGGTGACCGTGCCGTCGGAGCGCGGCACGAAGAACACCAGCCCCACCGGCACGCCCAGCACCCCCGTGTCCACCGGCGGCAGCCGGCGCCGGCGCCGGGTCACGAGCCGGTAGTGGCCCGCCGCGTCGTCCGCGAAGAGCACCGAGCAGGGACCGCACACGCAGCGCACCTGCTCGGCCGTGGTGTCGTAGAGGTGACGGTGCTCGTCGGCGACCGGGGCGGCGCACAGCTCGCAGGTCTCGGCCTCGGCCGTGGCCGCGCGGTCGGCGGCCGAGCGGATGACGCGGGCCAGTGCTCCGTCCACGCTCACCCCGCCTCTCGCGCCTGCGCCGCGGTCCGGCGGGTCAGCGTCGCCAGCGGGACGAACGCGGGAGCGGCCTGTCGCTCGGCGCGGATCTCCTCGACCGCCTCCAGCTCCGGGGCGACGGCCAGGACCGCCGCACGGACGGCCTCGATGGCGTCGGCCGACCCGCCGCCGCATCCCGAGCCGCACGCGGAGCCGGTGTTCACCCGCACCCGGGCCACCCGTCCCTCGACACCGGCCCACTCCAGGTCGCCACCGCGTTCGCGGACCGCCGGACGCAGCTTCTCGACCGCCCGGGCGGCACGGCGCTCGACCGGCTCGGGATGGATCGCGTGCAGCACGAGCAGATGTCCCACAAGCTCATCATCGACCAGCCGCGCGCCCATCGCCTCGTCGGCGCCGTCCAGCACCCGGGCGAGCGCCTCGCCGTACACCTCGGTGAGCAGCCCCACCGTCTCCAGCGCCTCGCGGACGACGGGTCCGGACGCGGACTCCAGACCGGCCAGCAACTCGTCCAGCCGGGCCAGCCGCGCCTCCACCGCCGCATCCGGCAGCCGTCCGGCGTCAGCCATGGGTGGCCCCGTAGGTCGGCGAGTGCACGGTCGACAGGGTCTTGCCCTTGCCGACGTACATGTGCACGCCGCAGGGCAGACAGGGGTCGAAGCTGCGGACGGTGCGCATGATGTCGACGCCCTTGAAGTCGTCGGGCCCGTTCTCCTCGAAGATGGGCTGCCCCTGGACGGCGTCCTCGTAGGGGCCCGGGGTGCCGTGGATGTCCCGGGGGCTGGCGTTCCACGGGGTGGGCGGGTACGGGTGGTAGTTGGCGATCTTCTTGTCCTTGATCACCAGGTGGTGGGAGAGCACACCGCGCACGGCCTCGTGGAAGCCGCAGCCGATCGCCTCGTCCGGCACCTCGAAGTCCTCGAACACCTTGGTCTCGCCGGCCCGCAGTAGACCCATGGCCTCCTCCAGGAACTGGAGGGCCATCGCGGCGGCGTACGCGACGAAGTAGGGCCTGGCGCGGTCCCGCTCGATGGTGTTGCTCCACTTCGGGATGCGCCACTCCAGCGTGGTCTCCGGCAGGCTCTCGCCCTTGGGCAGGGTGATCCTGACGCCGCCGTCGACGGCCTTGACGTACTGGGTGTCGACCAGGCCGCTCAGCGCGGTCGACCACAGCCGGGCGAGCGGGCCGCCGCCCGTGTCCAGCGCGAGGTGCTCCCCCGTCTGGGCGTGGTGCCAGCGCGGGCTCATCACCCAGCTGTAGTTGCCGTCGAAATCGCGTTTCTGCGGCACCGGGACCGTCGTCTGGTTCCACGGGTGACGCATGTCGACCGGGTTGCCGAGCGGGTCGTGGGTGACGAAGGGCTGCTCGTTGACCCAGTCCTCGTAGTAGGAGCTGCCTAGCATGATGCGCAGCCCGAGGTTGATGTCGATGAGGTTGTTGGTGACGAGCTTGCCGTCCACGATGACGCCCGGGGTGACGTACATCGCCTTGCCCCACTCGTTCATCGAGGCGTACCGGTAGTCGACGACGTCCGGGTTCTGCCACGCGCCCCAGCAGCCCAGCATGATGCGCCGCCTGCCGACCTCCTCGTAGCCCGGCAGGGCCTCGTAGAAGAAGTCGAAGACGTCGTCGTTCATCGCCACCGACTTCTTGATGAAGTCGATGACGTGCATGAGCCGGCTGAGGTAGTCGGTGAAGGTGCTGGGCTGCGGCACCGTGCCGACGCCACCCGGGTACAGCGTCGACGGGTGGACGTGCCGCCCCTCCATCAGGCAGAACATCTCCCGGGTGGTCCGGCTGACCTTCAGCGCCTCCTTGTAGACCTCGCCCTCGAAGGGGTTGAAGGCCTTCATGATGTCGGCGATGGTCTTGAAGCCGTGGATGTCGCCGCGGGGCGCGGCGGTGCGCTCGGCCCGGGTGAGGAGGCCGGGGTTGGTGGCCTTGACCATCGCCTCGCAGAAGTCCACGAACACCAGGTTGTCCTGGAAGAGCGTGTGGTCGAACATGTACTCGGCCGCCTCGCCGAGGTTGGTGATGTGCTCGGCCATCCGGGGCGGCTTGACCCCGTAGGCCATCTGCTGCGCGTAGTTGGAGCACGTGGTGTGGTTGTCGCCGCAGATGCCACAGATCCGTGAGGTGATGAAGCCCGCGTCGCGCGGGTCCTTGCCCTTCATGAACACCGAGTAGCCGCGGAACAGCGACGAGGTGCTGTGACACTCGACGACTTCCCGGTTGGCGAAGTCGATCTTCGTGTAGATGCCCAGGTTGCCGATGATCCGGGTGATCGGATCCCACGACATGTCCACGACCTGCGCGGGTTTGCGTTCTGTGTTCCGGGACTCGGTGGTCGTCATCTGCGGTACTGCCCCTCGCTGTTCGGGTTCGGCGGGTGGGTGGCGGGATGCGCTGAAGGGGTGCCGGGCGGCGT
The DNA here is from genome assembly GCF_053595235.1 of Streptomyces sp. NPDC002520. NCBI lineage: Bacteria > Bacillati > Actinomycetota > Actinomycetes > Kitasatosporales > Streptomycetaceae > Streptomyces > Streptomyces sp. NPDC002520. The sequence continues at coordinate 121,401 of NZ_JBSFXG010000013.1, read as the reverse complement.
CACGGACGCCAGTGCGGGTTGTAACCGCTGGTCAGCTTGCGCTTCTTGTGGCGCCACTTGGGCTCGTGGTTGACCATCTCGTTGGTCAGGCCGCGCAGTCGGCGTACGACCGCTCCGTACGGCTTGATGACCAGGGAGGACAGCGTGCCGCCGGGGGGTTCGTCCATGAACGGCATGAACGCGTCGGGGAAGCCGGGCATCGTGCACCCGATGCAGATACCGCCCACGTTCGGGCAGCCGCCGGTGCCGGCCATCCAGCCGCGCTTGGGCACGTTGCAGTTGACCACCGGACCCCAGCAGCCCGTCTTCACCAGGCACTTGGGTGAGTTGTAGTCGAGTCCGAAGTCGCCCTGCTCGTAGTACGAGCCACGGTCGCAGCCCTCGTGCACGGTCTTCCCGAACAGCCACTGCGGACGCAGCATGTGGTCCAGCGGGGGCGGGGGAGCGTTGCCGGCGGCGTGCTGCAGCACCCAGACCAGGGTCTCCATGAAGTTCTCGGGCTGGACGGGACAGCCGGGCACGTTGACCACGGGCAGGCCGGCCGTGGACTTGAACTCCCAGCCCAGGTAGTCGGCCAGGCCCATGCAGCCGGTGGGGTTGCCCGCCATCGCGTGGATGCCGCCGTACGTCGCGCAGGTGCCCGCGGCGACCACCGCCCAGGCCTTGGGCGCGAGTTGGTCGATCCACCAGTTCAGGGTCTGCGGCTGCCCGGTCTCCGGGTCGTTGCCGAACGACGTCCAGTAGCCGTCGCCGTCGATGATGTTCTGGTTCGGGATCGAGCCCTCGATGACGAGGATGAACGGGGACAGCTCGCCCTGTGCGGCCGCCCGGTAGGGGGCCAGGAAGTCCTCGCCGCCCAGGCTGGGCGAGAGCACCTTGTTGACCAGGTTGACCTTCGGCAGGCCGGGGATGAGGCCGAGGACGACGTCCTCGATGGACGGCTGGTCGGCTGCCGTCACGGAGACGGTGTCGCCGTCGCAGCTCATGCCCTCGGAGATCCAGAGGATGTGGATCTCGTCGATCCCCTTTTGCTCGTCGGCCCGCTCGGGCGCGCCGCGGACTTCGGTGGTGCCGCTCTGGGTGGTCATGTGGTCCGCCTTTGCTCCAGTCGGTCGAGGAGTCGGTCGGGGGCGGCCGCGTCGGGGTCGCCGAGGGGGTGTCCGACCGGCCGGTGGTCGTGCGCCGGTGACTCAGGGGCGTCCATCGAGCCGTCCCTCCTCCGGTCCGGCGGCCGGGTGCCTGGGCCGCGGGGACTGGGGCCCCGATGGCCGGCCCGGATCGGCGGGGTCCGCCGGAGCGGGTGTGTCCGCCTGTCCGAGCGGTTCGAGCTCGTCGGGCCGGAAGTAGTGGAAACGGCCGTACCAGCCGTGCAGTTCGGCCGCGGGATCGCCGTCGACGGTCACCGCCAGGTGCACGCTCCCGTCCACGTCGTGGAAGACCGCGGCCACCTGCGCGGTCCGGCCGGCCAGGAACATGTCCTGCGCGTCGGCGCCCCGGCCGCGCGGGCACAGCCGCACCCGGCTGCCGCCGCCGACCGGGACGCCGTCCACGAGCACGGTGTCCGTGGTCGGTGACAGCCCGTCGTCGGCACCCTCCTGCCACCAGGCGGGCCGACCGGAGGCGGGGACCTGGGAGAAGGCGGCGGATGGCGGGGCCGCGGCGTCCCGTGTCCAGGGCCGGACGGCGGGTGCCATGGGCGCGGCGGCTGCCACGGGCTGGGCCGCGGTTGTCTTGGGCCGGGTCGAGGGTGTCCGGGCCGGGGCGGCCGGGGTCAGTGAGCGGATGGCGCCGTGCAGCCGGGAGAACACCTCCCGGGGCATCGTGTCGACCCGGTCGAGGATGCGCGCGGCGCGCGGGTCGGTGGCCCGGGCCTCGGCCTTCTCCTCGTCGGTCAGCAGCATCGTGCGCAGCGTCAGGATCTCGTCGATCTCGGCGGCGTCGTGGAGATCGCCCGGACTCTCGGGGGCGACCTGCGGGTGGTCGGGAAGGATGATCGGCGAGGAGAGGACGACCGGACCGGTGGCGCCGGCGCCGTCGTCCGTCCGCGGGGGTTCGCCGCCGAGGACGGGGAACGTGAACGCGTTGCGGCAGTCGCGGACGTGGTCCCGCAGCGCGGCGGGAGGATCGATCAGCGAGACGAACTCGAGGCCCTCGCCACCGATGAGGGTGTGGGCGGCGAGCAGCGCCCGGCGCAGCGCCTCACCGCGCGGGACACGGGGGTCGGGCGCGGATCCGGCGTTCTCGGTGCGCACCCGCAGCCGGTAGACCTCGGCGCCGAGGTGCTCGGCCTCGACCGTGGTGTGCGCCCGGACCTCCTCGCGCCGTCGCACCACCCGCCCGGCGCCTTCGGACAGCGGTTCGGTCTCCGTCGAGGCCTGGGCGGAGACCGGCGCGCGACACGGGCCGCGCAGCAGATCCTCCAGCGGCCATACGAGGTCGACCTCACGCGGCACGGCCTCGTCGAAGCTCAGATGTGTCGTCCCGTCGTCCGTCCGCAGCGACTCGACGGCACGGAACCCGCCGTCGCCGGCCGCCTCCACCTGCTTGTGCTGCATCTGCAGATACCGGACCCGGACCTGTACGACCGCGCCGGGCCGCCCCACGCGCACCAGGCACTCGGTCTGCTGGTACCAGGAGTCGGCCGAGCCGGAGATGCCCACGCGGACCGGTCCGTCGGCCTCCACCCACTCACGGGGCAGCAGCACCCCGAACTGCCAGCGGACGCGGTTCTTGCCCGAGGAGCGTCGGTACGGATAGAGGAGGTACCCCTCGTAGAGCACGGCGTCGGCGACGCCGCTCACCTGACCGAAGGGATCCCCGGGCAGCGCACACGACGTGCCCGGGACCGGGCTCCTGTCCCGGTCCCGGCTGCCGTCCTGGTTCTGTACGGCGACACACGCCGCGCCACTGCCGTCGCCCCTGTCCGACATTCCGCCTCCTTGGCGCCTCTGCACGCGCGCATTCCTTCCACCACCGTCACACCCCTCACAGCACCTCGCCCCTCCGGCGGACCGAGGTTGGGCCAGGCAGGTGACGCCGGGGGGTGGGACAGCGGTGAGCGGTGACACCGAAGGGATGCGCGGCCGGGCGGGCGAGGCCATCGCCCCGGGGAGGAGCCCGGTACCGGCGTGCTCACTCGCCCCGTCGGCCGCTCCGCCCGCCCTGGTCGTTCTGCTCCCTCTGCGGGCTGCGGGCACACCGTCCGCGCCTCTCCCGGAGCGCCTGGACCAGCAGCGGGAGCAGGGAGACGACGACGATCACGGCGACCAGCGGCAACAGGTAGTCGTCGACGTGCGAGACCGACGAACCCAGCAGGAAGCCGGCCAGGACCAGGGTCTGGGACCAGAGAACACCCCCGACCGTCTGCCACACGGTGAACGTCCGCACGGGCACGCCGAGCGCGCCCGCCGCCGGATGCAGCACGGACCGCACCATGGGCACCCAGCGGCCGATCACCAGGGCCTTGCGGTAGCCGTAGCGGGCCAGGAGCCGTTCCGCCCGCGCGACGCCCTCCTTGACCCGTCGGCTGGAGGTGCGGCCCAGCACCGCCCGTCCGCCGTGCTGCCCGAGCACATAGCCGACCTGGCCGCCCGCCACCGCCCCGACGGCCGCGCACAGCAGCACCTGCCACAACGCCAGCCGTGGCGCCTGGTGCGCGGCGCCCGCGCACAGCACGCCCGCGGGGAACAGCAACGTGTCGCCCGGCAGGAAGAAGCCGAAGACCAGCAGCCCCGACTCCGCGAAGATCACCACCAGGACGCCGAGCGCGCCGAAGGCGGCCAGCAGGGAGGCACTGTCCGTGGGGTCGACCGCGATCACCGCCCGTCGCCTCCCGCCCCTTGCCGTTCGACCGCTTTCCGTCAAGTGTCGCGTGGGCGGCGTCCGGGCGCCCGGAGAGCTGCCGGTCCGCGCTGCCTTGACCCCGAAATCGATCTCTGCGAGCGTCCTCGCCATGGCTCGCGAAACCGTCATCGGTGTGGACATCGGGACATCGAGCAGCAAGGGCGTCCTGGTCGGACCGGACGGCGAGGTGATCCGCTCGGCCGTACGGGAACACACCCCGGCCCGGCCGGGCCCCGGGCGCTTCGAGATGGACGCCGGCGTGTGGTGGGCCGAGTTCGCCGGCCTGGCCCGCGAGCTGACCGGTCCCGGCGACGCCACCGTGGTCGCCGTCGGCGTCAGCGGCATGGGGCCCTGCGTCCTGCTCACCGACGAGCGCGACACCCCGTTGCGCCCCGCCGTCCTCTACGGCGTGGACACCCGCTCGGTCCCCCAGATCCGGCGCCTCGAGGAGCGACTCGGGGCGGCGGAGATCATCCGGCGCGGCGGTTCCGCCCTGAGCACCCAGGCCGCCGGGCCGAAGATCGCCTGGATCGCCGAGGAGGAACCGGAGGTCTACGCCCGGGCCCGGCGCCTGTACATGCCCAGCAACTGGCTGGTCAGGAAGCTCACCGGGGCGTACGTCCTGGACCACCACTCGGCCAGCCAGTGCACTCCGCTGTACGACACACTCGCCCACGCCTGGTACGCGCCCTGGGCCGCCGAGGTCGCCCCTGGCCTCGACCTGCCGCCGCTGCGCTGGTCCGGTGAAGCGGCAGGCACGGTGACGCCCGAGGCGGCCCGGGAGACGGGCCTGCCCGTCGGCATTCCGGTCGCCACCGGCACGATCGACGCCTGGGCCGAGGCCCTGAGCGTAGGTGCGGGGGCCACGGGCGACCTGATGCTCATGTACGGCACGACCATGTTCCTCATCCACACCGTGCCCCGGCCGCTCACCAGCCCCTCCCTGTGGGGCACGGTCGGCGCGCTGCCCGGCACCCGCAACCTGGCCGGGGGCATGGCCACCTCCGGCGCGGTCACCAACTGGCTGCGCGATCTGTTCTCCGGCGCGGACCACACCGAGCTGACCCGGCAGGCGGCCGCATCCGGCCCCGGTGCCAACGGCCTGCTGATGCTCCCCTACTTCTCCGGCGAGCGCACCCCGCTCATGGACCCGGACGCCCGTGGCGTCATCGCCGGACTGACCCTGTCGCACACCCGTGCCGATCTCTACCGGGCCGCGCTCGAGGCCACCGGCTTCGGTGTCCGTCACAACATCGAGGTCATCGAGGAGGCCGGCGGCGACATCCGCCGCGTGGTCGCCGTCGGCGGCGGCACCCAGGGCGCATTGTGGACGCAGATCGTCTCCGACATCACCGGACTTCCTCAGGAACTGCGCGCCACCACCGTCGGCGCCGCGTACGGCGATGCGCTGCTCGCCGCGCGACTCCTGCGCGACACCTCGGCCGACGACTGGAACCCGGTGCGCGAGACGGTGCGGCCCCGCACCGAACTCGCCGCCCGGTACGACGCGTTGTACGCGCTCTACCGGCGGCTGTACCGCGAGACCGCGGAGACCGTGCACACCCTGGCCGCGGCGCAGGAACGCTGACCGGTTCACGCGTCGGCGTCGGCGTCGGCGCAGGCGCTGGTGCGGGCGCCGATGCGGGCGCGGTAACTGCCGCTCTTCCCCGCGGACTTCACTCTTTGTCCTGCGAGTGGAGAAAGTCTGCGGCAATCCGTGCGCGACTTCTTCCCAGGCTCGGCAGCCACTGCTACGTTCCCTACGAAAGCCCGACACTGGTGGCCGGATCTGGGCGGGGAGGGGCACGTGAGACGCATGACGGCACGACCGGCGAACGCGCACCAGGCCCGGCTGCTCAAGCTGCTGCGTGACGGCGGCCCCAACTCCCGTGCCCAGCTGGGTGACCAGGTCGATCTGTCCCGGTCCAAGCTGGCCGTGGAGGTGGAGCGGCTGCTGGAGACCGGCCTGGTGGTGGCCGACGGACTCGCCGCATCGCGCGGCGGCCGCCGCTCCCACAACGTCCGGCTCAACCCGGACCTCCGGTTCCTCGGCGTCGACATCGGCGCGACCTCGGTCGACGTCGCCGTCACCAACGCGGAGCTGGAGGTCCTCGGTCACCTCAACCATCCGATGGACGTCCGTGAGGGCCCTGTCGCCGTCTTCGAGCAAGTCCTGGACATGGCCGGAAAGCTGAAGGCCGCCGGGCTCGCCGGGGGCTTCGACGGCGCCGGCGTCGGCGTCCCCGGACCCGTCCGCTTCCCCGAGGGCGTGCCGGTCGCCCCGCCGATCATGCCGGGCTGGGACGGCTTCCCCGTACGGGAGGCGCTCAGTCAGGAACTCGGCTGCCCGGTGATGGTCGACAACGACGTGAACCTCATGGCGATGGGGGAGCAGCACGCCGGAGTCGCCCGCACCGTCGCCGACTTCCTCTGCGTCAAGATCGGCACCGGCATCGGCTGCGGCATCGTCGTCGGCGGTCACGTCTACCGCGGTACCACCGGCAGCGCGGGCGACATCGGCCACATCCAGGCCGTACCCGACGGCCGCCCCTGTGCCTGCGGCAACCGGGGCTGCCTGGAAGCCCACTTCAGCGGCGCCGCCCTGGCCCGGGAGGCGATGCAGGCCGCCACGCAGGGCCTGTCCGGCGAACTCGCGGCCCGGCTGGCGGCGAACGGCACCCTCACCGCCGTGGACGTCGCCGCGGCGGCCTCCGCGGGAGACGCCACCGCGCTCGAACTGATCCGTGAGGGAGGCACCCGCGTCGGCCAGGTCATCGCCGGGCTCGTCTCCTTCTTCAACCCCGGCCTGGTGGTGATCGGCGGCGGGGTGACCGGTCTCGGTCACAACCTGCTCGCCGCGATCCGCACCCAGGTCTACCGCCAGTCCCTGCCCCTGGCGACCGGCAATCTGCCCATCGTCCTCGGGGAGTTGGGCGCCGACGCCGGCGTCATCGGCGCGGCCCGACTGATCAGCGACCATCTCTTCTCACCCGCCTAGCCGACCGTTCCTCCGACCCGCACACAACCCTGTCCACCCGTCCCGGCAGACCTCACCACGCCCACTGACTCGTGTAGACAGCACCGCTTACTCGTGTCGGCACGACCGCTGCCCGGCGTAGCCAGGCACCGCCTGCCCGCCTGCCCGCCTGCCCGCCTGCCCGCCTGCCCGCCTGCCCGCCTGCCCGCCTGCCCGCCTGCACCTGCCTCGACCGCACCGCCGGCCGTGGGCGAAGCACGCCCTGAAACCAACTCGCACCCCCTGAGACCAACTCGCACGCCCTGAAACCGGCCCGCACGCCCGCCTAGGGGAACCACATGGCACCAGAACCACCGCTGCTCAGCATGTCCGGGATCACCAAGTCGTTCCCCGGTGTCCGCGCCCTGGACGGCGTCGAGCTCGACGTCCAGGCCGGTGAAGTGCACTGCCTGCTCGGCCAGAACGGCGCCGGGAAGTCCACCCTCATCAAGGTCCTGGCCGGTGCCCATCAGCCGGACGGCGGCACCGTCCGCTGGCGCGGCGAGCCCGTCACGCTGCGCTCGCCGATCGCCGCCATGCGCCTCGGCATCGCCACCATCTACCAGGAACTCGACCTGGTGGAACACCTGTCGGTCGCGGAGAACGTCCACCTCGGCCACGAGCCGACAACCGCCGGCTTCGTCGTACGGGGCAAGGCGGCCCGCTCCTCGACGGCCCGCCTGCTGAAGCGGCTCGGCCATCCCGAGATCGAACCCGGCCGACTGGTGGGGGAGTTGTCGGCGGCCCAGCAGCAGATCGTGTCCATGGCCCGCGCCCTCTCGCACGACGTACGCCTGATCGTCATGGACGAACCGTCCGCCGCGCTGGACCCCGACGAGGTCGACAATCTCTTCCGGATCGTCGGCGGTCTCACCGCCGAGGGCGTCGCCGTCGTCTACATCTCGCACCGGCTGGAGGAGATCCGGCGCATCGGCGACCGGGTGACCGTGCTCAAGGACGGGCGGGCGGTCGCGGGAGGACTGCCCGCCCGGACCACCCCGACCCGGGACGTCGTCGCGCTGATGACCGGCCGCGACGTCGAGTACGTCTTCCCCGAGCGGCCTGCGACGCCGCCCGCCGCCGAGCCCGTGCTGCGGGTCCGCGGGCTCGCCCGCGACGGCGAGTTCGCTCCGCTCGACCTCGACGTGCGGCCCGGGGAGATCGTCGGACTCGCCGGACTGGTCGGCTCCGGGCGCTCCGAGATCCTGGAGACGATCTACGGGGCACGCAGGCCCACGGCAGGCCAAGTCCAGGTCGACGGGCGGCCGTTGCGGAGCGGGAGCGTACGGGCCGCCGTACGCGCCGGGCTCGGGCTCGCCCCCGAGGAGCGCAAGGCACAGGCCCTGCTGATGCTGGAGTCCGTCACCCGCAACGTCTCGGTCTCCACCCTGTCCCGCTTCTCGCGGGGCGGCTGGATCGACCGGCGGGCCGAGCGGAGCGCCGCGCGGGCGGCGACCCGCGAGCTGTCGCTGCGGCCCGACAACCCGGACGCACCCGTGCGCACCCTTTCCGGCGGCAACCAGCAAAAGGCCGTCCTCGCCCGCTGGCTGCTGCGCGGCTGCCGTGTGCTGCTGCTGGACGAACCCACCCGCGGCGTCGACGTCGGCGCCCGCGCCGAACTGTACGCGGTGATCCGCCGGCTGGCGGACGAAGGCCTCGCCGTGCTCCTCGTCTCCAGCGAGGTGCCCGAGGTGCTCGGCCTCGCCGACCGCGTCCTGGTGCTCCGCGAGGGCCGGGTCGTCCACACGGCACCCGCCCGCGAACTGGACGAACACCGTGTCCTCGACCTTGTCATGGAAGGAACCCCGGCGTCATGACGCAGCCCGTCTCACCGCCCCGGGACGCCGCCGGAAAGCTGCCGGCGGCCGGCCGGCCCCCCGCCTGGCGCGGCGTGCTCGCCCGCGCCGACGTCCGCACCCTCTCGCTGCTCGGCGTCCTCGCCGTCCTCGTCGTCATCGGCGGCGTCACCAAGCCCGACGAGTTCCTCGACACCCGGAACCTGCAACTCGTCCTCACCCAGGCCTCGGTGATCGGCGTCGTCACCGTCGGCATGACGTTCGTGATCACCTCGGGCGGCATCGACCTCTCCGTCGGCGCGATCGTCGCCCTCGCCTCCGTGTGGGCGACCACGCTCGCCACGCAGGAGTACGGCTTCGCGGGCATCCTCTTCACGGCGGTGGTCGTCGGACTCGGCTGCGGCCTGGTCAACGGGCTGCTGGTCGCCTACGGCGGGGTGGTCCCGTTCATCGCCACCCTCGCCATGCTGGCCTCGGCGCGCGGCCTTGCCCTGCAGATCACCGACGGGCGTACCCAGATCGTCACCGTCGACGGCATCCTCAACCTCGGGGAGCGGGACTCCTACGTCCTCGGGATTCCGCCGCTCGTCCTGGTGTTCGCGATCGTGACCGTCGCCGGCTGGCTGGTGCTCAACCGGACCACCTTCGGCCGCCGCACCGTCGCCGTCGGCGGGAACGCCGAGGCCGCCCGGCTCGCCGGCATCGACGTCCGCCGCCAGCGGCTCTACCTCTACCTGCTGTCCGGCCTGTGCTGCGGCATCGCGGCCTTCCTGCTGATCGTCCTGTCCGGCTCCGGCCAGAACACCAACGGCAACCTCTACGAACTCGACGCCATCGCCGCCGCGATCATCGGCGGCACCCTGCTCAGCGGGGGACGGGGCACCATCACCGGCTCCGTGCTCGGCGTCCTGGTCTTCACCACGATCACCGACATCTTCGCCCTGAACAACCTCCAGACCGACGTCCAGCAGATCGCCAAGGGCGCGATCATCGTCGCCGCCGTCCTGGTCCAGCGCCGTACCGCGAGCACGACCTGAGGAAAGGGTTCACCGCCATGCCAGAGCACACGAGCCGCGCCACGAACGGCCGCACGAGCCGCAGAGGGCTCCTCTTCGGGACCGCCGCGGTGTCCGCTGGCGCCTTTCTCACGGCGTGCACCAGCAACGACCCCAAGAACGAGAGCCCCGCCGCCGACACCCGGCCGGCCGCCGACGACAAGCCCGGCAAGCACGTCACCGTCGGCTTCGCCGGACCGCAGGCCGACCACGGCTGGCTCAACGCCATCAACGACAACGCCAAGAGCCGGGCGAAGAAGTACTCCGACGTCACCCTGGAGATCACCGAGGGCTCCAACGACACCGCCCAGCAGATCGGCCAGATCGAGACCCTCATCAACAAGAAGGTCGACGTCCTGGTCGTCCTCCCTGCCGACGGCAAGGCCCTCACCCAGGTCGGTCTGAAGGCCATGCGCGCCGGGATCCCCGTCGTCAACCTCGACCGGATCTTCAACTCGGCGCAGGCGTACCGCTGCTGGATCGGCGGCGACAACTACGGCATGGGTCTCAACGCCGGCCGCTACATCGGTGAGAAGCTCAAGGGCAAGGCGAACGCCCGCGTGATCGAGCTGGCGGGCCTGGACAACCTGGAGCTGACCAAGCAGCGCAGCCAGGGCTTCGACGACGCTCTCAAGAGCTACCCCAACATCAAGAAGGTGGCCCGCCAGGCCGCCGAGTTCACCGTCGAGTCCGGGCAGGCCAAGATGGCCCAGCTGCTGCAGGCCCAGCCCACGTTCGACGCCCTGTGGAACCACGACGACGACCAGGGCGTGGGCGCGCTGCGCGCCATCCAGCAGGCCGGACGGGACGGCTTCCTGATGGTCGGCGGAGCCGGAGCGCTCTCCGCCTTCCAGGCGATCAAGCAGGACGACGGCGTGTTGAAGGCCACCGTTCTCTACCCGCCGACGATGGCCGCCTCCGCCATCGACCTCGCCCGCGCCCTCGGCCAGGGCAAGGGCGTCTCCGGCCTCGCCGAGTTCGAGATCCCGGCGTCGATCACCCTCTACTCGGCCGTCGTGGACAAGGACAACGTCGACCAGTACATGTCCACCGGCTTCCGGTGATCCAGATCGCCCGCACCCCCCACCGCGCCACGACGAAGAGGAGGACGAGCGCATGGAACAGCCGCACCAGTCACCGGAGCCGGAGTCGGAGGCACCGGCAGGGGTCCCGGCACGTGCCGGGAAACGCCCGCTGCGTGTCGGCATGGTCGGATACGCCTTCATGGGCGCCGCCCACTCCCAGGGCTGGCGCACCGCGGGCCGCGTGTTCGACCTGCCGCTGCAACCGGTCCTGGCGGTGATCTGCGGCCGCGACGAGAGCGCCGTACGAGCGGCCGCCGAGCGGCACGGCTGGGCGGCCGTCGAGACCGACTGGCGGGCGCTGATCGCCCGCGACGACGTCGACCTGGTCGACATCTGCACCCCAGGCGACACCCATGCCGAGATCGCCGTCGCCGCGCTGGCCGCCGGCAAGCACGTCCTGTGCGAGAAGCCCCTCGCCAACACGGTCGACGAGGCCGAGACCATGGCACGGGCGGCCGAGGAGGCCTACTCCGCAGGCAGGTTGGCGATGGTCGGCTTCAACTACCGGCGGCTGCCCGCCACCGCGTTCGCCCGGCGGATGGTCGCCGATGGCCGGATCGGCGCCCTGCGCCACGTGCGGGTGACCTACCTCCAGGACTGGCTCGTGGACCCGGACTTCCCGCTGACCTGGCGGCTGCGCAAGGAGTCGGCCGGCTCCGGCTCGCTCGGCGACCTCGGCGCCCACATCGTCGACCTCGCCCAGTACCTGGCCGGCGAGAAGGTGGCCGGCGTGTCCGCCCTGACCGAGACCTTCGTCCGGGAACGGCCGCTGCCCACCGGACCCACCAGCGGACTGAGCGGCGCGGTCGCGCAGGGCGGCACCGGCACGGTCACCGTGGACGACGCCGCCCTGTTCACCGGCCGGTTCGCCTCCGGCGCCCTCGCCTCCTTCGAGGCCACCCGGTACGCCACCGGCCGCAAGAACGCCCTGCGTATCGAACTCAACGGCGAGCGTGGCTCGTTGGCCTTCGATCTGGAGCGTCTGAACGAACTCTGGTTCCACGACGCCACCGAGCCGGGCGCCGAGGCCGGTTTCCGCCGCATCCTCGTCACCGAGCCCGACCACCCCTACCTGGAGGCCTGGTGGCCGCCCGGCCACGGACTGGGCTACGAGCACTCCTTCGTCCACCAGGCCCGCGACCTCGTCCACGCCATCGCCGCACACCGCCGTCCCGAACCCTCCTTCGCCGACGGACTCCAGGTGCAACGCGTCCTGGCCGCGGTGGAGGAGAGCGCCGAGAAGAACTCCGTCTACACCCCCGTCGGGGACTGAGGAGGCCCGCCCATGCCGCGCCCGTTCACCCTTTTCACCGGCCAGTGGGCCGACCTGCCGCTGGAGGAGGTCTGCCGCCTGGCCCGCGACTTCGGCTACGACGGCCTCGAACTCGCCTGCTGGGGCGACCACTTCGAGGTCGACAAGGCCCTCGCCGACCCCGGATACGTGAAGTCCCGCCACCAGCTCCTCGACCGGTACGGCCTCAAGTGCTGGGCGATCTCCAACCACCTGGTCGGGCAGGCCGTCTGCGACGCCATCATCGACGAGCGCCACCAGGCGATCCTGCCGGGCGCGGTGTGGGGCGACGGCGACCCGGAAGGGGTGCGCCGGCGGGCGGCCGAACGGATGGAGGACACCGCCCGCGCCGCCGCGGCCTTCGGCGTCGACACCGTCATCGGGTTCACCGGCTCCGCGATCTGGCACCTGGTCGCCATGTTCCCGCCCGCCCCCGAGTCCATGATCGAACGCGGCTACGAGGACTTCGCCGAGCGCTGGAACCCGATCCTCGACGTCTTCGACGCGCACGGCGTGCGGTTCGCCCACGAGGTCCACCCGAGCGAGATCGCCTACGACTACTGGACCACCCACCGCGCCCTCGACGCGATCGGCCACCGCCCGGCCTTCGGCCTGAACTTCGACCCCTCCCACTTCGTGTGGCAGGACCTCGACCCGGTCGGCTTCCTGTGGGACTTCCGCGACCGGATCTACCACGTCGACTGCAAGGAGGCCCGCAGGCGCCTCGACGGCCGCAACGGCCGCCTCGGCTCCCACCTGCCCTGGGGCGACCCGCGCCGCGGCTGGGACTTCGTCTCCGCCGGGCACGGCGACGTCCCCTGGGAGGACGTCTTCCGGATGCTGCGCTCCATCGACTACCGGGGCCCCGTCTCCGTCGAGTGGGAGGACGCCGGCATGGACCGGCTCCAGGGCGCCCCCGAGGCACTCACCCGCCTCAAGGCCTACGACTTCGAGCCGCCGTCCACATCCTTCGACGCGGCCTTCTCCAACTGACGCCAATAAACGGTCAGTTGTCACCGCACCGGGATGACGGCGCATCCCGGCGTTCGCACCCGCCCGTACAACCAGCCCCATTCTGGAGGCCCTTCGTGCACGGGAACGATCGCACCACCAGCACCGCGACCCACAGACCACGCCTGCGCAGGATGCTCGCGCTGCTCAGCGGAGCACTCCTCGCCGGAGCCACCCTGACCCTCACCACCCCCCAGGCCGGCGCAGCCGTCACCGACCAGGGCGCCGCCGCGGCGACCGAGGACTTCCAGCAGGTCACCCTCGCCAAGGGCGAGGCCGAGGTCGGCGAGCCCATGTCGCTCGCCGTCCTCCCCGACCGCTCCGTCCTGCACACCTCCCGCGACGGAAAGCTGCGCCTCACCGACGCGGACGGCAACACCAAGGTCGCGGGCACGCTGAACGTCTACAACCACGACGAGGAGGGTCTGCAAGGAATCGGCGTAGACCCGGGCTTCAGCACCAACCGGTTCATCTACCTCTACTACGCGCCCCCGCTCAGCACCCCGGCGGGCGACGCACCCGAGAACGGCACCGCCGCCGACTTCGCCCCGTTCGACGGCTACAACCGTCTCTCCCGTTTCGTGCTGAACCAGGACGGCACCCTCGACAACGCCAGCGAGAAGGAGATCCTCCAGGTCAAGACCTCGCGCGGTATCTGCTGCCACGTCGGCGGAGACATCGACTTCGACGCGGCGGGCAACCTGTACCTGTCGACGGGCGACGACTCCAACCCGTTCCAGTCCGACGGGTACACCCCCATCGACGAGCGCTCCACCCGCAACCCGGCCTTCGACGCCCAGCGTTCGGCCGGCAACACCAACGACTTGCGCGGCAAGATCCTGCGCATCAAGGTGAACGCGGACGGCTCGTACTCCATACCGGACGGCAACCTCTTCGCGCCCGGCACGCCCAAGACGCGGCCCGAGATCTACGCCATGGGCTTCCGCAACCCGTTCCGGTTCAGCGTCGACAAGAAGACCGGCATCCTCTACGTCGGCGACTACGGCCCCGACGCCGGTGCCGCCAGCCCCACCCGCGGACCCGGCGGACAGGTCGAGTTCGACCGTGTCACCGGCCCCGGCAACTACGGCTGGCCGTACTGCACGGGCAAGAACGACGCCTATGTGGACTACGACTTCGGGACCAAGCTCTCGGGCGCCAAGTTCGACTGCAACGCCCCGAAGAACGACTCGCCCAACAACACCGGCCTGACGGACCTGCCCCCGGCGCAGCCCGCCTGGATCCCCTACGACGGCGGCTCCGTGCCGGAGTTCGGCACCGGTTCCGAGTCCCCGATGGGCGGACCCGTCTACCACTACGACGCCACGCTCGACTCGCAGGTCAAGTTCCCCGAATCCTACGACGGCAACTTCTTCGCCGGTGAGTTCGGTCGCCGCTGGATCAAGCGCATCGTCAGCGACGACGCCGGCACCGTACAGTCCATCAACCCCTTCCCGTGGACCGGGACCCAGATCATGGACATGGCCTTCGGGCCCGACGGCGCCCTGTACGTCCTTGACTACGGCACCAGCTGGTTCGGCGGCGACGCCAACTCCGGCCTGTTCCGCATCGAGAACGTGACCGGCCGGCACTCGCCGGTGGCGCAGGCCGCGGCCGACCGCACCTCCGGGCAGGCGCCCATGAACGTGAACTTCTCCTCCGCCGGGACGACCGACAAGGACGATGACGCGCTCACCTACAGCTGGGACTTCGGTGACGGCACCACGTCGACGGCCGCCAACCCGGCGCACAAGTACCGGACGAACGGCACCTACACGGCGACCCTCACCGTGAAGGACACGACAGACCGCACCGGCACCGCCAGCGTCCAGATCGTCGTCGGCAACACCGCCCCCAAGGTCACCCTCCAACTGCCCGAGGACGGCCAGCTGTTCGAGTTCGGCGACGCTGTTCCGTTCAAGGTGAGGGTGAGCGACCCCGAGGACGGCAAGGCCGTCGACTGCTCCAAGGTCACCGTCAACTTCATCCTCGGCCATGACACCCACGGCCACCCGCTGACCTCGGCCACCGGCTGCTCCGGCACCATCCAGACCACAGCCGACGGCGGCCACGACCAGGACGCCAACATCTTCGGGGTCTTCGACGCGCAGTACACGGACGGCGGAGGTGGCGGGCAGGCCCCGCTCACCACGCACGCCCGGCACGTCACCCAGCCCAAGCATCGCCAGGCCGAGCACTTCGACGACTCCTCCGGCATCACGGTCTACAACAAGTCGACCGCGCACGGCGGCAAGTCGGTGGGCGACGTCGACAACGGCGACTGGATCTCTTTCAAGCCGTACGTCCTGAGCAACGCCACCTCGTTGAGCGCCCGCATCGCCTCCGGCGGGGCCGGCGGCGCTCTCGAGGTCCGCGCGGGCTCGCCCACGGGCACCCTGCTCGGCGCGGCCACCGTGCCGGTGACCGGAGGCTGGGAGAGCTTCCAGGACGTCAGCACCGACCTGTCCAACGCCCCGCGCGGCACCACCACGCTGTATCTGGTCTTCAAGGGAGGCGCCGGCGCCCTGTTCGACATCGACGACTTCACCTTCACGACGAGCTGAGAGGAGGGCACACCGTGCGATCAACCGGAAGAATCACCACCGGAGTTCTGGGTGCCGCCCTGCTCCTCGGCTGCGTGACGGCACCCGCCGTGTCCGACTCGGGCAACGCCAAGGCCGACGCCAAACGGGTCCTGGTCTTCTCCAAGACCGCCGGTTTCCGGCACGACTCGATCCCCGACGGCATCGCCACGATCAAGCAACTCGGCGAGGCCAACGGCTTCACGGTCGATGCCACCGAGGACGCCGGCGCCTTCACGGGTGCGAACCTGCGCCGCTACGACGCCGTCGTCTTCATGTCGACGACCGGTGACGTGCTCGACGACACCCAACAGGCGGCGTTCGAGGGCTACATACACCAGGGCGGCGCCTACGTCGGTGTCCATTCGGCCGCCGACACCGAGTACGACTGGGCGTTCTACGGAGGGCTCGCGGGGGCCTACTTCCAGAACCATCCCGCGATCCAGCCCGCCAGGGTGAACGTGGAGGACCGCGGCCACCCGGCCACCGCCCACCTGGGCATGACCTGGGACCGCACGGACGAGTGGTACAACTACCGCTCCAACCCGCGCGAACGCGCCCACGTCCTGGCCTCCCTGGACGAATCGTCGTACAGCGGCGGCACCATGAACGGCGACCACCCCATCGCCTGGTGCCAGAACTACCAGGGAGGCCGGGCCTTCTACACCGGCGAAGGCCACACCAAGGAGTCCTACACGGACCCCGCCTTCCGGCAGCATCTGCTGGGCGGCATCCGCTGGGCCATCGGCGACACACAGGCCGACTGCCGCCCGGAGAACGGCTACCGGCGGCTCTTCGACGGGTCGGCCGCCTCGCTGGAGGGCTGGCGGCAGGCGGGCCCGGGCGGCTTCACCCTGTCCGACGACGGCACACTGACGTCGCACGGGGGCCTGGGGATGCTCTGGTACACCCCGTCGGACTTCGGTTCGTACTCGCTGAAGCTCGACTGGAAGGTGGCCGGTGACGACAACTCGGGCGTGTTCGTAGGCTTCCCGCCCTCGGACGACCCCTGGTCGGCCGTGAACAACGGCTACGAGATCCAGATCGACGCCACCGACGTGCCCGCGAAGACCACGGGGGCCGTCTACGGCTTCCGGTCGGCCGACCTGAAGAAGCGCGACCGGGCGCTGAACCCGCCGGGGGAGTGGAACACCTACGAGATCCGCGTGCAGGGAGAACGTCTGCGGGTCTGGCTCAACGGTGTGAAGATCAACGATTTCACCAACACCGACCCGGCCCGGAGCCTCACCGACGGACACATCGGCCTGCAGAACCACGGGACCGACGACCAGGTGTCCTTCCGTGACGTCCGGATCAAGGAACTGCCCGCCAAGGGCGACTGAACGGCGGCGGGCGGGGGACGCCGGACCCCCGCCCGCCGTCTCCACCCCCATCTCTCTACCCCCACCGCCATTCCCTCCGGGAGCTCACGGCCCGGGACAAGGAGGCTGCCCATGTCCGCGTCTCTCTCCCGCCCCCCGCGCGTCGGCGTCTGGCTGATCGGAGCCCGGGGCTCCGTCGCCACCACCGCCGTCACCGGGTGCGCCGCCGTCACCGCGGGCCTGCGCCCGCCGACCGGCCTGGTCACCGAGACGCCCGCCTTCACCGGCCGCGGTCTGCCCGCCCTGTCCTCGCTGGTCTTCGGCGGCCACGACACCACAGACTGCCCCCTGCCCAAACGCGCCGAGCAGCTCGCCGCGGGCGGAGTCCTCCCGCCCGGCCTGCCCGCCGCGGTCGCGGCCGAACTCACCGGCGCCGACCGGGAGATCAGACCCGGTGGCCCGCTCCCCGGCGACACGCGGGACGAGGAGCAGCTGATCACCGCGTTCGCCGCCGACATCGAGGACTTCGTGCGACGGCACGGCCTGGCGCGCGCCGTCGTGGTGAACGTCGCCTCCACGGAACCGGCCCCCACCGGCCCCGGGCTCCCGCCCAGCTCCCTCTACGCGGCAGCCGCCCTGCGCGCCGGCTGCCCCTACGTCAACTTCACCCCCTCCACGGGCCTGCACCACCCGGCACTCGCCCCGCTCGCCGCGGCGAGCGGACTGCCCTACGCGGGCCGCGACGGCAAGACAGGCCAGACCCTGCTCCGCTCGGTCCTCGGCCCGATGTTCGCGCAGCGGGCGCTCGGCGTCCGCGCCTGGTCCGGCACCAACCTCCTCGGTGGCGGGGACGGCGCCAGCCTCGCCGACCCGGCCGCCGCCGCGGCCAAGAACGCCGGCAAGGAACGCGTCCTCACCGACACCCTCGGCACCACCCCCGAGGGCGAGGTCCACATCGACGACGTGCCCGCGCTCGGCGACTGGAAGACCGCCTGGGACCACATCGCCTTCGACGGTTTCCTCGGCACCCGCATGGTCCTCCAGACCACCTGGCAGGGCTGCGACTCCGCCCTCGCCGCGCCCCTGGTCCTCGACCTGGCCCGCCTCACCTCCCGCGCCCACGAAATCGGCCGCACCGGCCCGCTCGCCGAACTGGCCTTCTACTTCAAGGACCCGATGGGCGAGGCACCGGCGGCACTGGCGGAGCAGTACGCGGAACTGGTGCGCTTCGCCGCCGGCTCGGGGGAGGCGAGGTGAGCCGCATGCGAGTGTGGGCCGAACTCCTTCGTACGGCCGCGTCGTTCACCGGCACCGGCACCGGACCGGCGCGAGCCGAGGCGGGGCCGCAGGCCGCCCCCGCACAGGCGGGCGAGGTCCCTCGCCACCGGCCTGGCGACAAGGCGGCTTTGCACACCACTGCCCCGGTGCGCCAGGCGCCCTCCGCGGCCCTGCGCGCCTGGGCCGAACTCCTGCGCCTGCCCGCCCTGTTCACCGTCCCCGGTGACGCCCTCGCCGGAGCGGCCGCCGTCGCCGTCCGCCCGGACCGCCGCACCCTGCTCGCCGTCGGCTGTTCGCTGTGCCTGTACGAGGCCGGGATGGCCCTGAACGACTGGGCGGACCGTGCGGAGGACGCCGTCGAGCGCCCGCACCGGCCCCTTCCGTCGGGCAGGGTCGGCCCGGCCGCCGCCCTCACCGCGGCCTGCGCCCTCACGGCCGGCGGCCTCGCCCTGGCCGCACGCGCGGGGCGCCAGGCGCTGGCGGTCGCGGTGCCGCTCGCGGCGACCGTGTGGTCGTACGACCTGGTGCTGAAGCGCACGGCCGCCGGTCCCGGAGCGATGGCCGCCGCTCGTGGTCTCGATCTGCTCCTCGGCGCCGCGGCCACCGGTGGAGGCGTTCGCCCGGCCCTCGGCCCGGCAGCGCTGCTCGGCACCCACACCCTCGCGGTCACCACCGTCTCCCGGCAGGAGACCCGTGACGGATCCCCGCTCGCCCCTCTCGCCGCCCTGGCCACCACCGCCGCCCTGGCCCGGTCGCTGCCCGGCCGGAACGCCGGGTTCCTCACCACCGCCCTCGCGCTCACCTACGCCACGGCCACGGGCCGCCCCTACGCCCACGCGGCCCTGAACCCCTCACCCCCGCTCACCCAGCGCGCCGTCGGCGCCGGCATCGGCGCCACGATCCCGCTGCAGGCGGCCCTCGCCGCCCGCGCCGGGGCCACCGCGACGGCGCTGGGCACGGTCGCCCTCACCGCGGCCGCCCGACGGTTCTCGCGGCGGGTGAGCGTCACATGACAGCCCAGGAGAGCGCCCTCCGCTTCGGCTACGGCACCAACGGTCTTGCCGACCTCCGCCTCGACGACGCCCTCGCCCTGCTCGCCGACCTCGGCTACGACGGCGTCGGTCTGACCCTCGACCACATGCACCTGGACCCGCTCGCCCCCGACCTGACCGCCCGCACCCGGCGGATCGCCCGTCGGCTGGACGCGCTCGGGCTCGACGTCACGGTGGAGACCGGCGCCCGTTACGTGCTGGACCCGCGCCGCAAGCACGGGCCGTCGCTGCTCGACCCGGACCCGGGGGCCCGCGCCCGCCGCGTGGACCTGCTCCTGCGGGCGGTTCGGGTGGGAGCCGACCTCGGTGCCCACGCGGTGCACTGCTTCAGCGGGATCGTCCCGGTGGGCTGTGACGCGGCCACGGCCTGGCCGCGGCTCGCCGAGGCACTGACTCCCGTCATCGCGGCCGCCGCCGAGGCCGGCATCCCCCTCGCGATCGAGCCCGAACCAGGGCACCTTCTCGCCACCCTCGCCGACTTCCACCACCTGCGGCGCCTCCTCGGTGACCCGCCCGCCCTCGGGCTCACCCTCGACATCGGCCACTGCCAGTGCCTCGAACCGCTCCCGCCCGCGGACTGCGTTCGCGCGGCCGCGCCCTGGCTGCGGCACGTCCAGATCGAGGACATGCGGCGCGGTGTCCACGACCACCTGCCGCTGGGGGACGGCGAGATCGACTTCCCGCCGGTCCTCGCGGCCCTCGCCGCGATCGGCTACCGCGGTCTGACCGTCGTCGAACTGCCCCGCCACTCCCACGCCGGCCCCCGGCACGCCGAGACCTCCCTGCCGTTCCTCCGCCGCGCGGCCACCGGCATCCCGGCCGCCGTGCCAGAAGGGAGCACTCCATGACGCGACCGCCCGTCGCCGAGACCGATCCGGACGCCCTGCGCGAGCACCTGGAGACCAGCCTCGACCCGGCCGCCCGTGCCTGGCTCCACCAGGCCCTGGACGATGCCGCCGCCCACCCCGGCCGGCACGGGCCGATCTCCGTGTGGGAGCTGCGCCTGGCGGAGGCCGGCCGCCGCTGCGGCAGCGCGCACGCCGACGCCGTCCGCGTCCTGATCCTGCACGCGGCCCGCGCCGACACCGCCGCCCTCACCCGCGTCTACCGGCAGGGCACCGCCGCCGAACGCCGCGCCGTCCTGTACGCCCTGCCCCACCGTGTACCCGGCCCCGACGCCGTCCCCCTGGTCGAGGACGCCCTGCGCACCAACGACACCCGCCTGGTCGCCGCCGCCCTCGGCCCCTACGCCGCCCGCCACCTCGACGTCCACGCCTGGCGGCACGCCGTGCTGAAGTGCCTGTTCACCGGCGTGCCCGTCGACACGGTCGCGGGCCTGGACGAACGGGCGCGGGGCGACGCCGAACTCGCCCGCATGCTCGCCGACTACGCCGCCGAACGCACCGCCGCCGGCCGCCCCGTGCCCGACGGCCTGGACCGCGTCCTGGCCCTGGCCACCACGCAGACCAGCGAGGAGTCCTGATGCGACTGTTCGACCCGCACATCCACATGACCTCCCGCACCACCGACGACTACGAGGCCATGCGCGCCGCCGGCATCCGCGCCGTCGTGGAACCGTCGTTCTGGCTCGGCCAGCCCCGCACCTCGCCCGCCTCCTTCCTGGACTACTTCGACTCCCTCCTCGGCTGGGAACCCTTCCGCGCCGCCCAGCACGGCATCGCCCACCACTGCACGCTCGCCCTCAACCCCAAGGAGGCGAACGACCCCCGCTGCAGCCCCGTCCTCGACGAGCTGCCCCGCTACCTGGTCAAGGACCAGGTCGTCGCCGTCGGCGAGATCGGCTACGACTCCATGACCCCCGCCGAGGACACGGCACTGGCCGCACAGCTCCAGCTCGCCGCCGACCACGGCCTGCCCGCCCTCGTGCACACCCCGCACCGCGACAAGCTCGCCGGACTGCGCCGCACCCTCGACGTCCTGCGCGAGTCGGCGCTGGCGCCGGAGCGGGTCCTGGTGGACCACCTCAACGAGACGACCGTGAAGGAGGCCAAGGACAGCGGCTGCTGGCTGGGCTTCTCCGTCTACCCCGACACCAAGATGGACGAGCGTCGCATGGTGGAGATCCTGCGCGCCCACGGCCCCGAGCGGGTGCTGGTCAACTCCGCGGCGGACTGGGGGCACAGCGACCCGCTGAAGACCCGCCGGGTCGCCGACCTGATGCTGGTGGAGGGCTTCACCGCGGACGACGTCGACCGGGTGCTGTGGCGCAACCCCGTCGCCTTCTACGGCCAAAGCGGCCGCCTCGACCTGGAGGTCTCCTCACCGGGGGCCACGCACGAGGGCAACTCCCTGCTGCGCGGCGGGGAGTGAGCGATGCGCTTCCGCCACCGCGACGGTACGACCGTCCACCTCGCCTACTGCACCAACGTCCACCCCGCCGAGACCCTCGACGGAGTCCTCGCCCAACTGCGCGACCACTGCGAACCCGTGCGCCGCAGCCTCGGACGCGACCGCCTCGGCATCGGCCTGTGGCTCGCCCGCGACGCGGCCCGCACCTTGGACACCGACCCGGCCGCACTGCGCGACCTGCGCCGCGAGCTGGACCGGCGCGGCCTGGAGGTCGTCACCCTCAACGGCTTCCCGTACGAGGGATTCGGCGACGACGAGGTCAAGTACCGCGTGTACAAGCCCGACTGGGCCGACCCGGAGCGCCTGGAACACACCACCGCCCTGGCCCGGATCCTGGCCGCGCTGCTGCCCGACGACGTCACCGAGGGCAGCGTCTCCACCCTGCCGTTCGGCTGGCGCACCGCCTGGAGCGAGGAGCGCGCCCGCGCCGGGCACCGCGCCCTGCTGACCCTCGCCGAGCGCCTCGACGCGCTGGCAGCGCTGACCGGCCGCTCGATCCGGGTCGGCCTGGAGCCGGAGCCCGGCTGCACCGTGGAGACCACCGGCGACGCCCTCGCCCCGCTGACCGCCCTCGGCCACCCGCGCCTCGGCGTCTGCGTCGACACCTGCCACCTCGCCACCTCCTTCGAGGAGCCCGAAGCGGCCCTGGACGCGCTCGCCGACGCCCGGATCCCGGTGGTCAAGTCACAGCTGTCGGCCGCCCTGCACGCCGAACATCCCGGCCGGCCGGACGTCCGGACGGCCCTCGCCGCCTTCGCCGAGCCCCGCTTCCTGCACCAGACCCGCACGCTCACCCCGACCGGCCTCAGCGGCACCGACGACCTCCCCGAAGCCCTCGACGGGGACAGCCTCCCCGCCGACGCACCCTGGCGCGCCCACTTCCACGTCCCCCTGCACGCGAACCCCGCCGCACCCCTCACCTCCACGCTCCCGGTCCTGCGCACCGCCCTCACCCGGCTCGTCGGCGGACCGGCCGCGCTCACCCGCCACCTGGAGGTCGAGACCTACACTTGGCAGACGCTGCCGCCCGCGCTGCGCCCCCGGGGCCGCGACCGGCTCGTCGAGGGCATCGCCGCCGAACTCGCCCTCGCCCGCGATCTGCTGACCGACCTCGGCCTGAAGGAACTGCCATGACCGGGCCCGTACGACCCACCCCGCTCCTCGTCCTCGACGTGGTCGGCCTCACCCCGCGGCTCCTGGAGCACATGCCCCACCTCAAGGCCCTGGCCGCTTCCGGCTCCCGTGCCCACCTCGGCACCGTCCTGCCCGCCGTCACCTGCGCCGCCCAGTCCACCTTCCTCACCGGCACCCTGCCCGCCGAGCACGGCATCGTCGGCAACGGCTGGTACTTCCGCGAACTCGGCGACGTCCTGCTGTGGCGCCAGCACAACGGCCTGGTCGCCGGCGACAAGCTGTGGGACGCCGCCCGGCGCGTCCACCCCGGCTACACCGTCGCCAACATCTGCTGGTGGTACGCCATGGGCGCCGACACCGACATCACCGTCACCCCGCGCCCCGTCTACTACGCCGACGGACGCAAGGAACCCGACTGCTACACCCGGCCGCCCGCCCTCCACGACGAACTCCACGAGAAGTTCGGCACGTTCCCGCTGTTCCGCTTCTGGGGCCCGGGCGCCGACCTCGCCTCCAGCCGCTGGATCATCGACGCCACCCGCCACATCCTCCGGACCAGGCAGCCCGACCTGACGCTCTGCTATCTCCCCCACCTCGACTACGACCTGCAGCGGTACGGCCCCGACGACCCGCGCTCCCTGCAGGCGGCCGCCGACCTCGACACGGCCATGGCCCCCTTGCTGAACGACGCCCGCGCGCAGGGACGTACGGTCGTCGCCCTGTCCGAGTACGGCATCACCCGCGTGAGCCGGCCCGTCGACATCAACCGCGCCCTGCGCCGCGCCGGCCTGCTGGAGGTGCACACGCAGGACGGCATGGAGTACCTCGACCCGATGGCCTCCCGGGCCTTCGCGGTCGCCGACCACCAGATCGCCCATGTCTACGTGCGCCGCCCAGAGGACATCGCGGCCACCCGCGCCGCCCTCGACTCACTGCCCGGCATCGAGCAGCTCCTCGACGACGCGGGCAAGAAGGCGCACCACCTGGACCACCCGCGCGCCGGCGAACTCGTCGCGATCGCCGAACCCGACGCCTGGTTCACCTACTACTACTGGCTGGACGAGGCCCGCGCCCCCGACTTCGCGCGCCTGGTCGAGATCCACCGCAAGCCCGGCTACGACCCCGTCGAGCTGTTCATGGACCCGCTCGACCCCTATGTGAAGGTCAAGGCCGCCACCGCGCTCGCCCGCAAGAAGCTCGGGCTGCGCTACCGCATGGCGGTCGTCCCCCTCGATCCGGCCCCGATCCGGGGCAGCCACGGCCGCCTGCCCACGAGCGACGACGACGGTCCGCTCCTGCTGTGCTCCACCCCCCGCGCCGTCGGTGACCGCATCGCGGCCACCGACGTGAAGTCACTCCTGCTCCACCTCGCCGGTCTCGGCACCGACACCCGTACGAAAGAAGGCACTCGTGACCCACACGCATGACACCGACGACCAGTTGCGCCACAGCCTCGGCATTGACCGCCGGCGCTTCCTGAGCACCTGCACCGCCGTCGCGGCAGGCGCGATCGCCGCGCCGGTCCTCGGCGCGAGCCCCGTCCACGCCGCACCGCGGTCCGAGGCGGCCGAGGGCACCGCCAACGGCCAGGCCCTCGTCCCCGCGGACAGGCGCGGCATCATCCTCTACACGGTCCGCGACGCCATCGGCCGTGACCCCCTGTCCACGACGCTCCCCTCCGGTTTCCGCGCCGTGTTCGAGCAGCTCGCCCGCTTCGGCTACCGCCAGGTCGAGTTCGCGGGCTACGGCCAGCATCCGGGCGCGCCCGGCGGCGGCAGCCTGGAGTCCGTGGAAGGCGCCCGGCTGCTGCGCCGCTGGCTCGACGACAACGGCCTGCGCGCCCAGGGCAACCACGGCTTCATCCCCGGCTCCTGGCCCCTGACCGGCGCCGACCTGGACACCTTCAAGAAGCACCTGGAGATCGCGAACATCCTCGGCATGGCCCACATGGGCACCGGTGGCGACCCCACCAGCAGCTCCTACAAGTCCGACTGGGACGTGGCCGCCGACAAGTGGCACGCGCTCGGCGAGCTCGCCCGCGGTGCCGGCCTCAAGCTCTACACCCACAACCACGACGCGGCCTACGGATTCCTCCTCGACGGCGGTCCCCTGGACGCCCAGGGCCGCCCGACCCGCAGTTCCGGCATCCGCAAGCTGGAGTATTTCCTGTCCATCACCGATCCGAAGCTGATCTGGCTGGAGATGGACGTCTTCTGGGCCCACGTCGCCCAGTACAAGTTCCGTAGCTACACCGCCCACGACGGCTCCACGCAGACGAACGTCTTCGACCCCGCCGGCCTGGTCACCCGGCACAACCTGCGCTACCCGCTGTTCCACGCCAAGGACGGCGTCGTCAACGCCACCAACGGCATGGGCTACGACATGGTCCCGTTCGGTACCGGCGTCATCGACTACCGCACCTTCTTCTCCCGCGTGGGCCACCGCAACTACCACAACCCGATGGTCGAACAGGACAACGCCCCGAGCACCACCAACCCGGGCCAGTCCCTGGAACACGCGGCGATCGGCTACCGCAACATGTCCGCCCTGCGACGCTGAGCGCTCGGCTGGACATCCGATGCGTCATCCGCGGGTCCGACGTGGCTGGTCGCGCAGTTCCCCGCGCCCCTCTGGGGCGCTGCGCGAACTCCCTCTGTCGGGCCCGCGCCCACGCCCGTATACTGCCCCTCCGCAGTATTTCGGGGGCAGTTGACGGGGGAGCCTTGTGATCATTCGGCGGATGTGATTGGTTCTGGATCCTGTTCCGGATGGTCGAAAGAGGGTGCATGGCGGCACATGGTTCCGATAGCCGACGACCACCCCCACCCCACCCACAGCCCCCTCACCCTGACCGTCAACGGCGCCCCGCACATCCTCCCCGCCGTCGACCACCGCGTGACCCTCCTCGACGCCCTCCGCGACCACCTTGGCCTCACCGGCACGAAGAAGGGCTGCGACCAAGGGCAGTGCGGCGCGTGCACCGTCCTGCTCGACGGCCGCCGCACCCTGTCCTGCCTCCAACTCGCCGTCGCCACCGACGGCCGTGCGGTGACGACCGTCGAAGGGCTCGCCACGGACGGTCAGTTGCATCCCGTACAGCAGGCGTTCCTCGAACTCGACGGCTACCAGTGCGGCTTCTGCACCCCCGGCCAGATCTGCTCGGCCATAGGCGCCATCGAAGAACACGCGGCAGGCTGGCCCAGCGCCGCCACCGCCGACCTCCACCCCGAGGCATCACCGCTGCCCCTCACGGACGACGAGATCCGCGAACGCATGAGCGGCAACCTGTGCCGCTGCGGCGCCTACGTCCCGATCGTCCGCGCCATCGCGGAAGCAGCCCGAGAGGCCGCCCGGGAAGCCGCCGAGCAGGCCACCCCATGAGGGAGTTCGCCTACGACAAGGCCCCCGACGTCACCACCGCCCTGACCCTGCACGGCGGCGACCCGGACGCCCGCTACCTCGCCGGCGGCACCAACCTGACCGACCTGATGAAGACGGGAGTGGAGCGCCCCGCACATCTCGTCGACATACGACAACTCCCGCTGAATGAGATCGAATCCGCCCCGGACGGCAGCCTCCGCATAGGCGCCACCGTCACCAACAGCGACCTGGCCGCGCACCCCGAAGTCCGCCGCCACTACCCGGCGTTGGCGCAGTCACTACTGTCAGGTGCCTCGGGCCAGATACGCAACGCGGCCACCGTCGCCGGAAACCTCCTCCAGCGCACCCGCTGTGCCTACTTCACCGACGTGAACCTGCCCTGCAACAAGCGCGTACCCGGCAGCGGCTGCCCCGCGCGGAACGGCGGACAACACCGTAACCACGCCGTCCTCGGCGCGTCGGCGCACTGCGTGGCCGTCCACCCGTCGGACATGGCCGTGCCGCTGGCGGCGTTCGACGCCACGGTCTCCTACGAATCACCGGACGGACCGGGGGAGTTGCTCCTGACCGACCTCTATCTCCCGGTGGCCGGGACCCCGCACCGCGAGACCGCCCTGCCGCCGGGTGCCCTGCTCACCGGCGTCACCCTCCCGCCCGCGCCGGTCGCCGCCCGCTCCCGTTACCGGAAGGTCCGTGAGCGGGCCTCCTTCGCGTTCGCCATCGGCTCGGTCGCCGCCGCACTCGACGTCCGCGACGGCGTCGTAGCCGACGTGCGGCTGGCGTTCGGCGGGGTGGCGTCGCGGCCCTGGCGGGCCAGACAGGCCGAGCGGCTGCTCGTCGGGGCACCGGCCGAGGCCGCGTCGTACGCCGCCGCCGCGGAAGCGGAACTCGCGGCGGCCCGCCCGCTGCCGGACAACGGGTACAAGGTGACGCTGATCCGGAACCTGGTGGTGGCGGAACTGACGGCGCTCGGCGAGACGGAGCCGCCGGCCTGAGAGGGACTCCGCGTCACCCCTCCGTCAGCCCGCGCCGCAGCGCATCCACGCACGCCACCCCGATCCCCATCCCCGACACGAGGCGTTCCACCGACCCGTACTCCGCGTCCACCCGCTCCAGAAACGCGAGCATCGTCGCCCGGTCCGCCCGCATCAGCGACGGCGGCACATACGCCCACGTCGCCTTCGTGTCGTCATCCCCGCCCCCGACGACCGAGGCCTCCCACCGGGCGGTGGCCCGCTCGCTGAGGGCGTAGTCGTCGGCCACGACCTCCGCCGGCACCCCCAGCAGCCGCAGCACCAGCGCCGCGAGGATGCCGGTGCGGTCCTTCCCGGCCGCGCAATGGAACACGGCGGGCAGCCCGCCGGGCGCGGCCACCGTCTCGATGGCCGTTCGCAGGGCAGGGCCGCCCTCCGCGAGGACGTCCCAGTAGTGATCGGCGGCGAACCCGGGCCCCTCCAGCACCTCCGGCGCCGTACCCGTCCAGTCCGGCACCCGGGTGAACAGCGGCAGATGCCGCCGCTCACCCGCCCACGCGTCCGGCGGCGTCCACGGAGACCGCGCCACCTCCTGAGCCGTTCGCAGATCCAGCACCCTCGCCAGCCCCAGCCCGTCGAACACCGCCCGACCGCCAGGGCTGAGCCGATGCAACGCGTCGGCCCGGTACAAGCGCCCCCACGCCACGGACGTACCCCACGAGGTGCGATAGCCCCCGAGATCACGGAAGTTGAAGCACCCGTCCGCCGCCACGAACCGCACGGTCACGGACGCGCACCCCCGCCCGGCCACCACTCATGGAAGTGGTGCGGCGGCCCGTGCCCCGTCCCCACGTCGAGCTGGTCGGCGTGGACCAGCGCACGGGTCAGATAGTCCTTGGCGTCACCGACCGTCCGCGCCCACGTGTCCCGCTGCGGGCGCAGCGCCGCGATCGCGGACGACAGCGCGCACCCGGTGCCATGCGTGTTGCGCGTGCTCACGCGGGGCGCGCTGAACCGGGTCGTGCGTCCGTCCTCCAGTAGCAGATCGACGCTGTCCGGCCCGTCGAGATGCCCGCCCTTCAGCAGCACGCGCGGTGCGAGCTCGGCGAGTTTACGCAGGTGGGCGTGCATGGCGTCTTCGTCCTCGGCCTGCGCGACGCCGAGCAGATCGGCGGCCTCGGGCAGGTTGGGGGTGATGAGGTCGGCCAGTGGCAGCAGCCTGGTCCGCAGCGCGTCGAGGGCATCGGCGGCCAGCAGCCGGTCGCCGCTCTTGGCGACCATCACCGGGTCCAGTACGACCGTGGCGGGCCGGTGACGTCGTAGGCCGTCCGCTACGGCGTGGATGGTCGCCGCGTCACCGACCATGCCGACCTTGACGCTGTCGACCCGCACATCCTCGAACAGTGTGTCGATCTGCTCGGCCAGGAACTCCGGCGGCAGCAGCCGCACCGACCGCACCCCCACGGTGTTCTGCGCGGTCAGGGCGGTGACGACCGAGGTGCCGTACGCGCCGAGCGCGGAGAACACCTTCAGATCGGCCTGCATCCCGGCGCCGCCGCTCGGATCACTTCCGGCGATGGTGAGCGCGACAGGAATCACGAGGCGTCCTCCTCGGGCAGATCGGCGGGAAAGCCCGGTCCGCCATCGGCCAGGCCGGGGGAGGAGCCGACCGGGCCGGAGGAGAGGGCGGCCCCCTCCTCGGGCAGTCCGGGCGAGGACGCCTGCGCCCAGAACCGCCGCGGAATCCGCCCCGCCCGCCGCGCGTCATACCCCGCACTCACCGCCGCCGCCATCGCCCGAGCCATCCGCTCCGGATCGACCGCCCGCGTCACCGCCGTGGCCAACAGCACCGCGTCGCACCCGAGTTCCATCGCCAGCGCCGCGTCGCTCGCCGTACCGATCCCCGCGTCGAGGATCACCGGCACCCCCGCACCCTCGACGATCATCTCCAGATTGTGCGGATTGGAGATCCCCCGCCCGGTACCGATGGGGGACCCCAGCGGCATCACGGCCGCGCACCCCGCGTCCTCCAGCCGCCGCGCCACGATCGGATCATCCGTGGTGTACGGCAGGACGGTGAACCCGTCGTCCACCAACTGCTCGGCGGCGTAGACCAGTTCACCGACGTCCGGCAGCAGGGTGCGGTCATCGGCGACGACCTCCAGCTTCACCCAGTCGGTCTCCAGCGCCTCCCGCGCCAGCCGCGCCGTGAGCACCGCCTCCGCCGCGCCCCGGCAACCGGCCGTGTTCGGCAATACGGTGATCTTCAGCCGCCGCAGCAGCTCCAGCAGCCCATTGGCTCCCGTGGCGTCCACGCGGCGCATCGCCACTGTGGTCAACTCCGTACCGGACGCGATCAGGGCGCGCTCCAGCACAGCGAGGTTCGCCGCGCCGCCCGTCCCGGTGATCAGCCGCGACCCGAACGTTCGACCGGCTATCTCCAGTGGTTCAGTCACCGTGCACTCCCGTTGGTATCTCTTGGCAGGGCGCCCCCGACCGGGCCGGGGGAACGCCATGTCTCAGCCACCCTGCACCGCCGTCAGAACCTCCACCGCCGCGTCTTCCGTCAGCGGCGTGTGCCAGTCCGCGCGCGGCACCACCACCCCGTTCACCGCGACGGCGATCCCTCGCTCGGGCAGCCCGAGCGCCGACACCAGCCGGGCCGTGGTGCACCGCTCGGGCACCACCCGCCGCTCCCCGTTGACGACGACGTTCACGATGTCCTCCCAGGGTCGGCGGCTGTGGCCACGGCCAGTGGTGCGCCGTCGAGTTCGGCGAGCACGGCGTCGGCGGTCAGCGGCGCGAGCAGCAGTCCGTTGCGCCCGTGTCCCGTGGCGATGACGGTGGTGCCGTCGACCCGCCCGATCAGCGGAACGTTGTCCGAAGTCATGGGCCGCAGCCCGGCGTCGGCGGAGATCAGCGCGTACTCGGCGACGGCCGGGAGCACGGCCTCGGCGTCCGCGACGAGATCACGCACCCCGCCGACCGTGACCTCCAGATCGTCCCCGGCCTCGTACTGCGTCGCCCCCACCACCAGCCCGCCCGTGCGCGGTACGAGGTACACATGCC
Source organism: Streptomyces sp. NPDC002520 (assembly GCF_053595235.1). Taxonomy (NCBI): domain Bacteria; kingdom Bacillati; phylum Actinomycetota; class Actinomycetes; order Kitasatosporales; family Streptomycetaceae; genus Streptomyces; species Streptomyces sp. NPDC002520. Next base: position 91,142 of record NZ_JBSFXG010000013.1, on the reverse strand, counting down.
GCCCGTGCACCACGCCCCGCACCGTCCGCCCCGGTGGGGCCGGCGCCCCGTGCCGCGCCCGCAGCCGCAGGATCTCGCCCTTCACCGGCCGCACCCGCGCCAGCGGATGCAGCGCGGCCGACCCGCGGCCCGCCGCCAGCACCACCTGATCGCCCGGCAGCGCGGCGAGATCGTCCACCCGCTCGGCCACGAACCGCACCCCCGCGGCCACACATGCGGCCTCCAACGCCGCGAGCAGAGCACGGTTGTCCACCGCCAGATCACCCGGCACATCCAGCGCGGCCCGGATGCCGCCCGCCAACGAAGGCTCCATCCGCCGCAGTTCACGCCGCTCCACGGCCGCCACCCGGCGACCGCGCTTCGCCAGCCACTCCGCCAGCACCCGCAGCTCCCCGGCGTCGGCGGAGTCCACCGCCACCACCAGCGTGCCCTCGGTCCGCAGCCCCGGGTCCAGCCCGGCAGCCGCATTCAACTGCCGTGCGAAGGACGGCCAGCGCCGCAACGACTCGGTGCCCAGCTCCAGCGCGTGTTCCTCCCCGGGCCACCCTTCGGTGAGCGGGGCCAGCATTCCACCGGCCACCCAGGACGCACCCCGCGCGGGCAACGGGTCGTACAGGCTGACCGACCACCCCGCGGCGGCTGCCCGCCAGGCCACCGACAGGCCGACAACTCCGGCGCCCACGACACTCAGACGGCGAGAAAACAAAGCGTTCGGTCTCCTTCCCGAGGAAGGAATATCCCGCTCCGTACGGTCGAAACGTGGCCATGAAGTGGAACAACCGATTACGTTGTGTCAGGTGACGATCAGTGAACGCTTTGCGAGGGCGGCACTCTACCTGTGTACCGACGCCCGCAGGGACAGCAGGGATCTGGCTGATTTCGCCGATGCCGCCCTCGCCGGTGGCGTCGATGTGCTCCAGTTGCGCGACAAAGGTTCCGAAGGGGAGCGCCGTTACGGCCCGTTGGAGGCCACGCAGGCGCTGGACGCCCTCGCGGTCCTGCGTGATGCCTGCCGCCGCCACGGTGCGCTGCTCGCCGTCAACGACCGCGCGGACCTCGCGGTGGCCGCCGGGGCGGACATTCTGCACCTCGGCCAGGACGACCTGCCTCTGCACCACGCCCGCCGTATCGTCGGCGACCGTGTGCTGATCGGCCGCTCCACCCACGACCCCGCGCAGACCACTGCCGCAGCGAAGGAGCCCGGCCTGGACTACTTCAGCGTCGGTCCCTGCTGGCCCACCCCCACCAAGCCCGGCCGCCCCGCCGCCGGTCTCGACCTCGTCCGCATTGCCGCCCAAGTCGCCCCGGAACGGCCCTGGTTCGCCATCGGCGGCATCGACGAGGACCGGCTGTCCCAGGTCCTCGACGCCGGTGCCCGGCGGATCGCCGTCGTCCGCGCGATCAACGCCTCCCCGGACCCGGAGCGCGCGGCGGCCGCGTTCAAGGCCCGGCTGAGCTGACTGCCGTAGCGCGGTGGGACGCCCGTGGTCCACTGGTGAGGCCGCTCACTGCCGGGTATGGTGAGCCGCCAGGTGCGGCTGGCGGATGGCGGATGGCCACCCGAAAGGGGCAGTTCCATGGCGCGTTGGACGGGATATGGGCATGCGACCCGCCGTCACCGCAGCCTTCGCCGTCGCCACAGCCGTCCCGACTACCCGCTCCCACCGGACGCCGCTGCACCGGCTGCATCCGCCGGTCGCCGCCGAGACCCGGCGAGGCGACAGCCATCGGACGCCGGATGAGACCAGCGACACGAACCGGACGGCCCTGAATCCCGGGAACCGGCCCGGAGTGCCGCTCAACCCGGCGGCCACGGACCCAGCGCCCGCTCAACCCGGCGTTCCACACCACCCGTTGGGCACCACGACCCCACGCCACAGCACCATCCCCCTCTCGTTCCCCCTGCCCCGGCCCCAACACCCGGCGACGACCTGCGGAGTGCCCATGGAGATGGAGTTCGACTCGTTCCACCACGCCTACCCGGCCCTCCTGCGTGGACTGGTCGAGGACCCCGCCTACCGCAACGCCCCACGCGGCTTCCCCAGCCGCGAACAGCTGGGCATCCGATTCCAGTTGACGGACGCCTCCCAACGCACCCCCCTGATACCGGCCCGCCGCCTGAACATCGTCTTCAACTACGCCGAAGCCCTCTGGTACCTGGCGGGCCGCGACGACCTCGACTTCATCGCGTACTACGCCCCCAGCATCCGCAAGTACTCCGCCGACGGCATCCGCCTCACCGGAACCGCCTACGGCCGCGCCCTCTTCGGCGACACCGGCAACCGTCGCACCGGCCAATGGGCCTCCGTCACCTCCGAGTTGCGCACCGACCCGGACAGCAAGCGCGCCGTGGTCCAGATCTTCCGGGGTGAGGAACTGACCGTCCCCGGCAACCCCGACGTCTCCTGCACCCTCGGCCTGCAGTTCCTCTCCCGCGACGGCGCCCTGCACGCGGTCGGCTTCATGCGCGCCAACGACGTCTATCGCGGCATGAGCAGCGACGTCTTCTCCTTCACCTTCCTCCAGGAAGTACTGGCCAGGGAACTCGGCCTGCGCCTGGGCGGCTACACCCACCTGGCCGGCTCGCTCCACCTCTACGACCCCGACGCCCACCGCGCCGCCGAGGTCCTCGCCGATCCCGCGTCGGCCGAACCCCCGGCGCACCGCTTCCCCACGATGCCGGACGGCGACAACTGGCCCTACATCCGCGAGGTGCTGCACCACGAAGAGGCCCTGCGCCAGAACCGCCACCACCTCGGCCACGACACCGGCAGCCTCGGCCTGCCCGCCTACTGGGCGCAGGTCCTGCTCCTCTTCGAGCTGTACCGCCGCCTGCGCTACGACGATCCGGTGGACGAAGACCTCCTGGCCGCCCTCACGCCACCGCACCGCTGGTTCGTCACGTCCTGGCGTTCACGTGAACTAGCCTCGCTAACAGCCCAGTTGGTACGCTGAGGGGGGAGAGGGATGGGAACCGACTGGTACGACTCCGCCACCGTCGCTGACGGCTTCGACGCCTACGACGACCTGCCCGAACGCATCCTCGGCTACCCCCAGGTCTTCGCCCGGCTCGGCCTCGGCGACCCCGACGTGACCCGCGTCCTGGACTACGGCTGCGGACCGGGCAAGGTGGCCCTCCGGATGGCCGACGAGTACGGCGACCTGGAGGTCACGGCGGCCGACATCTCCGCCCCCATGCTCCGGATAGCCCGAGCCCGCCGCCCCCACCCCAGAATCCACTACCACCTGCTCACCGAAGCGCGGTTGCCGCTGCCCGCCGACTCGATGGACGCCGCGCTGTCCGCCTACGTCTTCATCAACATCCCCGACCTGGACACCATCCGCGCGATCACCACCGAGGTCCACCGCGTCCTGCGCCCCGGCGCTCGCTACACGATCCTGGACACCAACCCGGACACCACCGGCGTCCCCTTCACCACCTTCCGGTCCGGCGACCCCGGCCGCCACTACCTCACCGGCGAACACCGCCGCGTCCTCCTGCACCAACCCGGCGGGAACGTACTGGAACTGATCGACCATCACTGGCCTCGCCAGACCTACGCGGACGTCCTCACCGACGCGGGCTTCGCCGCGATCACCTTCACGGAACCGCTGCTCGACGACGTAGCGGATCCGGGGACCGTGCGCGGCACCCTGCTGGACACCCCCGAGCCCGCCGAGGCGACCACCCCGCCCTTCCTGATCGTGACCGGAGTGAAGCCTTGACCGACGACACCCCCCGCCGCGTCTTCCTCGCCGGCCCCTTCAAAGCCCTGGTCAGCCAGGACACCGGCGTCCTCGAAAACCGCTTCCGCACAAGATTCGAGTCCCTCATCCACGCCCTCGAAGCCGACGGCTACGAGGTCTACAACGCCCACCGCCGCGAGGGCTGGGGCGCCGATTTCCTCACCCCCGACGAGTGCACCCGCCTCGACTACGACGAGATACGCGCCAGCGACGTCTTCGTGGCGTTCCCCGGTGCGCCCGCGTCCCCAGGCACCCACATCGAGATCGGCTGGGCCTCCGCCCTCGGCAAACCGATCGTGCTCCTCCTGGAAGAGGGCGCGGAGTACGCCTTCCTGGTCCAGGGGCTGCACACCGTCGCCGACGTCCACTACGTGACCCTGCCCGCCGAAACCGACATCACGACCCAGGTGATGACCCGGATCCGCGCGGCGGACCGCAGCCTCACCCTCGGATGACCCCTCCGTCCGTGGGCACCCCCCGCCCCCGCATCGAGGGCCGCGCCAAGGTCACCGGGACCGCCCGCTACGCCGCCGACCTCCCTGTCCCCGGCCTCGCCTACGGCCATCTCGTCCTCGCCCCCGTCGCCCGAGGCCGCGTCCACACCTTCGACCCCACCCCGGCCCTGACCCGGCCCGGCGTCCTCACCGTGCTCCACCACGGCAACGCCCCCCACCTGAAGACCGACGCCATCAGCCCCCTCGGCGCTCCCCGAGTCCTCGCCCTCTTCCAGCACGACCGCATCCCCTTCGCCGGCTGGCCGGTGGCCCTCGTCGTGGCGGAAACCCGCGAACAGGCCGTAGCCGCCGCCGAGTTCCTGCACCTCACCTACGACGAGACGCCGCACGACGTCACGTTCACCCCGGACGACCCGGCCGCCCACACCCCGGTTACGGACCCGTGGGTCGATCCGGCAGCCCACAAGGGCGACTTGGAGTCAGAACTGGCCGCCTCCGCCGTGACGATCGACCAGTGGTACAGCACCCCGGAACACCACCACACCCCGATAGAACCCCACACCGCGACGGCCAGGTGGCTGGGCGACCGCCTCGAAGTGACCGACTCCAACCAGGGCACCACCTGGGTCGCCCGCGACCTCGCCGCCCTCTTCTCCCTCCCCCCGGCCACGATCCGCGTACGCTCCGAGCACATCGGCGGCGGCTTCGGCGCCAAGGGCCTGGGCGCCCAGCAGGTGGCGGCGGTCATGGCGGCCACCACCCTCCGCCGCCCCGTCCGCGTCACCCTCACCCACCCCCAACTCCCGCCGCTCATCGGCTACCGCAGCCCCACCGCCCAGCGCATCCGCCTCGGCGCCGACCACGACGGCCGCCTCCGCGCCCTGCACCACCAGTCCGACAGCCAGACCTCCACCGTCCACGACTTCATCGAACCGAGCACCGCCCCCACCCGCGTCCTCTACGCCGCCCCCGCCCACCACACGATCCATCGCCTGCTACGACGCGACGTACCGACCCCGGCCTGGATGCGCGCGCCGGGCAACGCGCCGGGCTCCTTCGCCCTGGAGTCGGCCATGGACGAACTCGCCGAGACATGCCGCCTCGACCCCATCGAACTGCGCCGCCGCAACGAACCGACGTGCGGTCCCCTCTCCGCCCTGCCCTTCGCAGGCCGCGCCCTCCTCGCCTGCTTCGACGAGGGCGCCCGCCGCTTCGGCTGGGCCGACCGGGACCCGCGCCCCCGCCGACGCCGCGAGGGCCGCTGGTTGCTGGGCACCGGCACGGCGGCGGCCACCTATCCCGCCGACGTGGCCCCGTCCACCGCGACGGTGACCGCCCACCCGGACGCCACGTTCACCGTACGGATCGACGCCGCCGACATCGGCACGGGCGCCCGCACCGCACTGACGTCGATAGCCGCCGACGCCCTGGAGGTGAGCCCGGACCGTATCCGTATCCGCATCGGCGACAGCGACCTGGGTCCCGCGATGTTCGCGGGCGGCTCCATGGGCACCCGCTCCTGGTCCTGGGCGGTGCGGCAGGCATCGGCGTCCCTGCGCGACCAGCTCACCGCCACGCCCCCGAACGACGTGACGGTGACCGCCGACACCACCCAGGCGGTACACGCCCTCCCCCCGGCCGAACGCCACTCCTTCGGCGCCCAGTTCGCCGAGGTGGCGGTCGACCCCGCCACCGGCGAGATCCGCGTCCGCCGCCTGCTCGGCATCTACGCGGCCGGCACGATCGTCAACCCCCTCACGGCCCGCGGCCAGCTCATCGGCGGCATGACCTGGGGCCTCTCCATGGCCCTCCACGAAGAGGCCCTGCGCGACGGCCCCCACGGCACCCCGGTCACCGGCTATCACATCGCCACCCACGCCGACACGCCGCACATCGAGGCCGACTGGCTCGACGACCCGCTCGCGGACGACCCCGTCGGCATCAAAGGCCTCGGCGAGATCGGCGTCGTAGGCACCGCGGCGGCCCTGGCGAACGCGCTCTGGCACGCGACCGGCGTCCGCCACAGAAGCCTGCCCCTGCACCCGCGAAGACTCCTCGAACCGCACGGGTGACCCGCGTTCGGGACTCGGCCGGTGAACCCGCTCTCCCTGAGCGCCTTCTCGATCCGGGCACGATGGTTCGCCTCCCAGTCGTCGAGAGACTGCTCGGCCTCCTTGACGAGCTTCGCCCGCGTGGGAGCGCTCCGCTGGGAGTCCGGTGCGTCATCTGCCGGTCCGTCGTGGCTTGTCGCGCAGTTCCCCGCGCACCTCTGGGGCGCTGCGCGAACTCCCTCTGTCGGGCCCGCGCCCACGCCCGTACACTGCCGGTCCGCAGTATTTCGGGGGCAGTTGACGGGGGAGCACATCATGTCCGGGAATCCGTACGGCCCGCAGGGGTTCGCTGTGCCGCCGATACCACCGATGCCGTCGACCCCGCCGCCCGCGCCGCCGGACGGCCTGCGCGCGGCCGCCGTCGCGGTGCTCAACCTCAGCGGCCTCGGCCTCGGGTACGCACTCGTCCGGCGCTGGGTCCCCATGGCCGCCTGCTGGGCGGCGACCGTCGCCCTCCTGTTCGTCGCCCTGCCCGCCGACGCCGACGGCGTCCCGGGGACCGCACTCACCGTCTATGTGGTGCTCGTCCTGCTGGCCGCCGTCCACGGAGCGATCGTCGCACTGCGCACGCGGCTCATCTGGCCGGGCCGCGCACCCCTCGCCCTCCTGCTCGGCGTGCTGCTGCTCGCCGTACCGGCGGGAGGCGTGGTGTGGTACGACGACGCGCACGAGGAGGCCGTACAGCAGGCGCTGCTCGACCGCCTCGAAAGGGCCGACGATCTGGTGGCGAAGGGCGGCCGGCACCGGTTCGCCACCGCACGGGCCGACTACCGCAAGGCCCTGGACGTCTACCGGGAAATCGCGGCCGACCACTCCGGCTCCCGCGCGGCCGATCGGATACCCGACCGCATGCGGACCTACTACACCACCGTCGGCGCGGCCTACGGCCACAAGGACTACTGCGAGGCCGTCGAGCCGCTCACGTTCCTGCGCACGGTGCCCCGCACCATGCCGAAGAAGCAGCTCGGCTCGCTGACGCGGTGGCCCGACGACCGGCTGGCGACCTCGCTGTACGAGTGCGGCTCGGAGGGACTGAACGGCGGCCGCGCGGACTGGGTCTCGCACTTCGGCGACCTGCTCGGCACCTTCCCGAGGTCCGCGTCCGCGGGCAAGGTCGCGCCCGCCGTGGACGCGGCGGTGAGGAACACCGAGAAGGACGTCGACGGGGACCAGCCGTGCACCGCCGTCGAGCGGTTGCGCGACCTCAACACCCGCATCACCGACCTGTCGGCGTCCGCCGGGAGCACGAAGGGCGACCTCGTCAAGTCCGCCGACCGTGCCGCCAGGAGCGGCGACGCGGGGGAGTACGCGTGCGGCGTCGACCAGTACAGGGACGGCGACTTCGACGCGGCCCAGAAGACCATGGAACAGTACGTCTCCGACAACAAGAACGGCAGGAACCGGGAGCGAGCCAAGAAGATCGCCATCGGTGCCGAGGTGGCCCAGACCCTGCCGGCCGCCGGGAAGAAGCTGCCCACCACCGCCTCCGGCGGCAGCATCTCCGTCACGGTCAAGAACGACAGCCCCGACGACGTGACCGTGCTCTACACCGGCCCGGTCACCGGCAGCTTCACCCTCAAGGGATGCGGCAGCTGCAAGGCGTACTCGCTCTCCGACACCCTCAGGATCGGCTTCAAACCGTGCAGCAGCGGCAAGAACTACCCGCAGCGCACGCTCAGTCTGCCGGTCGGCACCACGTACTTCGTGCACAAGTCGCACCGCGGCAGCGCCGCCACCCCCGCCTCGGACACCGCCGAGCTGCGGTCCGGCTACATCTACACGGAGTGCGCCTACACGACGCGGACGTTCGGCTCCAGCGCCTGACCGGCTCGGGCATCGGGAAACCCGGGGCGGCGGGCGTCTCGTCGGGCCGCTCGACACCGCCCCGCCCATGCGCTCCGGCGGCAGCACGGCATCGGCGAGGCCGCACGCGCCGGTTGTGACACTGCGGTCCGTGTGGTTCGGACTCGCGTGAGTCAGGCTCGCGCGGCGCGGGGCGGCCGGTCGGCGATGTGCTGCACGGCCCGGCTCAGAATCAGGACACCCCCGACGATCAGTACGGCCCCGCACGCCTCGGGAACCAGCCACCAGCCCGTGCGGACGCTCTCCCCGAACAGGGTGATGCCGAGGGCCAGGCTCACCACCGCGTCGCCGATGGTGAGGGCGGGCTGAGCGGCCACCAGCGGGCCGGCCTGGAGCGCGTTCTCCAGCAGGAGCACGGCACCGGCGCCGGCCAGTGCGAAGCCGTACGTCTGCCAGGACCGCAGGAACGCCATGCCGCCGTGGTCGGCGAAGGTTCCCGAGGCCGACTTCAGCAGGGCGGCGGTGAGAGCGTTGGCGATCGCCGAGGCCGCCGCGAGCAGGGCGGCGCGGCGGGCGGGGGAGGGCTTGCGCCCGGCCAGCAGGACGGCCGCGGCGATCGCGCCCAGGCACAGGACGAGAGCCGGGATCCAGCGCACGAGCGGTGCCTGGTCCCTGGCCCCGTGCGGGGCCGCCGCGACCAGCAGGACGGCCAGGCCCGCCACCACGGCGACGACCCCCGACCAGCCGTAGCCGGGCATCCGCCGGTGCATGATCGGCCCGGCGGCCAGCAGAGCGAAGGGAAGCTCGAGGATGAAAAGCGGCTGGACCAGTGCGAGCGGCCCGTTGACCAGGGCCAGGCTCTGGAACACCGCCGCGCCGATCACGCCCCCCATGCCCAGGACCCAGGCGGGCCGGCGCACCAGATCCGCGAGCAGACGGATGCCGCCGCGCGTGCTGGCGGAGGCCGCCTTGCGCTGGAACGCGGTCCCCACCGCGTTGCTCGCCGCGCCCGCGACGGCGAACGCCGCGGCCAGTTCGATCACGACCGCCTCCCGCCCGCGGGTACACCTCCGAGCGGAGCCTCGGGCACCCTCAGCCTACGAAAGCCCCCGCCGTCCCGCCGCCGGGCCGCTGTCAGCCGAACAGTGGAAAGACCTCCGTCAGCCGAACAGCGCACAGCGGTCCGCCGCCGCGCCGAGGGCCCCGCTCACACCCTGCTCGACGTCGCCGTGTCCCCGGACAGCCGCTGGGCCGCGTAGATCGGGATCACCGACAGCAAGACCAGGACGGCGGCGACGACGTTCACCACGGGGGCCTGTTGCGGGCGCGTCATGTTGCCGAAGATCCAGATGGGGAGGGTCTCGATGCCCGGACCCGCGGTGAAGGTCGTCACGACGATCTCGTCGAAGGACAGGGCGAAGGCGAGCAGGCCGCCGGCCAGCAAGGCGGAGCGGACCAGCGGGAAGGTGACGTCGACGAAGGCGCGGAAGGGGGTCGCGCCGAGGTCCATGGCGGCCTCCTCGTACGACGCGGCCGTCCGGCGCAGCCGTGCCACCACGTTGTTGAACACCACGACGATGCAGAAGGTGGCGTGGCCGACGATCACGGTGAACAGCCCGAGACCCACACCCAGCGGCGCCAGGACCGTACTGAAGGCGGAGTTGAGGGCGATGCCCGTGACGATGCCGGGCAGGGCGATCGGCAGCACCACGATGAAGGACACCGTGTCCCGGCCGAAGAACCGGTGCCGGGCGACGGCGAACGCGATGAGGGTGCCGAGCACCAGCGCGATCGCCGTCGCGCCCAGACCCGCCTTCACCGACACCCACAGGGCGTCGCGCGCACCGGAGTTGCCGGCGGCCACGGACCACCAGTGCAGGGTCAGCCCCGGCGGCGGCCAGCTCGCACTGCGGTCGGGGTTCAGGGAGTTGACGAGGACGAGAAGCAGTGGCACGTAGATCACCGCGAAGCCGAGTACGGCGCCGGCCCGCAGGGCGATGCGCGCGGTGCGGCTGAGATGCATGGCGCTCTCCTCCTACAGGCTGCTCAGGGCGCCCGTGCGCCGGATCGCCAGCAGGTACAGGACGATCACGACCACGGGGACGGTGCCGAGCGCGGCCGCCATGGGCAGGTTGAGTTCGATGTTCGAGTACACGAGGTTGCCGATGAGCTGGGTCTTGCCGCCGACGATCTGCACGGTGATGTAGTCGCCGAGGCTGAGCGAGAAGGTGAAGACGGAACCGGCGGCGACGGACGGCAGCACCAGGGGCAGGACCACCGACCGGAAGGTCCGCCCCGCGCGTGCGCCGAGGTCCGCGGACGCGTCGAGCAGGTTGTCCGGGAGCTGCTCGAGGGCCGTGTGGATCGGCAGGATCATGTACGGCAGCCACAGGTAGGTCAGGGTGAGCACGGTGGCGGGCAGGCCGAAGCCGGGACCGCTCAGACCGAACGGCGCGAGCATCCAGTCGGCCAGGCCGCCCTCGGAGAGGATGAGCCGCCAGGCGTACACCTTGACCAGGTAACTCGCCCACAGCGGTGTCAGGATCGCCACGACGAGCAGCGGACGCCACTTCGGCCGGGCCACCCGCGCGGTGTAGAAGGCGACCGGGAAGGCGATCACGGCGCACAGTGCGGTCACCGCGAGCGCCACGCCGACGCTGCGCAGCACCACCTGGCGGAACACCGGCGTCGTGAACAGCTCGTGGAAGTTGTCCGTCGACCAGACCCTCACCACCTGAGAGGTGAAGGAGTCCGTCGTCCAGAACGCGGAGACGAACAGCACCGCCAGCGAGCCGAGGTACAGGACCGTCAGCCACAGCAGCGGAGCCGTGAGCAGCAGGGTCAGTCGCAGTCGGGGCCTGCGGTGCAGGGCCCCGGCGAGCCGCCGGACGGTTCCCCGTCCGGCGGCCGTCGTCACGTCGGTCGTCACGCCTCAGCCCTTGATCTCGGTCCAGGCCTGAACCCACTTGGCGTAGGGGACGCACTTGACGTCCTTGCGGCCGTCGAGGCACTGCTCGATGGGCGTGTTCCAGAAGGCGATGTTCTTCCAGTAGCCCTCGTCCGCGGCGTGATAGGTCGTGCAGAAGGTCTTGTCACTGGTCTCGGCGCAGGCCTTCGCGTTGGCCGGGGCCTCCCCGAAGTACTCGGCGACCTGGGCGTTGACCTTGGGGGAGACGATCCAGTCGAGCCACTTGTAGGCGCAGTTGGGGTGCTTGGCCTTGGCGGAGACCATCCAGGTGTCCGACCAGCCGGTCGAGCCCTCCTTCGGGACGAACGCCTTCACCTTGGCACCCTCGGAGGCGGCGAGGTTCGCGATGACCTGCCAGGAGGTGCCGACGACCGAGTCACCGCTCTTGAAGGCCGACACCTCCTTGAGGTAGTCGCCCCAGTACTCGCCGATGTCCGCGTTCTGCTTCTTCAGCAGGTCCACGGCGGCGTCGAACTGCTTCTGATCCAGCGCGTACGGGTCCTTGATCTTCAACTCCGGCTTGGTGGCCTTGAGATACAGCGCCGCGTCCGCGATGTAGATCGGGGAGTCGTAGGCGGTGACGTGGCCCTTGTACTTCGAGGCGTCGTCGAAGACCGCCGACCAGGAGGTGGGCGCGGGGCTCACCTTCTGGGTGTTGTACATCAGCAGGTTGGCGCCCCGGCCGTGCGGGATGCCGTACATCTGTCCCTTCACCGAGTTCCAGGCGCCGTTCTTCAACCCGCTGTAGATGTCCTTGTAGTTGGGGACGAGAGCGGTGTTGACGGGGGCCGCGTCGCCCGAGGCGATCAGGCGCAGGGAGGCGTCGCCGGAGGCGGAGACGGCGTCGTACTCGCCGGTCTTCATCAGCTTGACCATCTCGTCGGAGCTGGCGGCGACCTTGGAGTGGACCTGGCAGCCGGTCTGCTTCTGGAAGTCGCTGACCCAGTCGACCTTGGGGTCGTTGGAGCCGTCCTCGACGTATCCGGCCCAGGCGATCAGGTTGACCTGGCCCTCGGTCTTGCCGAGCTTGGTCGGGGCCTTGAGGTCGGGCGGATTGAGGCCGGTGGCGGAGGAGCCGCCGGAGCCGGAGGAGCCGCAGGCGGAGGCGAGCAGCAGCGCGGCACCACAGGCCGTGGCCCGCAGGGTTCGGGTGAGACGCACGACGTTCTCCAAGTGTGAGGGAGCCTTGCGTGGAACGGGAGTTGCGGGATCGCGGGGGGAAAGGGAGAGCGGGGTCAGGAGGGGAGCGGGACGGCGTGCCGGTTGTGCCACTGGAGGCGGACCCGGGTGCCGCGGTAGGCGGCGACGTCCTCGGAGGAGGTCTCCAGGTTCTGCTGGAGCGCCGTGAGGCGCCCGCCGCCGTCGAGGTCGACGAGGAAGCGGGTGGCGTCGCCGAGATAGACCGCCTCGGCCACGGTGCCCGTGACGGTGGCGTGTTCGGGCTCGTCCGCCTCGGCGGACTCCTTCAGCACGCGGATCTTCTCGGGCCGGATGTTGTAGGTGCCGGGCGCGCCCAGGATCCGGTGGGCCGTCTCTCCTTCGAGCAGGTTGGAGGTGCCGACGAAGTTCGCGACGAAGGAGGTCGCGGGGCGTTCGTAGATCTCGGCCGGGGTGCCGACCTGGGCGATGCGGCCCTGGTCGAAGACGGCGATGCGGTCGCTCATCGTCAGGGCCTCCTCCTGGTCGTGGGTGACGAACACGAAGGTGATGCCCACCTCCCGCTGGATCGCCTTGAGTTCGACCTGCATCTGCTCGCGCAGCTTCAGGTCGAGGGCGCCGAGGGGCTCGTCGAGGAGCAGCACCCGAGGGCGGCCGACGAGGGCGCGGGCGAGCGCGACGCGCTGCCGCTGCCCGCCGGAGAGCTGGGCGGGCCGGCGCTGGCCGTACCCCTCCAGACGGACCTCGGTGAGTGCCTCGCGGGCACGGACGAGCCGCTCGGCCTTGGCCACCCTGCGCACCTTGAGGCCGTAGGCGACGTTCTCTTCGACCGTCATGTGCGGGAACAGGGCGTAGTCCTGGAACACCGTGTGCACGTCCCGTTCGAACGGGGCGAGACCGGTGACCTCCTGGCCGGCGAGTTCGATCCGGCCCGCGCTGGGCGTGTCGAATCCGGCGATGAGCCGCAGGACGGTGGTCTTCCCGGAACCGGACGGGCCGAGCATGGAGAAGAACTCCCCGTCCCGGACCTCCAGGTCGATGCCGGCCACGGCGGTCGTCCCGCCGAAGGACTTCCGCACGTCCTGCAGCCGGATCGCTATCCCCTCCATGTGGGAACCTTTCTGGCGCGTTCCAACGTTGTGCGCAAACATATGAAGTCATAGTTCAAAGCTCAAGGTCCCCTTGAGGTAAAGCTTGTGCCATGTCGGAGGCGGTGACCGTGCGACAGTTCGAAGCGGAAGGCGGCGCGCGCAGAGCCGTCTTCAGTCCGGTGGAGAACCGGGCGCGTGTGGACGCGGTCGTCCGCCGCATAGGGGACGCCATAGAACTGGGCCTCCTCGCCGAGGGTGAACAACTCCCCGGCGAGAGCGAGTTGGCCGGGCAGCTCGGGGTCTCCACGGTAACCCTGCGCGAGGCGCTGATGGCCCTGCGCCAGCGGGGACTGGTCGTCACCCGCAGGGGCCGCGGCGGCGGCAGCTTCGTCTCGCTGCCCGACCTGCCCGCGGACGACCGGCTCAGGGAGAGGCTGCGCGACTGGAGCACCGAGGAACTGCGCGACCTCGGCGACCACTGGGCCGCCCTGTCCGGCGCCGCCGCCCGCCTCGCCGCCCACCGCACCGAACCTGCCGACCTGCACCAACTACGCCGTACGGCCGCAGAGTTGGTGCTCGCCGAGCAGTCGCCCGCCCGTAGTCGCCTGTACGGCCGTTTCCATGTCGAACTCGCCGCCGCCGCCCAGTCCGCCCGGCTCACCCGGGAACAGGTCGCGCTGCAGAGCGAGGTGGGCGCACTGCTCTGCCTGGTCCTGGGGTGCGACGAATATCGTGAAGAAGTCGCGGACCGTCACCGCGTCGTGATCTCCTCCGTGCAGGATGGGGCCCACGAAACGGCCGGCACGCTGGCCGAGCGGTGCGTCAGGGAGACGACGGCGCGGCTCGTCGCCGTACGCCTCACCCTCTGACCGCGCCGCGTCCGGTTCCCGTCCGCTGGAGGACACCATGGCCTGGAGCCCCGGGCAGGCCGCCCCGGCGACCGCGACCCTCGACACCGACGCGGAGACCTGGGTGGCCACGCGGGTCGGCGGCGCCCTGGATGCCGTCTTCGACGCCGTCGCCGCCACCCGCGCCGACACGACGGCCCTGCTCGCCAGGGTCACCGCCGCCGGACGGCGCCCGACCAGTGCGGACCTGGCGGCCCTCCGCCCCGGACTGCACCTGCGCCTGGCCTGCCAGGAACTCGTCTCCGGCGTCGGCTTCGTGGCGTCCCCGGGCCTCCTCGCCGACGTCCCCGCGTGGCTGGAGTGGTGGCAGTCGGGCGCCGACGGCGACGTACGCCCCCTTCTGCCCGACCTCGACCCCGGCCGGTCCGCGTACTCGGACTACACGCACTGGGACTGGTTCGCCCTGCCCCGCGACACCGGGCGCCGCGCCGTGGCCGGACCGTACGTCGACTACCTCTGCTCCGACGAGTACAGCCTCACGCTGTCCGCACCGGTCCACGTGGAGGGACGGTTCGCCGGGGTGGCCGCCGCGGACGTGTACCTGCGGCACTTCGAGGCGGCCGTCCTGCCCCTGCTGCGACGCCTTCCCCGGCCCGCGTACCTGGTCAACGCCCGGGGCCGGGTGGCCGCCTCCGCCGACCCCGGCCACCTCGCCGGTTCCCTCACCAAGGGCCCCGACTTCGGCGAGCTGCTCGCCACGGCGACGCCCGGCGAACACGACGGTCTGCGCCTGGTGCCTTGCCACGGCGTCCCGCTCGTCCTTGTTCTGGCCGCACTCTGACCGAGCGGCACGTGACGGACCGGATCAGGCCGGGGCCCCTCTGATGCGCCCGATTCACCCCGACGGGTCATTCCGGTGGCCGGTACGCGTACCTCATCGTCAACCTGCCGGCATCTGCTGCCGGCCGGCATCCGCGGCACAGGCGGTCTCAGCCGGCCTTCCAGCCGGGGACCGTGGGCAGAACCCGTTCGGCGATGCGCATCAGGGCCGTCTCGTCGGGAGGAAGGTCGTCCTGGCGCCAGATGGCGATCTCGAACGTGCGGCCGCCGTCCTTCCTGTCCGTCGCGACCACCAGGTGGTGGGCGATGCCACCGGTGCCGGTGTTGACCTTTTCGTCGCCGAGTTTGAGGTCGAAGGCGATCGTGTGGTCCGAGTAGAGCATCGCGGGATGGCCGAGGACCGTCCTCGACCGTGTCGAACCGCCCAGGATGTCGGCCATGTCGGCCACCGGCATATCCACGTCGGACGCCTCCAGCTTGACGGAGTACGTCTTCGTCGAGACCTCCGCCTGGGGCGTGCCCGTCCTGGTGCCGTCGGCGTCGACGAACGAACTCTCGGAGCCGTAGGCGGTCTCCGCTTGCTCCTGCGGTGCGCCGAGAAGCGTCGGCAGGTCAGGCCGGTTCAGCGCCTCGCACAGCCGGGCGGCCGACACGTACGTGGACGCCCGCTTGTCATGACTGGGCGAGCACGCGGCAGGCCCCCTGTCCCCGGTGTTCCCGCCGACCTCGCCCAGAGCCCACAGTCCCCCCAGCGCGCCTGCGACCACCGCCACCGCCGCGACTGCCTGGAGCCCCGGTCTGTGGCTCTTCTCGGATGCGGAATCGACGGTCATGTCCCCCACCTCTGCTGATCCCTCGATCCGGTGTTCCCCCCCGAACACCTGCGGGAGGAGCGTAGCCGGTGATCGTCGCGTCCGGCATCCGCGTTCCGCGGGTCTGTCCGGTCAGTCGACCGGCCAGGTGTGGGCCGGGGCGTTGAGGTGCATGTAGTCGATGTACAACTCCGTCATCCGCCGCAGTGCCTCGTGGCGCCCGGCATGCGTGGTGGCCTCGATGCGGTGGAGCGTCTCCTTCTGCCACACGGCCCCGTTGCGGGCGGTGACGCAGCGCTGCTCGATGATGCCGAGCAGCGGCTCGCGCCAGGCGTCGTCCATCCCCGACTGCTCCAGGCCCCGGTGCGCCAGCGGCAGCAGCCGGCGCAGGACCAGTTCCGGCACCGGCACCTCGCCCATACCGGGCCAGTACAGGAGCGCCTCGATGCCATGGCGTGCCGCCGTGTGCAGATTCTCCTCGGCGGCGGCGAACGACATCCGCGACCACACCGGCCGCTCCTCCTCCACCAGGGCGCGCGTGAGGCCGTAGTAGAAGGCGCCGTTGGCGAGGGTGTCCGCGACGGTCGGGCCCGCGGGCAGCACCCGGTTCTCCACGCGGACGTGCGGGCGGTCGTGGGAGACGGCGTACACCGGCCGGTTCCAGCGGTAGATCGTGCCGTTGTGCAGGGTGAGTTCGGAGAGTTCGGGGGTGTCCCCGGACCCCAGCGTCTCCGCGGGATCCTGGTCGTCGCACAGCGGGAGCAGGGCCGGGAAGTAGCGCAGGTTCTCCTCGAACAGGTCGAAGACGCTGTTGATCCACCGCTCCCCGAACCACACCCGGGGCCGCACCCCCTGGATCTTGATCTCCTCGGGACGGGTGTCGGTGGCCTGCTCGAACAGCGGGATACGGGTCTCGTGCCACAGCTCCTTGCCGAAGAGGAACGGGGAGTTGGCGGCCAGCGCCACCTGGACGCCGGCGATGGACTGCGCCGCGTTCCAGTACCCGGCGAAGCTCTCCGGGGACACCTGGAGATGGAACTGCGTGCTCGTGCACGCCGCTTCCGGGGTGATGGTGTCCGCGTACGTCCGCAGCCGGTCGACGCCGTCCACCTCGATGCGCAGATCCTCGCCGCGGGCCGCGAAGATCTGGTCGTTGAGCAGCCGGTAGCGGGGGTTCTCGGAGAGCGAGTCCTCGCCGATGTCCTCCTGCCGGAGCGTGGGCAGGATGCCGACCATCACCAGTTGCGTGCCGACCGACCGCGCGCGTTCCTCCGCGTGGTTCAGAGCGGCACGGATCTCCGCCTCCCAGGCGTCCGGACCGCCCGCGACCAGCCGCCGGGGCGGCACGTTGATCTCCAGGTTGAACCGGCCCAGTTCGGTGGACCAGGCGGGATCCGCGATCGCCTCCAGCACGTCGCTGTTGCGCATCGCGGGTTCCGCCTCGGCATCGACGAGGTTCAGCTCGATCTCCAGCCCCACCTGGGGCCGTTCGGACTCGAACCGTGAGTCGCGCAGCATCTGCGCGAACGCGTCGAGGCACTCGTGCATCTTGATCCGGTACCGGCGGCGGTCCTCGCGGGTGAAGACGAGCGCCGGGACGTCACGTCCCATCGGCCCTCCTGGATCCCCTTCTGGGACACCTCTCCCACCAGCGTCGCACCGCCCGACGGTCCCCACCACGCCGGACGAGCGTAGCCCGGAACCCTTCTCTGTGCGGTGACCGGAAACGCGGGCCTACAGGGTCCGTGCGACCAGCAGCGCGACGTCGTCGTGGTCGTCGGGCTGGCGCAGTCCGTGCAGCAGGAGGTCGCAGGTCTCTTCCAGCGGCCGGCCGGGTTCGTCCAGGAAGGCGAGAAGGGCGTCGAGACGGTCGTCGATGGCCTGGTGGCGGGTCTCCACGAGGCCGTCGGTGTAGAGGACGAGCAGATCGCCGGGGGAGAGTTCCGCCGTGGCGGTCTCGAACGGGACACCGCCCACGCCGAGCGGCGCCGCGGGCGGCAGGTCGAGGAACGCGGGCGCCCGGCCGGGGCGCGCGAGGGCGGGCGGCATGTGTCCCGCGTTGGCGATGGTGCACTGCCGGGTGGCGGGGTCGTACACCGCGTACAGGCAGGTGACGATGTAGTGCTCCAGATCGCAGGTGATCTTGTCCAGATGCCGCAGCACCGCTTCCGGAGGCAGGTCCAGGTCCGCGTAGGCGCAGGTCGCTGTGCGCAGTCGGCCCATCGTGGCGGCGGCGTCGATCCCGTTGCCCATGACGTCGCCCACCACCAGGGCGGTCTTGTCGCCGGTCAGCGGGATGACGTCGTACCAGTCGCCGCCGACCTCGCTGGTGCTCTGGGCCGGCTGGTAACGGGTGGCCAGTTCCAGGCCGGTGTGCCGCGACGAGTGGTCGGGCAGCAGGCTGCGCTGCAGGGTCAGCGCGGTGTTGCGCACGCTCTGGAACCAGCGGGCGTTGTCGATGGCGATGGCGGCGCGCCCGGCGAGTTCGGTGGCCAGGATGATGTCGTCGTCGTCGAACGGCAGCGGGTTGCGGGTCCGTTTGAGGTCCAGGGCGCCGAGCACCTCGCCGTGGGCGATCAGCGGAACGGCGAGGTACGAGTGCACGCCCGCCCGTTCCAGGAGTGCGACGGCCTCGGCGTTGCGGGCGATGCGCGGCAGATCGCGCTCCCCGACCTCGCGCACCAGGACGGGGCGCGCGGTGTGCACGCACAGGGTGACCAGGCGGTCGCCGTCGTAGGCGGCGAGGTCTCCCGGCGGGTCGGCGGCGCGCAGCGCCACCGTCGGATGGGACGCCCTGAGGGCGAGGGCGCGGAACAGTTCGGGGCCGTTGTCGGGCCGGCGCGTGCGCCGGCAGGACAGCGCCGCGTCGAGGACGTCCACGGCGACGACGTCCGCGAGCACCGGCGTGGCGATTTCCGCCAGTTCGTGGGCGGTCTGCTCCACCTCCAGCGTGGTGCCGATGCGGGTGGAGGCGTCGGCGACGAGGGCCAGGCGGCGCCGGGCCCGGTCGGCCTCGTCCGCCGCGCGGTGCCGCTCGGTGACGTCGACGAGCGAGGCCGCCGCGCCCAGGACCCGCCCGCTCGGGTCCTCCAGCCGGTAGAAGGACAGCGACCAGGCGTGCTCGTTGGCGGGATCGGCCGGGGGATGACCCACGTGGTACTGGTCGAGCAGTGGCGTGCCGGTGGCGAGCACCTGCCGCAGCGCCGACTCCACGGTGGCGACGTCCAGGAACAGCAGGGTCTCGCGGAGCCGGCGGCCGATGTGGTCCTCGGCCAGGACGCCGTCGATCCGCTCCAGCGCCGGGTTGACCAGGAGGTAGCGCAGGTCGGGGTCCAGGAGGGCGAGGCCGATGGGGGACTGGTTGATCAGCTGCTCGCCCAGGGCGAGGTCGGTCTCGATGCGCTGCAGCAGGGTGTGGTCGGCGGCGATGCCCAGGGCGTACACGTCGCCGAGGTCGTCCAGCAGTCGCATGGTGCGGAACTCGGTCAGGCGGCTGGAGCCGTCCTTGTGCCGGACGGGGAAGGCACCGGCCCAGCCCCGGCCGGTCTCCAGCACGTCCGTGAACAGGCTCACCACGGACTTCAGATGCTCGGGATGGACCAACAGCCGGGCCGCGTACGAGCCGAGGGCCTCCTCGGCGGTGTAGCCGAAGAGCTCCTCGGCCTGCGGGCTCCAGAAGACGATGCGCCCCTTGCTGTCCAGAGCCACCGCGGCCACGCTGAGCGTGTCCAGCAAGCCGGTCGGCCGCAGGCGTTGGGGGCTGTGCTCGTCGTCGGCCCGGTAGGAGTCCACGGCCATCCAGGAACCACCTCCACGAGCCGGTCGGCCTCCTGTTCCGGCCGCTGCCGGCACGGCTGCTCGTCCGAGCGCTCGTGCGTACTCCTTCCATGCTGCCTCCGCGGCGGCGTCGCGCCCACTTCACGGCCCTGCCGGGCGGCCTTCGGACGGATTCCGGGAGGGCCGGTCCCGTGGTGTGCGGCCCGGCCCGTGCACATCGGGCCGCGAAGCAGGACCATGGTGGTGTAGAGGAAGGAACAGATGGATTCTGCGCGAAACGGCTTCGACGCGACTCCACCCGCCGGGTCGCAGGGGCACTTCGACGCGTCCAGCGACGCGGCCGCACTGATCACCGTGCGGGGCATGGTGGCCGGCTGGACGCGGGCTGCCGAGGATCTGCTCGGCTACGCCACCGCGGACGTCGTGGGCCGTCCCGTCGCACGCCTGCTGGCCCAGGCCGAGGACCCGGCGCGCGTGGCCGGCATCGCCGAGCGGTGCCGCGCCGGAGCGGGGTGGAGCGGTCTCGTCACCGTGCGCCACCGTGACGGGCGCCGTATCGACGTCGATCTGCGTGTCTCGGGGTTCTTCCGGGTCGGCGCGGACGAGTGCTTCCTGGTCTCCGCACGCGAACAGCGCCGGCGGTGGACCGCGGGCGAGTCCGTCGTGGACGGCTTCCTGGCCCGCGCCCCGGTCGGCATGGGTGTGATGGACCTCGACCTGCGCTACGTGTGGCTGAACGACACCCTGGAGCGCTTCGGCGGCGTCCCCCGCGAGCAGCGGCTCGGCCTCCGGATGAGCGACGTGCTGCCCGGACTGCAGACCGACGCCATCGAGGGGCGGATGCGCAAGGTGCTGGCCACCGGAGAACCGGTGAACGACTACGAGTACGTCGGCTGGAGCTGGGCCGATCCGCACCGCGAGCACGCCTACTCCACCTCGTTCTTCCCCCTGGTGGACGCCGCCGGCGCCGTCTCCGGGGTCTGCTACATGGTCGCGGACGTCACCGAGCGGTGGAACGCCCGCCAGCTCCTGACCCTGGTGAACGAGGCCGGGACCAGCATCGGCACGACGCTCGACGTGACGCGGACGGCCCAGGAACTCGCCGACTTCGCCGTCCCGCGCTTCGCGGACTTCGTCATCGTCGACCTCCTGGAACCCGTGCTCAGCACCGAGGGCCACGGAGCCTGGCTGAGTGACGCCGGCCCGGCTCCCGCCAGGCCGTCGATGCGCCGCACCGCGATGCGCTCGGTGCGCGAGGGCTGTCCCGAGGCGGTGGCCCAGATCGGCGACGAGGTGGACTTCGTCCCCCCGCCCAACGACGGCAACCTGCTCCTGAACGGGGATCCGATCCTCGTCCCGGTCCTCGACCCCGCCGAGACCGGGTGGATCACCGACCAGCCCTCCCGCGCCGACCGCGTCCGCGACTACGGCCTGCACTCCCTCATCTCGGTGCCGATGCGGGCCCGCAACACCGTCCTCGGCCTCACCACCTTCGTACGCTCGCTCAACCCGGTCTCCTTCGGACCCGACGACGTCCTGCTCGCCCGGGAACTGGTGGCACGCGCGGCCGTGTGTCTCGACAACGCCCGCCGCTACACCCGCGAGCACAACGCGGCGGTCACCCTCCAGCGCAGCCTGCTTCCCCACGTCCTGTCGGGCGGCACGGCACTGGAGGTCGCCTCCTCCTACCAGCCGGCCGACCCGACCGGAGGCGTCGGCGGCGACTGGTTCGATGTCATCCCCCTGTCCGGCGCCCGCGTGGGTCTCGTCGTCGGCGACGTGGTGGGCCACGGGATAGCCGCCGCCGCGAGCATGGGCCGCCTGCGCACCGCGGTGCAGACCCTCGCCGACATGGAGATGCCCCCGGACGAACTGCTCGCTCACCTCGACGACCTGGTGCTACGGCTGAGTGGCGAGCAGAGCGACCGAGACCCGGTCGACCGGAGCACCGCGACCTTCACCGGCGCGACCTGCCTGTACGCCGTCTACGACCCGGTCTCCCGGCGCTGCACCCTGGCCCGGGCCGGCCATCCGCCACCCGTCGTGGTCGCACCGGACGGCCGCGCGCACTTCCCGGAGATCCCCGCCGGACCACCCCTCGGACTGGGCGGCATGGGGTTCGAGGCCACCGAGATCGAGCTGGCCGAGAACAGCCTGCTCGGGCTGTACACCGACGGCCTCATCGAGGGACACGACCACGACATGGAGGAGGGCATGACGCGGCTCGGTCGGGCCCTCGCCGACACCCGGGCCGACCTCGGCACCCTGTGCACGTCCGCCGTCCAGCGGCTCGTGCCCGCACCCCAGGACGACGACGTCGCCTTCCTGCTGGCCCGCACCCACGCCCTCGGGGCCGACCACGTCGTCTCCTGGGACGTGCCCGCCGACCCGGCCGCCGTCGGCCATGTGCGGGCCGCGGCGACCCGCCAGGTCGAGCACTGGGGGCTCGGCGAGCTGGCCATGACGACGGAACTCATCGTCAGTGAACTGGTCACCAACGCGATCCGCTACGCCTGCCAGCCCATCCGGCTACGGCTCCTCCGCGACGCCCGCCTGACCTGCGAGGTCTCCGACTGCAGCAGCACCGCCCCGCGGCTCAGGCACGCCCGCAGCACCGACGAGGGCGGCCGCGGACTGTTCCTGGTCGCCCAGCTCGCCCACCGCTGGGGCGCCCGGTACACGGCCCAGGGAAAGATCATCTGGGCCGAGCAGGAACTGCCCTGAGGCGCCCGGTCAGGTCTCCTGGTCGTGCGACGGCGTCCAGTGGTGCTCGCGGAACCAGCGGCCGAGCAGCGCGCCCCCGTAGACGACGAACCCCACACCGATCAGCCACGACTCCACCACCAGCACGGTTCCGACCGCGCCGTAGCTCAGCGCGTTGGTGACGATCAGCGGCGTGAAGACGAGGATGGAGAAGGCCCGCAGCCCGACCAGTCCGAGCGTGGTGGCGACGGCGCCCGGCAGCAGGTCGCGCCAGCGGACCTGGCCCCCCAGCAGGAAGCGCTGGCCCCACCAGAAGAACAGCACCGCGGTCACCGTGGACAGCACGATCCGCGCGGCCCCGTGCACCGCCGTCTTCGTCTGCACCTCCTGGTAGAGGTACGCCATCAGCACCACCAGCCAGGTCGCCTGCCGCCACACCCGGTGCCAGGGCCCGGCGGCCAGGTTCCAGATCCGCTCGTAGCCGTTCTGCACGCTGCCCCCGAACGACACCCCGAACAGGGCGAGCATGAGCACACTCCACGCGCTGGTGGTGCCCACGACCTCGCGCGGGGGACTGAACACGTCGGTGAGGACGTGCGCGGACTGCCCGGACAGCCCCATGCCGTCCGACAGCCACGACGCGAAACCTCCCCGCACCAGCGGATCGAACGCCGCGACCACGATCAGCAGGGGTGCGAGGGTCACCAGAGCCAGCGTGGCGAACCCCATCGCCCGGTGCAGCAGCTCCAGCTGGCGGCCGCGCCGCAGCAGGGCGTCCACGGCGATCCACTCCCAGGCGCGGTGGAGGCCGCGCCGCAACTGCCTCACGGTCCCTCCCTGCTCGACTGCTCGCCGCACGGGACTCGACGGGTCTCTTGTCACGATGATCGGCCCAAGCGGCATCGCGCGCCCGGCCGGAGAGGCAGAAGGCGGGCGGCGGCGCGGGCAGTGGCCGACCGCCGAACCCGGCACCGTCCGCGGACCCGGCCCCGCCAAGCGCCGGAGCCGCCATGTGGTTCCGCGCCGGGTCCCCTCCGCCATCCCGTCGGCCGAGACCTGCGTCTCGTGTGCGAGAAGCTCGAACTCCTTTCGAAAGCAAGGAGGTTGGCCGATTCTCCGCCGGCAGGCGCGTCGCCGGCCGGAGCGGTGGCACAGCTTCGCCGCCGTGCGCGAGGCCTGCTGCTGGCCGCCTCCGCGCCCCCTCCGGCCGGCCGTACGGGGCGCGGGGGACGGCCGGCCCACCCCGTGCGTCCCGTCCGTACCGCGGGCCCGTCCCCGCCCCGGCGGCAGCGCGTACCGACGGCGGTACCAGCGCTCGCCCTCCATGGAGCCGCAGTGCTAGAAAAGAGGCATGAGCGCACGTTCCCGCCGATATAGGGCGAGAGCGACGCCGTCGCCCGGCGCCTCGGGGGCATCCCGTCCGTCCCATGGTCCCGGGTCCTGGCCTTCACCCGGACGCCGGCTCTCGCCGTCGCTGAGCGTCCGCACACTCGCCGTGCAGGTGTTCCTGCTGCAGGCCCTCATCGTGCTGGTACTCGTCGCGGTGGCGGCGACGGCCCTGATCGTGCAGGGCAGGCACAGCGCGGAGCAGTCCGCGAGGTCCCGGACCCTGGCCGCGGCAGAGGGGTTCGCACACGCGCCGGGCACGGTACTCGCCCTGGAGTCACCCGATCCGACGGCTGCGTTGCAGGCGAGTTCCGAGAAGGCGCGGATCGGATCCGGCGTCGACTTCATCAGCGTGCTCGACAAGCAGGGCATACGGCTCACCGCCACCACCCCCGATCTGATCGGCACCAAGGCGCCGGGTGTCGCCCGGGGAGCCGCCGGGGAGACGTTCACCGAGACCTTCCACGGCCGGCCGCGAGACGCCGAGCGCGCCGTGGTTCCGGTGCTGGACGCCCACGGGCGCGTGGTCGGCATGGTCAGCGCCGGCATCGGGTACGACACGCTGGGCCATATGATCGACAACCAGCTGCCGGAGTTGGTGGGAGCGGCCGCGGTTGCCCTCGCGCTCGCCACGGCCGGCACCGCACTGGTCAGCCGGCGGCTGATGCGCCAGACCCACGGCCTGGGGCTGGCCGAGATGACCCGGATGTACGAGCACCACGACGCCGTGCTGCACGCCGTGCGCGAGGGAGTCCTGATCGTGGGCGGCGACGGGCGGCTGCTGCTCGCGAACGACGAGGCACGCCGCCTGCTGGACCTGCCCGGTGACGCGGACGGACTCCCGGTCACGGAACTGGGTCTGGGCCCCCGCCTCGCGGACCTGGTCGTCTCGGAGGAGGCCGCCTCCGACGAGGTCCTGCTGGCCGGCGACCGCCTGCTGGCCGTCAACACACGGCTCATCGCGCCCCAGGGCAACGCCCAGGGCCTGGTCGCCACCCTCCGTGACACCACGGAGCTGAGAGCCCTGACCGGACAGGCCGAGGTGGCACGGAACCGGCTGACCCTGCTGTACGAGGCCGGGGTCCGCATCGGCACCACGCTCGACGTACGGCGCACCGCCGAGGAACTCTCCGAGGTGGCCGTCCCGCGCCTGGCCGACTTCGTCACCGTGGAACTCCTCGAGCCGGTACTGCGGGGAGAGGAACCCACGGGCGCCCTCCACCCGATGCGCCGCACCGCGCTGCGCGAGGCACAGCCCGGGCATCCGCTGCAGCCGGTCGGGGACCTGATCCGGCTCATGGCCGCCGACACGCCGATGTCGGCGGCGCTGCGCCAGGGCAGGGCCGTCCTGGTCCCGGACCTCGACAGTGCCCAGGACTGGCGGACGCACGACCCGGAGGGAGCACGGCAGGCGCTGGACTACGGCATCCACTCGCTGATCACGGTGGCCCTGCGGGCACGGGGCGTGACCCTCGGCATGGTCAACTTCTGGCGGGGCGCGGGCTCGCACCGCTTCGAGGAGGAGGACGTCGCCGTCGCCGAGGAACTGGTGGCCCGGGCGGCCGTGGCCATCGACAACGCGCGCCGGTACGCCCGCGAGCACGCCCTCGCCGTGACCCTGCAACGCAGCCTGCTGCCGGTGGGCCTGCCCGACCAGGACTCGCTGGACGTCGACTCGCGCTATCTGCCGGCGCAGTCAGGAGTGGGCGGCGACTGGTTCGACGTCATCCCGCTGCCGGGCTTCCGCGTGGCCCTGGTGGTCGGGGACATCGTGGGCCACGGCGTGCACGCCGCGGTCACCATGGGCCGGCTGCGCACCGCCGTGCTGAACTTCTCCGCGCTGGACCTGCCCCCGGACGAACTGCTCGCCCGCCTCGACGAGATGGTGACCCGCCTGGACACCCAGGCCGCCGTCACCGACGACGACCACGCCCCCCTCACCGGAGCCACCTGCCTCTACGCCGTCTACGACCCCGCCGGCGGCCGGTGCACCGTCGCCCGCGCCGGGCACCTCGCCCCCGCCGTGGCAACCCCCGACGGCACGGTGACCTTCCCCGACCTCCCTCTGTCACCGCCCCTGGGAGCGGACGGGGCCCTCTTCGAAGCCGGCGAACTGGACCTCGCGGAGGGCAGCCGGCTCGTGCTGTTCACCGACGGTCTGATCGAGCACCGCGGACGGGACGTCGACGAGGCCCTGGAGTTGCTCCGCTCGACCGTCGCCCGCGCGGGCCCGACGCCCGAGGACACCTGCCGCGCCCTCGTGGAGACCCTGCTGCCCGAACAGCCCAGCGACGACGTGGCGCTGCTGGTCGCCCGGACCCGGCTGCTGGACCCGTCCCGGATCGCGGTCTGGGACGTGCCGTTCGAGGTGGCGGCCGTGTCCCGGGTCCGGGCGGAGGTGAACAGCCGTCTCGACGGGTGGGGACTCCAGGACTCGGCGTTCGCCACGGAACTGATCCTCAGTGAGCTGCTCACCAACGCCCTCCGCTACGGCGCCCCGCCCGTGCGGGTCAGGCTGCTGCTGGGCCGCACCCTGGTCTGCGAGGTGGCGGACGGCAGCAACACCTCGCCGCGGCTGCGGCTCGCGGCCACCACCGACGAGGGCGGCCGCGGCCTGTTCCTGGTCTCCCAGTTCGCGGAACGGTGGGGCACCCGCTACATGGCACGAGGGAAGGTGATCTGGGCCGAACTCGCCCTGGACGAGGCCCGGGAACCGGACCCGACCGAGCTCTTCGAGGAGATGGCCTGGTGACACCGGGCCGTCGGGCGGGCGGAGCGCGACAGGTCGGTCTCGGGCCGTCTCGCCGGGCCATGCCTCATCGGGGATGCATCGGCCCAAGGCCGCCGATGGACTCTGAGACCGCCTCGCCATGCCCCGGCAGGCCGGCCCGGCGCACGGACGCCGACGGCCTCTCAGACCGCCTCGCCCCGCCAGGCACCGTCACGGCGGGCCCAGCGTACGGACGGCGCCACGGCGAGCCCGGCCACGGCGAACAGCACGCCGAGCACCGCCCACCCGAGACCGCCGTGGGCGATCGCGGTGACCGTGACCAGGGCCGGCCCCGCCATCAGCCCCGCCGACATGCCCGCGCCGAACACCCCCTGATACACGCCGTGCGCGCGAGCGTCGGCGAGTTCGTAGCCGAGCGTCCATCCCCCGGCCGCCGACAGCACCTCCGCGAGCACCTGCACCACCGCACCAGCCGTCAGCGCCAGCACCGCCCACACCGGCGACAGACCCGCGGACAGGGCGTACACGGCGCAGGCCACCGCCAGCAGCGCCCCCGACCAGCCCATCGCCCGCACCGCGCTGGGTACTCGGGAGGCGCGGCGGGCGACCCGCACCTGAAGGAGCGCCACCAGCACGCAGTTGACGATCATCAGCAGGGCCGCCGTCCAGCGCGGCGCCTGCGTGCGCTCCACGATCCACAACGGCAGCCCGACCTCGGAAAGCGAGTACTGCACGGCCAGCACCGCGTGCAGCACGGTCACCGAGAGGAACGGCAGGTCACGCACCGCCCGCCAGCGGTCGGCGGCCGGAGCCCCGGCGTCCGGCACCGGCCGCTCGTGCACATGCGGCGCCAGCGGCAACCGGGGCAACAGCAGGGCCGGACCCGCGTACGACAGCGCGTTCAGCACGATCAACGTCACATACGCGCCCCGTGTGTCCAGTTGGAGAGCGACGGCGCCGAGCGCTCCTCCCACGCCCATCCCGACGTTCACCACCGTCCGCAGATACGCCCGTGCCTCGACCCGCGTCGCCCTCGGCAGCACATCGGCGTGCAGCGCGCCCTGCACTCCACGGCTCGCCATCTGCAAGGCCGTCGCGCAGATCACGGCGACGAGGAACCCGGCGTAGGAGTGCACCAGGGGATAGGTCGCCGTGGCGATCCCGGTGCCGCCCCACAGCAGCGCCCCGACGCGCCCTGCACCCCACCGGTCCGCGGCCCGCCCGGCAGGCACTCCGGCGGCCACCCCCACCAGACCGGCGATCGTCAGGCCGAGACCCACCGAGGTCGCGTCCAGACCGACGATGCGCGTGAAGTACAGGACGCCGAGCGGGAAGCAGAGGCCGTTGCCCAGGGAGTTGATGGCGGTCAGCACGGCGGCGAGACGCAGCGCCGGATCGGCGGGCAGCAGTCCGCCTGCGCGGGTCGCGCGGCTCGCGGCCGAACTCCCTTGCTGGTCAGGGTCCTGCGAGACTGGTGTCGAGGTCATGCCCACCAGCGAACCCCCTGTCGCCGGGGGCCGACATTGATTTAGCGTGGCGCTCAATGATGGAGTTCCGCTTCGCCGTCGGTGACCTCGCCAGCACCTCCTTCGCCTGCTCCCCGCTTCAGGAGGCGGTGTTCTCCCTGCGCTGCCTGCACGACCCGGCCCGCTTCCCGCACCACCGGCCCTGGCTGCGCCGCTTCCGTCCCCGCCTGGAGACCCTCGACCGCGAACTGCTCACCGCCCTGGTCGCCCCCTGGCTGTGGGTGCCCGACTTCCTCACCCCCCGCCCGGGGCGCACCCGCCCCGCCTTCGCCGAAGAACTCGACGAGGTCCGCCGCACCCCGCCGGACGTCGTCACCGCGGACTTCCGCGCCACCTACCGCACCGAAGACGCCATCCCGCCGTTCGTCGCCCGTGGCCTGGCCGATCCGGCGGCCTTCCTCGTCCGCCTCACCGATGCCCTCGACGCCTACTGGCATGCCTGTCTCAGCGACAGCTGGTGGCCGCGCGTGCACAGCATCCTGGAGGCCGATCTTGCGCATCAGGCGCGCGTGTTGGCCGAGCAGGGTGCCGCCGCGCTGTTCGCCGGGCTCGACCCCCGGCTGGTGTGGTCCGGTGACCAGCTGCTGTTGCTGCGCCGCGGTGACACCGCCCCGTGGCCGTCGGCCGACATCCGCATCGCCGGCCGCGGAATGGTACTGGTGCCGACCCTGTTCGCGCGCGGCGCCCAGACGGTGATCGACCCGTCACGCCCGCCGATGCTCATCTATCCGGCCCGCGGTCGCGCCACCCTCTCCGAGGCGCCTCCGCCGGTCACCGACCGTGCCCTGATACGACTCCTCGGCCGCCCGCGCGCCCGACTTCTCGGCATCCTCGCCGAACCGGCCTCCACCACCGAACTCGCCCACCGCCTCGAGGTCACCCCTGGCGCGGTCAGTCAGCACCTGGCCGTCCTCTACGACGCGGGTCTGCTCAGCCGCACCCGCAGCGGTCGCACCGTCCGCTACCGGCGCACGGCCTTGGGCGACGAACTGTGCCGTTAGACGCGCGGGTCCGCGGCTCCGCGGATTCGGGCCGCATGGGAATGCCGGAGGCCCCTCGGATTCGGCAGGCATGCCTTCTCCCGCCGGTGCTCAAAGGCTCAGCGTGATCGCCGCGCCGATACCCCCGAGGCCCAGAGCGACAGCCGCTTCGGTCCAGCCTCCGGTGCCCCACGGGAAGAACCGGTCGAGGGCCAGCCGCCCGGGGCCGAGTGCGGCGACCGCGATCGCCACGACGGCAATGCTGATGTTGTACTCCATGCCTCCGTCCACGTCCCACAGGCCGTGCGCGCCGGTGACCGTCGCCATGGCGTTGATCATCACGCCGATCAGGGCGGCTGCCGCCAGAGGGGTGAGCAGGCCCACCGCCAGGCCGAGGCCGCCGAGGAACTCCGAGAGGCCGGCGATCAGGGCGAACAGCTTGCCGGGACGGAAGCCGAGGTGGGCGAAGCCCGTGCCGGTCGCCGTCAGACCTGTCCCGCCGAACAGCCCGAAGAGCTTCTGGGAGCCGTGCCCGGCCATGATCAATCCGAATGCCATCCGCACGAGCAGCAGCGCACAGTCGGCGACGGACACCTGAACTCCCTGGGCCTGCCGTGCTGCCGGTGACGTGGAATCCTGTGGTTGATCCGTGCTGTGGTTCGCCATCTGAGTGCTCCGGTGCGTGGGTGTTCCGGCCCTGCCGATACTTCCGCAACAGGAGCGCATGTGCACATCGGGAGCGGGCCGAGCAAGCGCTGGGTCAGGGGCTGCACCGTGATGGGATGCCGGCCGCCGGGTCGGGTCGGGGCGGGCCGGTTCTGGGTGTCCCTCACACGGTGACGGGGTATCCGGCCCTGGACCCTGACACCACGTCAGGGTCCACTCAGGGGCGCGGTGGGGGCGTCACCGATAGTGCCGGGTGCTGGACGGACGGCAGGCTGAGGGCATGTCGATCAACACCGCAGACAGCCGGAGTTCCGTCGATGCCGGCCGCTCTCCCGGTCGCCGGCGCCTCCCTCTCGCCCGGCGCGCCGCGCTCGCCGTCGCGGGTGCTGCCGCCCTCGCGGGACTCTCGGGCGCCTACACCCCGGGCTACGCGAACTCCACACCCCCTGCCGCCGCCTCCGACGGAGCAGCCATTGACGAGCCTCCGGCCGACTTCAGCGACTGCCCCGCCCTTCCCGCCGGCGTCGATCCGACCCGTTGGAGGTGTGAAGTACACACCGCCTCGCCGCAGTTGACGATCGGCGAGATCTCGGTGACCTTCGCCCCCATCACCATGACGCACGCCGAGGGCCCGCTCCCGGACGGAACGAACGGCCAGGTGTGGGGTGCGATGCACAGCACGCCGACGGCAGTGCCGGGCGGGTTGACCGGCACCCCGGCCGGTGACCACGCACGGCAGCCGGGGCTGGCGATCCGACCGGAGTACGGTGACCGGTCCGACTTCTACACAGGGCAGTTCAGCCTCCGGTTCCGCCTGCTGAGCCCGTTGCTGCCCCATGACTGCGCCATCGGCGCGAGCGCGCCGGTCGACTTCCGTCTGAAGCGGTCCGGCCCCTCGCAGTGGCTCTCCAAGAACCCGCCGCTGATCAGGTTCTCGGCGTACGACGACACCTTCACCGCTCCTGCCGCGGAGAACTGCGGGCCGCTGACCGGACGTCTCAACCGCCGGCTCGGGCTTCCGGCGGCCAGCGGAAACCAGATGTCCTACGACGCGATATACACCTTCAGAACCTACGACCAGCTGCCGACGAGCTGACAGCCGGACACCGTCTGCCCCCGAGCGCCGGCCCCGTGGTCACGCCATGGCGCGCCCCGCCGCGTCGACCAGGTCGTCGGTCGCCGCGATGGCGGCCTCGCGGCGGGCGGCCAGGTCGGTGAGGTCGGCCGCGTCACGTATGTCGAACGCGGCCAGGGCGGCCTTGCGAGCCACTTCGGCGAGGGACGGTTCGAGGACGGAGACCGACACCAGGGGGGCGGTGACGGCGGAGCGGGTGACGTGGGACATGGCGCGGGCCGCGTCGACGGCCTCCTGGCTCGCGCCCCTCAGACGAAGGTCCTCGCGGTGCCACATGGCCCGCCGATGGTCACCCAGGGCAGCCACCAGTTCGCCCAGTGCCGAACGCAGCGCTTGCGCCCTGCGTTCGGCGCGGGCGGCCCGTTCACCCCTGAATTGAATCAGTCCGGTGAGCGCGCCGCCGAGCAGCGTGCCGGCCACGGCGATGATGGTGGACCACATCGGAAAGTCCTCCTCAGAGAGCGGGGTGATGCCGGCCGCCGGGGGCGTGACCCCGGCACCGGTTCCGGTGCATCGAGCGCAAGACGCCGCCCGGCGCCCATTCTCCCGCTACGGAGGGGCCCGCCACGAACAACACATCGACGTGCCCTGCAGGGGGAGTTGGCGGCGGAACGCCACTTCTCAGGGCGTCATGGCCTGCCCCGAGCAGTACACCCCCCAGGGCTGGGAGTGGCAGTTCGCCACCCACCACCTGGGCCACTTCGCCCTCGCCACCGGCCTGCACGGCGCACTCGCAGCCGACGGCCCGGCCCTCACCCCTCCTCGACGGCATCGGCGGACGCTACTTCAGCGACTGCAACGAGACCGAGACCCTGGCTCGCCCACGAGCTGCGCCTCAGCGCCGCCCGGGCCGCGACCGTCGGGACCATCATTCGCGGCACCCCACCACCCCACCGGACAAGCCGACCGAACCGCGCCGGGCGGGGCATCCGGACGGATCGCTGCACGCCGACGTCGGTGTCGATGCCGACGCGGTCTCGGAGCGGCCCTCAGCTCATGCACACCGCAGACTCCTCAGGCGGTTCGTCGGCGAGCACGCACACGCTCAGGGCCGCGGTGTCGTCCTGCAGGCCCTTGTGGCTGTGGGCCAGGAGGTCGTCGTGGAGGCGGTCCAGGAGTTCCCGGGGAGGGAGCGGCCCCCAGGAGCTGAGGCGTTCGAGGAGGGGGTAGAACGCGCCGGAGGCGTCTCGGGTCTCGGTGACGCCGTCCGTGTAGAGGAGGAGCTGGTCGCCGGGCCGCAGCGGGTAGGTGTCGACGTGGTACGGCATCTCGACCAGTACGCCCAGGTTCAACGGCGGACCCGGCCGCCCCTGGTCCAGTTCGCGCACCTCGCCGGGGCGGATGAGGAGCGGGGGCGGGTGGCCGCAGTTGACGATGCGGACGACGTGGCCGTCGGAGGGGATCTCGGCGAAGACGGCGGTGACGAACCGTTCGGCCGTCTCGCTTCCCCCGAGCTGCGTCGCCCTGCGGGCGATGCTCGTCTCCACGCGGTCCACCAGAGCGGAAAGGTCGGGTTCGTCGTGCGCCGCCTCGCGGAACGCGCCGAGCAGCGACGCGGCGGTCTCGACCGCGAGCAGACCCTTGCCGCGGACGTCGCCGATGAGCAGCCGTACGCCGTACGCGGTGGGGACGGCCTCGTACAGGTCACCGCCGATGTGCGCTTCCGCGGCGGCGGAGAGGTACAGGCTTTCCAGACTGAGGTTGCCGATCCGGTGGGGGACCGGTCTGAGCAGGACGCGCTGCGCGATGTCGGCGACGAAGCGCACATCGGCGAGCGTGCGTTCACGACGGATGCGATGGGCGGCGAGGATCGTGCCGAGGGCGCCCACCAGGGCCGTGCAGATGTAGGAGGCGACGTAGTGCCGGTCCCAGAGGTAGCCGACCGTCCGGCCCGCACAGCACGGGGTACCGGCCAGAATCCCTTCGAGGAGGACGGCACCGAGAGTGGCGACGGCGACGACCACGGGACCGTGTGCGAAGGCGGCCACCAGCGGCAGGGCGATCAGCACGAAGCTCACCGGCCAGACCACGGGCGTCACCGGCTCCAGCAGCAGAACCCCCGCGATGAACAGGAGCGGCAGCCAGCGCAGCCATGCCGGAGGCGCGGGCAGCCGGGTCCGCGGGCCGATGTCCGCCTGCGCGTGGTCCGCCTCCGGGGCGCTACGCCGGCGCCTCACCGGTCGCTCCTGAGCGCGGGGGCCGTCGGACCGGGGGACACGGCCCGGTGGGCGTTGCGTGCAAGCGGACGCCACGCCTGACTGTTCGGCCTCTGCGGGCTTGGCACTCGGGACTCCAGTTGTACGACCTCGGCAGGGCATACAGCCTGGTCCGAGGTGGCGCGGAACGCCGGTGATTGCTCCACTCAACGGCATGTTCGGGGAGCGCCGGGGCGCGGTGGCGCACCGGCGCGGCGGGAACCACCGGTATCCATGCCAGGGGCGCCGGTACGCATGCGCGTGCCGGAGTCACGACGCGTCGGCGGCGGGCAGGTCGAGCCGCAGCTCGTAGCCGCCGTCGGGGGTGGGGCCGGAGGTGATGGTCCCGCCCAGGAGTTCGGCGCGCTGGCGCAGGCCGACGAGGCCGTGGTGGGCGCCGGGCAGGGGGAGGGCCGGCCGGGTGGGTGCTGTGTTGGCCACGGAAGTGCGGATGGTGCCGTCGGTCTGGCGGACGGTGACGGTGGCCGTGGCGCCGGGAGCGTGCTTGCGGACGTTGGTCAGGGCTTCCTGGACGGTGCGGTAGACGGCGCGCTGGACCGTGGCAGGAAGGTCCTCGGGCAGGTCCGTCTTCAGTTCCGCTTCGATGCCGCTGGTGTCGACCAGCCGCTGGAGGTCGGCGAGGGACGGCTGTGGGGTGAGTTCCGTGGGGCGGCCGTCGGCGGCCCGCAGCACGCTGACCATGTGCCGTAGTTCGTCCAGCGTCTGCACGCTGAGCCGGCGGATGGTGGCCGCGGCCTCCTTCGTCGCGGCGTCCGGGCCGCCCACCTGAAGGGCGCCGGCCTGCACGGCGATGAGGCTGACCTGATGCGAGACCACGTCGTGCATCTCCCGGGCAAGCTGGGCGCGTTCCTGGGCCAGGACGCTCTGCGCGGCCAGCAGCCGCTCCTGCTCCCGTGCCTCGGAGATCTCGCTGAGCCGCAGGGACAGGTCCCGCCGGGCCTGGACGAGCTGGCCCAGGAAGACGGGCGCCGCCGCGGTGGCCAGCGTGTAGGTGAGGTGCAGGAGACTGTCGGTCTTGTCGAGTTCGGAGGCCCGCAGCGACGACCACGGCCAGGGCAGGAAGTCGGCCGCCGTGTAGACCAGGGCGCAGCCGGCCAGCAGCACGCGATGGCGGCTGAGCGAGGAGAGCGTGAACAGCGCGACCGTGGTGGCGAACACGGCGTCGGAGATGAGTGCGGCGGGCAGGGCGAGGGCGAACGTGAGCAGGGGCAGTCGCCGTCGCAGGAGGAGGGTGAGCGCGGCGACGATCGCCCAGGCCATGGCCACTTGTGTCTCGACGTCGATGTGCGCCCAGGCGTCCGCCAGCGCGATGAGCACGAGCCCGCAGTCCTGCAGCACGGCCCGCCCCGACCGGTGGTTCACCCGGCGTCCTCGGCCGGCGAGGACGCGAGCAGGCCCGCGCGCTCGGCGATCAGCGCGGCCTGGACGCGGCTGGTGACCTGCAGTTTGTTCAGTACCGCGCTGACATGGCCTTTGACCGTGCCGGTGCTCAGGTGCATCCGTTCGCCGATGTCGCAGTTGGCCAGCCCCTCGGCCATGAGCACGAGGACGGTACGCTCGCGCTCGCTCAGCCGGTCGGCGAGCCGAACAGCGGGCTCGCGCGCGTCCTTGTCGAGATATCCGTCCACCACGGCGCGGGTGACCTTGGACGACAGCACGGTCCCGCCCTCGGCCAGGGCGCGGACGAGATAGGGGAGCTGCTCCGGGTCGGTGTCCTTGAGCAGAAAGCCGGCGGCGCCCTCACGCAGCGCGGTCGCCACGTACTCGTCGGCGTCGAACGTGGTGAGCATGGCCACCACCGGCGGGTCCGGCATACGGCCAAGGCCTTCCAGGACGGTGAGGCCGTCCACGTCCGGCATCCGGATGTCCAGCAGAACGACGTCGGGGCGTGACGCGCGGACCGCCGACAGGGCCTGGCCGCCGGGGACCGCCGCGACGACCTCGATGTCGTCCGTCGCGTTGAGGATGTGGGTGAAGCCGCCGCGGACCAGGGCTTCGTCGTCGACCACCAGGACCCGGATCACATGCCCTCCGCTCGTCGCATCCCCGCCGTTCGATCCGTACCACCGCGCGAGCCGTCCGAGGACAGGCGGGCACCGATTCCCGCCGTTTGGCGGCGCGGCCGGGCCGGCGATCGTGGTCGGGGGCCGCAGGCCGGGCATCGCCGGCGCGTACGGCCGGTGTCTTCCCCGGGGCCGCTAGAGGGCGTACGGCAGCCGGGCCGCCTGCGTTGCGTGAGTCATGTGAGCACCGCCTCCGGAGGCCGGTCGGTCCCGCCCCTCCGGCAGCGGGATCCGTCCCGGCGAGCGCGGGGAGCACGTCGTCGCTCTCATCATGCCCGACAGTGATCCACGGGGCGACGCGGGAGAGGCAGGCATGGACTCGGCGGCTGCCGGCGTCTGGACGACCTCTCCCCGATACCAGGAGTCACGGCGCACCGGCGACTCTTCCCGGGCATGGCACCAGGCCACCGCCGACCCCTCATGAGTGCCGCGCACGAGAGCCATGGGGAAGAGGTGAAGGCCCTGGTGAAAAGCACGACTGAGGTGCTGTCGTCATGGAGGATCTGCTGGCGTGGTGGGAACTGGCCCTGAACGCACCACGAGCCGCATCGAACAGGCGCGTTCCGCCTTACCGGGAGGACAGTTGACGGACATACACCAGCGCTCGTCGGAGCCCGCACCCACACCGGGGGCGGACGGGATCGGGCGGCGGAGGTTTCTCGGCTATGTCATCGGCGCCTCGACACTGACGGTGGCGGCGCAGCTCGGCGAGGCGGCCCTCGCCCCCGCGCAGGCGGAGGCCGCGGTGCCCTCCCCGCCGGGGCCGGCGGAGATCTACGACCTCAACGACATGATCACGCACGCGGCCCTGCCGACGGCGAACCTCATCGCCCTTCGGCTCGACGCGGACGGCACGGCGTCCTTCGCGCTGCCCCGGGCGGAGGTGGGGCAGGGCATCACCACCTCCAGCGCCATGCTGATCGCCGAGGAGCTGGACCTTCCGCTGGACAGGATCAAGGTCACGCTCGCGGACGCCCGGCCGGAGCTGCTGTTCAACCAGCTCACCGGTGGCTCCAACACCACCATCTCCACCTTCACGCCGATCCGTGTGGCAGCCGCCCTCGCCCGCGCCCGACTGCTCAAGGCCGCGGCGCTCGAACTGGGCGAGGCCCTGGGCACCCTGACGGCCAAGGCCGGCGTCATCACCTCCGCGGTGACCGGCAAGAGCCTCTCGTACGGCGAACTCGCCTCCAAGGCGGCATCCGTGACCACGGGACAGGAGTCGGTCACGCTCAAGCAGGCCTCGGAGTTCAAGGTCATCGGCACGGCACAGCGGCGCATCGACGCCCGCGAAGCGGTCACCGGGCAGAAGAAGTTCGCGATGGACCTGCACATCCCGGATGCCCTGCCGACCATGATCTGCCGGCCGCCGACCATCAACGGGACGGTCCGCTCGGTGGAGAACCTCGCCGAGGTACGGGCGATGCCCGGCATCACCGATGTCGTCATCGTCTCCACCGGCGTCGCCGTCCGTGGCCGCACCTTCGGCCAGTGCATCGACGCCGTCCGCGCCCTGAAGGTCACCTGGGGGCCGGGCACGGCCGAGGGCAAGAGCGACAAGGTGATCCAGGACGAGCTGCGCAAGGCCGAACTCCCGCTCGTCGGGCTCGACCTGCTGACCAAGTCGGTGGACGCGCGCTTCACCTTCCACTTCGCCAGCAACAGCGCGCTGGAGACCAACTGCGCCATCGCCGACGTACGCGCGGACTCCGCGGAGATCTGGGCGAGTCTGAAGGTCCCGATCGCGGCCCAGGAGGAGATCGCGGCGCAACTGGGGCTGCTCCCCGCCGCCGTCAAGGTCCATGTCACCGAGGGAGGTGGCTCCTTCGGGCGCAAGCTCTTCCACGACGCCGCCGCCGAGGCCGCCGAGGTCTCGCAGGCGGTGGGCAAGCCCGTCAAGCTGATGTGGCATCGCACCGACGACTTCCGCCAGGGCCGCGCCCACCCCATGTCCACCTCCCGGGTCCGGGCCACGTACGCGCTGGGCAACGTGCTCACCTACGACCAGCGGCACACCTCCGTGGCCACCGACTTCGGCCACGGCCTGGGCGAGATCATCACCGCCGAGGCGGCCCGGCTGCCCGTCAGCGATCTCACCTTCTCCGAGACGGTCTTCGCCCTGACCCAGCAGACCCCGTACAACTTCGGTGTCGTCACCCAGCTGCTGAGCGAGACCGACAAGGGCTTCAACACCGGCTCCATGCGCAACATCTACTCGCCGAACGTGCGGTGTGCTCAGGAACTGGTCGTGGACGAACTGGCCAGACGCATGGGCAAGGACCCGTTGGCGTTCCGCCGTGCTTTTGTGAAGGACGAACGGGCCCGAGCCGTCCTGGACAAGGTCGCCGAGGTCGGCGAGTGGGGCCGGAGCATGCCCGCCGGCACCGCGCAGGGCATCGCGCTGCACCCCGAGTACCACGCGTACGTGGCGGTCCTGGCCGAGATCGACTGCCGGCCCGAGACCACCGGCCGGAAGATCCGCGACGCCTGCACCGGGCCCCGCGTCACCAAGGTCGTCTGCGCCGTCGACGTCGGCCTGGCCGTCAACCCGCGCGGCCTGGAGGCACAGATGATGGGCGGCATCATGGACGGCATCGCCATCACCCTCAGCTCCGGCCTCCACCTCGACAACGGCCACTTCCTCGAAGGCAGTTGGGACAACTACTTCTACACCCGGCAGTGGAACACCCCGCCCGAGCTGGAGATCGTCGTCATGCCGCCGACCACCGGACAGCCCGGCGGAGCCGGTGAGCTGGGCGTCCCGGCCGCCATGGCCGCCGTGGCCTGTGCGTACGGCCGTGCCACCGGCACCATGCCGACGACGTTCCCGGTCAACCACGCCGAGCCGCTCGGCTTCGAGCCGCTGCCCACCACCCCGCCGATACCCGCGTCGCCCACCGACGGTCTCGACCGCGCCTACTAGGAGTCCCCGTGCCCGAACGCACTTTCATCGTCAACGGCCGGCGGGTGACCGTCGACATCGAGGACGACGTCCGGCTCCTGTGGGTGCTGCGCGACGTCCTCGGTGTCACCGGACCGAAGTACGGGTGCGGGCTCGGCGTGTGCCAGGCCTGCACCAGCCACATCAACGGCAAGGCGTTCAACCCGTGTTCGGTGCCGGTGAAGGACATCGGGGCCGACGACGAGATCACCACCATCGAGGGCCTGCCCGCCACCGTGGGCAAGGACCTGCACCCCATGCAGGAGGCCTGGCTGGAGCAGGACGTCGCCCAGTGCGGCTACTGTCAGCCCGGCCAGATCATGACCGCTGTCGCCAAGGTCCGCCAGGCCCGCGAGGAGGGTCGCGAGATCACCGAGGCCGACCTGGACGAGATCCGCAACATCTGCCGGTGCGGCACCTACCACCGCATCCGCGAGGCGATCCAGGCCGGCGCGAAGAAGTACTGAGCGGGGCAGGCACAGGGCCGGATGGCCGGTGACCGATGACCGATGGCCGGTGGTGATCAGGCGCCATGACGCGGCCCTGGCGGGCGGCCGGGTTCGGCCTGGGCGGGGCGGTCCGATACGGGACCGCCCGCTGCCCGTCCGACGGCGCGCCCCGCGGCGCGCCCGGTGGCGTCCAGGCGACGCAGGCCCCTACACGGCGAGCCACACCGCGTCGTCAGGCGCGAGCAGACCGCCCTCGACGGGTGCGGACGCCAGCAGGATCCCGGCGTGGTTCGACCTGTCGACGGTGGCCCAGTCACCCTCGGACATGGGCCGGATCGCCGGTGAACCGGCGCTGAAGCTCATCGACGATCAGGAGACGGATCACGGGCAGCACATCGTTGTGTCCACCCACCTGATACCCCGGGCCACCACCGCGCCCCCTGCCGTACCGTCGCACGGCGTCGAGTCGCGGGAAGGCTCAGCGACACGGAGAGGTAGCCGACGGCTCCGGCGGGCCCCGGTCCGCGGTCGAGCGACCCGTTCGCGCCGCCGTACGACGCGAGTCGGTGTCAGACCCCGTCGTCACCCTGTGCGGAGACCTGCGCCGGGGTGCGCGTCAGCCGGGAAAGAAGCACGCGCTCCCGCGCGGTCAGCGGCGGCCCCGCAAGCGGCGGCAGCGGGGAGCCGGCGAGCGCGGCCAGCACCGTGGCGGGCCGCATCAGCCGGGACGGGCCCGTGCGCAGCCCCGTCACGTCCCACAGGGCGGACGCCGCCGCGTACGAGCCGGTGGCGGCCCGGGTCAGGCGCTGCGAGTAGCCGGCGGCCAGCCGGTCCGCGAGGGTCGGTCTGCCCCCGTGCACCCCTGGGTACAGGACGTCGGTGCTCACGGCCAGGGTCCATGCCGCCTCGACCGGCTGGGCCACCACGCGCTGGACGTGGCGGGCCAGACCGGACGTCGCGACGTCGGCCGACCCGACGGCCTCTGCCAGCTTCAGGGCCCCCAGCGCGGCGACCGACATGCCCTGCCCGTACAGCGGGTTGAACGTGGCGGCGGCGTCGCCCAGCGCGACGAAGCGCTCGGGCCACAGACGGGTCTTCTCCAGGTAGCGCCGCGAGTTGCTGGTGCTGTGGCTGGTGAAGACCGGGGTGAGAGGCTCGGCGCCCTGGATGAGGCGGCCCACCAGAGGATGGGGCAGACCGAGCGCGTACTTGAGGAAGCCCTCGGGGTCCTTGGGGGGCT
The DNA here is from genome assembly GCF_053595235.1 of Streptomyces sp. NPDC002520. NCBI lineage: Bacteria > Bacillati > Actinomycetota > Actinomycetes > Kitasatosporales > Streptomycetaceae > Streptomyces > Streptomyces sp. NPDC002520. Next base: position 51,496 of record NZ_JBSFXG010000013.1, on the reverse strand, counting down.
CGCCCCCACGGGAACCCCCGAGACTCACCATCCACTGATCGTTCTCGATCGGCACGATCATGCCGCTTCGGCCGGGCCGGCCGGTGTAGGGGTTCGGCTGGATGAGGGTCAGGGGCCAGTCCCGGGCGCCCTCGGGGGTGCGGTAGACGCGGGTGGCGTTCACCAGCCCGGAGTCGATGTTCTTCTCCCGGATGTCACGGATTCCCAGGTCGTGCAGCCAGGACACGATCCGCGTCCCCCGGCCGGTGGCGTCGACGACGAAGTCGGCTTCCAGCTCGGCCTCCCGCCCGTCCGGGGACAGGCGGACACCGTGCCGGGCGAGGAAGGCGGGGTCGAACGCGCTGCCCGAGCCCGTCGCGAGCCTCACCCCGGTGACGCGCCGAGCACCGCCGAGCAGCCCGGTCGCGCGGGCGCGGTGCACCTCGACGGTGGTGCCGCGCAGCACCGCGGCGCGCACGGCCCAGTCCAGCAGAGCGCGGCTGCACGTGATCACGTGATGGTGGTTGTGACGCCACCGCCTGAACCACCCCGCCGGGGTGAGCGCCACCATCGCGGAGCTGAGCGAGACCTCCCGGGCCCCGGAGGCCAGCAGGTGCTCGCGCATGTCCGTCGCCGGGAGCAGACGGTCCATCGCATCCAGCCCGCCGGGCATCAGCAGATGAGCATGCCGCCCCTGGGGTACACCCCTGCGGTGTTCGGGCCCGGCAGGCAGCTCGTCCCGGTCCAGGACGATCACGTGGTCGACGGCCGGCGACAGCGCCGCAGCCGCGAGCATGCCGGCGATCCCCGCGCCGAGGACGACAGCTCTACGCGACATCATGCTCCTCGTGTATCAGCCATGAGAGGCCCTCACCGTACCTTCACGATCTGCTTCGACAGCGGGGGGCCTCGCCAACGCCCTTGATAACCGCACCAGTTCACCGGTGTCGGAGAACGCCGAGGCCGGAAGGCGCGAGGCGTCGACGGGCTCCGCGACGGCACGGTCCTCGGCACCCGGACTCTGACGGGCGGCGTCGACCACCATGGCGGCCACGGCGACGAGCCGGGCCTCCTCGTCCGGACAGCCCTGCCGCTGGGCCTGCGCGTACGCCCGCTCGCGGACCTGGCCGTCGTAACGGGACTGGAGGGCGAGCAGGGCGTCGAGGATGCGGACCTCGCGGTAGTAGAGCCGTCCCCTGGGCAGTTGCCAGCGCGGGGGCGAGGGCTTGGGAGCGGTGGGCACGGTACGCAGTTCGGTCCACAGCGGAGCCAGCGCCCGGTGGTCCCAGTAGCTGCGCCACTGGGACAGGGCCGCGGGCAGCAGTCGTGGAAGGACGAACCCCGCACTGAACACCAGACCACCGAGCGACACCGCCGGCGGAGCGACGACCGTGGACAGGACGTCCAGATCGTGCCCCGCCCACCGGGCGGCCACCGCCGCCGTCTTGGCGGCCACGAAGCCGACGAAATCCAGGGCCAGCCCCGCCATGATGAGCCGCAGGCCCGCCCTGAGGATGCCCGTCACCTCCCGCGACCACCGCACGCAGACCACGCACATCACGAGCGTGCACACGGCGTGCCCCACGAGGTACAGCACGATCATCTCGCGCATGTACGGCGTGTTCGCGTAGTACGTGTCCAGATCGGTCAGTCGCTCCTCGGGCGCGTCCGCCAGCGCGAACAGAGCGATGATGCCGACGATCAGCAGGGTGTAGGCGATACCGATCGAGTACACCCAGCGCCTGATCCGCTCGGGCGGCCCACCGCGCCAGTTGATGAGCAGGATCATCAGGGACGCGCTGAACGCCGAGATGGCGCTGTACGTCATCGGGGCACCGAAGTTGGGCACTCCCGTCAGCTCGTTGACCGCGGCGAGCGTGGCCGGGGCCGAGCAGACGAAACACACCCCACCGAGGAGGATCGCCGCACACGTGGACGCGTTCAGCGGATCGCTGAGGGCTCGGCGCGGCCGGCGCAGGATCAGCAGAGCCGCCACGCCGAGGAAGCACGCGGCCGAGTAGACGACCAGGCTCATGGGCTGAGAACTCCGTTCAGTGCCCGGTGGGACACGTGGCACGCGGTGGGGGGACGGCGGGCGGGCACCGGCTCACACCGATCCTGCGGTGAGCGCGCCGTCGTTCAGGGGCAGCGAAGCACCCCCGTCGCGGCGCGCCAGTTCATCGGCGATGGCCAACAGGGCCGGCAGTTCGGGGCGCGCCGGCGGTGAGCCGATCCCGCTGCCGGACGACAGCGCCGCCTCTTGCGCACGGACCGCGCGCGTCGCCGCGGTGATGGCCGTGGCCCACGCGGCGGCCTCCGCCCGGCCGGCATCCTGCGAGCCCCGAAGACGATCGGCGTACGTGCGCTGGAACAGCCCGGAGTCGAAGTACGGGCCGAGGTAGCGCAGGCCGTTGTAGATGCTGTTCTGGCGCCACGTCAGCCATGCGGCGACGGACGCCCTGGACGGCCGCGGCACGCGCAGGTACTCGCGCTCCAGGAGTTCCTCCAGCACACGCTCCAACGGTCGCAACCGCACGTATGCGCGCCAGAGTCGCACATGACGGGCCACATGATGGCCGGCCAGCGGCACAAGGATGCCGATGACCGTCAGTGCCGCGCCCAGCCCGGCGCACGCCGGGGCGATGGTGGTGCCGAGCGCGGACCAGTCCCGTCCGCACCAACGCGCCACCACGGCCACGACCTTCGACATGCTGTAACCACCGGTGACCAGGGCACCGAGCCCCATGGTGAGCAGCCCCGCGCGCAGGGGTCCGTGCACGTGCCGTGCCCAGCCGAGCGACCGGCCCGCCCCCATGACGACGGCCGTCAGATGCGACACGAGATACAGGACGATCATCTCGGCGATGAACGGGGTCGTGGCGTAGTAGGTGTCGAAGTCGGTCCGGCGTTCCACCGACGCGTCTCCGCAGGCGAACATGACGGCGATGCCGCACAGCACGGCCGCGTAGCCGAACATCCAGCGCTTCGCGGTGCGCGTTGTCGTCGGCCCGCCGCGCCAGTACACGATGAGGATCACGTACGAGGCGCTGTAGGCGGTGACGGCGGCGTAGGTCAGCGGAGCCGCCAGGTTGGGCACACCACTGGCCCGATTGATGAACCCGACGACAGGAGGGGCGCCGAACAGGAAGCACAACGAGGCGAAGGCCAGCAGTCCGCTGATGGAGAGAAGGAACGGATCACGGCGGTTGCGGGCCACGTCCGGAGCCTTGGCCAGCAGCGCGAGCCACAGGATCCCGCAGCTGATGTAGTTGATCAGCCCGCTCATCGGCCCGTCCCCCGGTAGTTGAGAGCGGCACCGATACGGCTGGCGAGGTCGTCGCCCACGGCGTTCCGCGCCGCGTAGACCGAGTCCGGAGATGCCTTCAGCCACGGCCTGAGCCTGTCGCCGATCAGCATGCCGAACAGGTCGGCCCGCTGCTCGGCGGCTTCCTGGAACCGGGTCCGGGCCGCGCTCGCCTGGGCGCTCTCGCCGACAGGCGCCGGCAGCAGGCCGCCGGCGTGCCCGCCGGGCGGTACGGGGTCGTCGTCGGCCATGTGCCACAACTCGTGGCCCAGGATCACCAGCTTCATCCAGGGCGGGGCGTCCGCCTCGATGACGATGTCGTCGCGGGTGCCGCGGTCGATCCACAGACCCGTCGTCGTGGTGTGCGGCGTGGGGAAGTTGGCCGTGTGGACGACGATCGGGCGCCCCCGCCACCAGGTGGCGGACTCGACCAGGGCATCGAGGAGGACGCCCGGGTCCGCGGGGACCGGGACGGTGATGGGGTCGATGAGCGCCTTGGCGAGCCGCCTCATCTTCCTGGTCGTACGCACGCTCTCCCCATGGGTCGCTGGCTTCGAAACGGTCTGCGGCTGAAGCGGTGGCGTTCGGTGAGTGCAGGAGATCAACCGTGTTGGCAATATGCCAAGTTGGACTGCTTCACAGCTACACCCTTTCACTTCCCGCCGTTCCCGGGAGGGGGAGGGAAAAGGGATGTAGCGCCGGAAAGGGTATGTTCGGCCGTGCCGGAATGGCTGAAAATGCCATCCGGTATGCCGGAATTGATTCCGGCTGGTGCGCGTGTGACGTCGCGTCCGGTTCTCGACTCGGCCAGGCCTGCGGCGGGGAGACGCGGGTCACACCAGGCCATGTCACAGGAGAACGGGTGAACCCGTCCCAGGGGGTGAGCAACCGACGACCACGAAGGAGCGCGCACCATGAACGCACGACTGGACTACTTCGCCAATCCGACCGTCGCCAAGGGCCTCAAGTACTTCATGTCGGTGGGCAAGGAGCTCAAGGACTCGCCGCTGCCGGCCGCCACGCGGGAACTGGTGGCGCTGCGCATCAGCCAGATCAACGGCTGCGGCGCCTGCATCGACATGCACACCAAGGAGGCCGCCGCGGCAGGCGAGACCCCGGTGAGGCTGAACCTCGTCGCGGCGTGGCGGGAGGCCACGGTCTACACCGACGCCGAGCGCGCCGCGCTCGAACTGGCGGAGGAGGCCACCCGGATTGCCGACGCGGCCGGCGGGGTCGGCGACGAGGTGTGGGCACGTGCCGTCAAGCACTACGACGAGGACCAGCTCGCCGCCCTGGTGGTCTTCGTCTCCTTCATGAACACCGTGAACCGGCTGAACATCATCACCCAGCAGCCCGCCGGTGGCTACGAGCCCGGCCGGTTCCACTGAGCCGGCGCCCGCGACCGGCCCGGGGTCCGACTGCGGACCCCGGGCCCAGGCCGAGGGGGTTGGCACTGTTCGGCGAGGAGCGCGCACGAGGCTGCGTTAGCTCGATCGTGTGATGGTCAGCTTCCGGGCTTGGGCCGTTCGGGCTACGGTGACCGTGCGATCTGGGACGCCGGGTACGGCGCCAGCGTGCGGGGCCCCCTTTTCACCAGAGAGATGGTCCCGGGCCTCCCCGTCGCCTCTGGCCGTATGCATATGGCCAGGTCGTGAGGGAACTGGCCTCCCGGGCTCGGACCACGGACAGGATCCGTGTCGCCACCCTGGGGTCGAGTACGCCGGGGACCAGTGCGCCCAAGACCGTTCGGGGCGTGCGGCTGAACGGGCTCACTCCTGCTCAGCCTTCAGGAACGGTACTACTCTGGCGGTGGCCCGGATGATCAACGAGCATGCCTGCGCGGGGGAGCACGGCGGGGCGGGGGAGGTTCACGGGTGGGAGAGGCGCAAGGGGGAGCAGGAGTGAGCAAGGTCGAGGAGTTCGAGGATCTGCGGCCGCTGCTGTTCTCGATCGCCTACCGCATTCTGGGCAGCGTGGCCGAGGCCGAGGACGCGGTGCAGGAGACCTGGCTGCGCTTCGACAGGTCCTCGACCCGGCCCACGTCGACCAAGGCATTTCTGTCGGCCACGATCACCCGCATCTCGATCGACGTGCTGCGCCTGGCCCGGGTGCGCCGCGAGGAGTACGTGGGTCCCTGGTTTCCCGAACCCCTGCTCAGCGATCCGTACGAGGACCCGGCCCGGGCGGTGGAGCTGGCCGACTCGGTGTCGATGGCCGCCCTGCTGCTGCTCGAACGGCTCAGCCCGCTCGAGCGCGCGGTCTTCGTGCTGCGCGAGGTGTTCGCCTTCGGGTTCGACGGCGTCGCCGCCTCGGTGGGACGGTCGGAGGCGGCCTGCCGGCAACTGCTCGTGCGGGCGCGGCGGCACATGGAGGCCGGACGGCCGCGTTTCGAAGCGGACGGTCAGGAGAGGGAGAAGCTGGCGGCGCGGTTCTTCGACGCGCTGAAGGAAGGCGACGTGGGCGGACTGCAGGATCTGCTCGCCGCCGACGTCCAACTGGTCGGGGACGGCGGTGGCAAGGCCCCGCAGCTCGCCCGGGCCGTCCTGGGCGCGGACAACGTGGCCCGGATGCTGGCCGCGGTCTTCCCCTGGCTGATCCGCATCGACGTGACGATCGAGCCGCACGAGGTCAACGGCCAGCCCGGCGCGGTCTTCCGCGACCGGGCCGGCAAGGTGCTCCACGCCCTCGTCCTTGATGTGTTCGACGCGCGTATTCGGACCATCCGCGTCGTGATCAACCCCGACAAGCTGGGCCACCTCGGACCGGTCGCCGACGCCTGGGCCATCGACCGTGAGGTGCGGCAGGCCCGCCGGCAGCCGAACTGACCCGGGATCGTGATCATGGTTACGGCTTCGTGACGGCTGTGAGTTTCTTGTGCGGGGTGGAACGGACGTCAGGGCCGTGCCGTCCTGTCCCTTGACCACATCGTGCTGAGGGGGAAGGAACTCCATACCCATGCGTGCCCGTATCGTCACCACTGCCGCCGTCTTCGCTCTGTCGGCCCTGGCCCTGACCGGCTGCGGCAACAGCGACAGCGACACTGACGGGAAGGCGGCCGGCGGCCGGACGTCCGCCTCCGCGTCCTCCGACTCCGTCTCGGACACCCCCACCTCGAAGGAGACCGGCTCGGGCGGATCCGCCACGGGCGGCGGCTCCGACACCTCCGCCTCGGGCGGTAACTCCGGTGGCAGCGGCGGTATCACGCCGGCGTGCTCGACGCGGAACACCCGGATCCAGTTCGTCCAGTCCGCGCAGCACGCCAGCGAGCAGCAGCCGGCCCAGGGCGCCATCAAGGTCACCAACACCTCGAAGTCGATCTGCACCATCGTCGGCGCCGTCACCCTGACGGCCAAGGACGACCAGGGCAAGGCCGACCCCGTCGAGACCGACAACTCGAAGAGCGGCACGGACGCCGTCGACGTCAGGCCGGGCGCCACCGCACAGGCGTGGGTGGCCTACACCGACCTGAACTTCGATGGCAGCGAGTCGGGCCGCGAGGTCTGCGCGGTGCAGGCGTCCAAGGTCGAGATCGCCCTGCCCAAGGACGTTGCGCGCACCGTTCAGGTCACGAAGGTCGGCGGGGCTGCGGGCTCCTTCGACGTGTGCGGGAAGGACGTCCGGGTCGACGCCTTCGAGGCCGCTTCCTGACCGGCTGACCGGCTGACCGGCCGACCGGGGTGCCGCCGTCGGCATCGGCGTCCTCGGGGCAGGGTTTCCCGGGACCGATCGCGAGCCGATCGGTGCTCTGGAGGGGGAGTCGATTTCTCCGGGCTCGACCTGGAGTCGCCGAAGCAACTGTCCGTATCGTCCCGCTCGGTCTTCGCCGCCGACATCATCTTCGCCGACAACATCCGCTTCAGATACGGAAAGTGAGAAGGCGTCAGGCGGAATGCCCGGTCGGCGCGAACAGCGTCAGCTGGTCGGAGATCCAGGGGGAGACCATTTCCAGCTGGCCGGCGATCCAGGCGTCGGGCCGGGCGGCCTCGTGAGTGCCACGGGCCGCGAGAGTCCTGGTGTGCTCGGTCGCGACGACCCGGGCGGGGGTGCGCGCGTCGAGGTGGTCGGTGGCCGCGAGGGCGGACCCGCCGGTGGCCAGGAGAGCGGCTCCGGCGAGGACGGTTGCGGCGCCTGCGATCGCGGTGCGGCGAATGAGCTTGGTCATCATCTTGCCTTCCTGTGCGGCCCGTCGTGGTGGAAGGGCGAGCCGTGGTTCCTGCCGTGGTGACGGCGATGTCCAGGTTATGCACACCCTGAATGGTTGAACAATGAACTACATGGGTGGGCTATGTCACCTGATCGCCACCTGGTGGCGAGGTCTGTGATGGTCGGCAACGCCCGTCCGGTCCGAGTCATGCCTATCGGTGAGGTCTATACCTTTATCGTGTCTAATGTCACGAACGCGGTGGCGGCAGAAGGTGCCACCCTTGACATCGTGCAACGTTCAACCATTTCGTCGGGGCCGGTTTCCATGCGGGTATCACCGCCGGCACAGCGCCTCCTGCGTCGCCTGTCCGCCCTGCGGCCCGGGTATGTGGTGCACGGGGTCAAGACACTGATCGCGGCCCTGCTCGCCTGGTGTGCCACGGCGCCGTGGGCGGCGACGGGACGTCCCTTCCTGGCTGTGGCCACGGCTCTGGTCATGGTCAACGCCTCCACGGTGCACCAGTCCGTGACAAAGGCGGTGCACAGCGTGGCGGCGCGGGTCGCGGGTCTGGTTCTCGCACTCGGGACCGCTCGGCTGCTGGGGCCCACCGCGGGCGCCGCGGCGGTCATCGCCCTTCTGGCGGTGCTGGCCGGTCCTCGTAGCGCGGCGGAAGACCGGCTGCAGATCGCCTCGACAGCGGTGATCGCGCTGACCGCCACGGCCACCGAACCCCTGGGCGGGCTCGTGGACCCGGCGCTGCAGACCCTCGCCGGCGCGGTCGTGGGGATCGCCGTGAACGCCCTGGTGCTGCCACCGCTGCATCTCGACGAGTCCGATTCGGCCGTACGCGAGCTCGCCCGGGCCATGGGATCACTGCTGAGCGACATGGGGGCCGGTCTGGAAGGCCGGCAGCTCACATCCAGGGCTCACGGCTGGCTCCACCGCGCACGCGGCCTCGACAAGCGCCTCGTCCAGGCGGAGGAGCGCGTGCGCACGGCCGACGAGAGCCTGCACTGGAACACACGCTGCGCCGCCCAGGCCCGGCACGGGGAAGTGCCCGCAGGCGAGGCGTTCCAGGCCTTGCGCGGGGTCGCCCTCCAGGTGCGCGGCATCGCACGGACCCTCGCCGACAATGCCCGTGACCGCCACACCGGTCACCACCTGGGCCACGAGTTCCTCGACCGCTATGCGCAGACCCTGCGGCTGGCGGGAGCGGCCGTTAACGGATTCGGCGAGCCGCCCGGCCCGACCGGATCACCCGACGCCGTGCCCCGTGAACGTCTGCGGCTCGCGATGGACGGCGTGCTGGCCTGGCACGACACCATGACCACGCTGATCGGCCGGGGCGCCCTCACCAAACCCGGTGCGTGGCACGTGTACGGCTCCCTCATGACGGACGTGGAACGGCTCCTGGCGGACCTGGACCGTGCGGACGCGCACGCGAAGAGCGCTTCGCCGCGAGGCCTCGCGTGAGGCGAGGCGGTCGCGGGCCGGTCGCTCAGGTCCGCTCCCACGGAACGACCACGACAGGGCAGCGGGCATGGCGCAGGACTCCCTGGCTCACCGAGCCCAGCAGCATGCCGGCGAAGCCGCCGCGCCCCCGCGTGCCCACGACCAGGCCCAGGGCCTGAGCCGAGGCGTCGGCGAGCGCCTGCACCGGATGCCCGACGACCAGTTCGAGCTGCAGGTCCACATCGGGGTAGCGGTCCTGGCGGCCTGCCACGGTCTCGGAGAGCAACCGGCGGCCCTCCTGCTGTGCCGCGTACTCGTCGAAGACGCGCAGCGGTCCGGGCTGCCAGACGTACAGCGCCCGCAGTTGGGCCCCGCGCAGGGCGGCTTCCTCGAACGCCGTGTCGACGGCCGCGGCGGAGTGCTCGCTGCCGTCGACGCCGACGACGTAGTACGGGGGCTCCTGGACAGCGTGCTCGGCGTCCGGAACGACCACCACCGGGCAACTCGCGCGAGCGATGAGGGGCAGCGCGACCGAATGGGAACCGAAGACCTCCTGCGCCCGGCTCAGATGCTGTGAGCCCAGCACGACGTACGTGGCGGTACGACTCTCCTCGCCCAGTACCCACGCGGGCTCGCCCTCGGCGAGCAGCATGTCCACCTCGACCTCGGGATGCCTGGCCGCGACGAATTCCGCGACCTCCGTGAGCACCCGCTTCCCCCTCCCGTGGAGCTCGGTGTTCCACTCCTCCCAGGACGGCGGAGCCTTCAGGTCCCGATCCCCGCGGGTGGGCACGCCCTCGGCCCGGACCGGACGCAGGGGCAGGCGCCGTCGGGCCGCCTCGTCGGCCGCCCAGGCCAGCGCCGCCCGCCCGGTGGGGTCGTCCTCCACACCGACCACGATCGGCCGGCGGTCACTCGGTGCGGACATGATCGCCTCCAGCTTCCGGCCTCCGGCCCGACGGGCGCCGACAGCGCACGGGCCGTTGCGTCCACGGGTACCGGCACAGGGAAGTGCCCGGGGAAGTACAGGGTGACTCCTCCGTCGCCCCGGCGCATGTCGTAGGGCGCCGGAAAACGCCGAGAAGCACGGACGGGGCCTTTGCCGTCGCGGTCGTCGCTGGTCCGCCCGTCGCTGGTCCGCCCGCTCGCCGCCGGTTCGGCCGTTGCCGGCCCGCCCGTCGCCGGTCTGCCCCTCACGGCAGCGGCAGCTCCGCCCAGACCGTCTTGCCCTCGGAGGAGTAACGCGTCCCCCAGCGCCTGGCGACCCGGCCGACGAGGTACAGGCCGCGGCCGCCCTCGTCCGAGTCGTCGGCGAGGCGCAGGTGCGGTGCGGCGCTGGTGGAGTCCGTGACCTCGAAGATGAGCACGTCGTCGCGGATCAGACGCAGGCCGATGGCGCCCTCGGCATAACGGAGTGCGTTCGTGACCAGTTCGCTCACGATCAGTTCGGCGCTGAAGATCAGGTCGCCGAGGCCCCATCCGGTCAGTCGGTCTGCGGTGAGCTGCCGTGCCTCGGAGGCGCTGAGCGGGTCGTGGTCCAGCGTCCAGCTCGCCACGTGGAGGGAGTCCAGGGAGCGGGTGCGGGCGAGGAGCAGCAGAGCGTCCTCCGCGGGGCCGTCCGGCAGCACGGTGGTCACCAGTGCGTCGCACAGCTGCCGCAGGGGACGCTTCCACGCTCCGGCCAAGTGATCTGTGAGGACCGGGAGTCGATCGCCGTCCCGGGCTGTGCCGCGCACCAGTCCGTGGTTGAACAACGCGAGCACACTGTTCACCGGCAGCTCGACGGTCGTCGACCGGTAGAAGGCCGTCCCATGACCCAGTGGGGGACCGGGATCCACGTCCAGCAGGTACGGCTCCGCATGCGGCGACGTCACCACGGGCGGCGGGTGCGCGGCGCTGACGGCCTCGCACTGCCGGCTCACCGGGTCGTACACGACGTACAGGCAGCTCGCCGGCGGGTCATGGTCCGTCCAGCTGTCGTGCGGCGCCGAGCCGTCGGCCTGGGTCGCGAAAGCCGGTGGCGACTCGTCCGCTGCGGCGCCCGCCGTCAACTCGTGCAGTCTGGTGAGGAGTTCGGCGGGTTCCAGGTCCATTCTGGCGAACGCGTGGACTGCGGTGCGGAGTTGGCCCATGGCCGTGGCGGCGCGCAGTCCGCGGCCTCGTACGTCACCCGCCACCAGGGCCACCCGGGCCCCGGACAGCGGGATCACGTCGAACCATGCGCCGCCCGCGGCCACGGGCAGATACGTGTGTGCCGTCTCGACGGCACTGGTGGCGGGCATGTGCCGGGGCAGCAGGTCCCGCTGGGCGATGCGCGCCAGGATCCGCTCGCGTGTGTACAGGCGCGCGTTGTCCAGACAGAGCGCGGCCCGCGACGCCAGTTCCCCGGCCGCGTCGACGTCCGCGTCGTCGAACGGCTCCGAATCTCCCACGCGGTAGAACGCGGCCAGGCCCAGCACCACACCGCGGGCGGCGAGCGGTACCACGAGCATCGAGTGCACCCCCACGCTTTGGAACAGGCCGGCACGATCCGGATCGCGGGCCAGCCACGCGGCCGACTCGTCGCCGTCGAGATCGTTCACCACGCGCGGGACCAGATCGGCGAGCACGTAGGCGTACGGTCTGCCCTGCCGCATGACCCGCACGGCGCCGACCTCGTACACACCGCCCTGGTCCACGCGCGTCGCCGTCGCGAAGCCCGCCCGGCGCACGGTGACCGGCTCCACGAGCGGCCCCGGAGCGGGCGCGTCACCGTGCAGGACGGCATCGAGCACGTCGACGGCGGCCGCGTCCGCGAGCCCGGGAATCGCGCTCTCGGCCAGTTCCCGCGCGGTACGGAAGACATCCAGTGAGCTGCCGATCGTCGAATCAGCCCGCCGCAGCAACTCCAGTCGTTTCTCGGCGCGTTCGCCTGCCGTGACATCGTCGACGGTCACGGCCAGGCCGAGCGGGCGGCGGTCGTCATCGCGCAGGGGACAGGCCGAGATGGACAGCGTCCGTTGCCGCCGTTCCCCGCCGGGAGGCAGGTGCACGTGGCAGCGCAGGTCACGTACGGGCTCGCCGGTATCCAGGGCCGTACGCAGAGCTCGTCGTACCTCGGGAACCGACAGCCCGGACACCAGTGAGGGGCTCTCCTCCGCGTCCGGGCGGCGCACTGCGTGCGGAGCGTCGTTGCCGACGCTCATTCTCCGCAGATCGGCGTCCAGGACATACAGGCCCACCGGCGCCTCGGCGAGCAGGGCGTCGAGCAGCGCCACCGCCTTTTCCGTGCCGAGTTGCCGCCGCACTCCCTTGGGTGGCGACGGCAGCGGCCTCTGCCCCTGTGGGGCGGGTGTAGGTTCCACGCCTGGAGATCTCCGGTGACCTCCCCCCGCCTACGATCACACCTTTCCTGCTCGCACGATGCCGGTCCCCGTACTCACGATGCCAAAGAACGCGCCCGGACGCCTCACGGGGCGGAAGGGACAGGGACCGCCCAGTTCACAGGGCACTGGAACAACCGACCGGTCGTTCGGGATCCCGGGCAGGTGTTTCGCTGCGCGGCGGCCTACTCGCTGGGGCCAGGAGCGATCTGTGAGCAGATGATCAGCCGAGGACGAACGGGAGTTTCGAGGCCAGCCGTCCGAGTTCGGCGCTCTCCGAGTCCGTCGGAGCACGTCGTCCGGTGCCGACCCGCAGCGCGTCGGTGTCGGAGAACGACCCGGGGAAACGGTCTGCGGCGATCTTCTCCAGCATCTCGCGTGAGCGGGCGAGGCTCTCGGCGGGCGGATCCGCCATGTCCGGGAGGTGCGCGATGAGGTCGAGGTGGTGCAGGGTCCACTCGATGACGTACGCGGAGAGGTAGTCGCCCACGGTGAGGACTTCGTCGCGCGTACTGACCCGGAGGCCGGGATCGGCGAGTTCGGCGGCGCGCCCGGCGGCGGAGCCGACGTCGTCCAGGTGGAACCTCAACAGCCAGGGATCCTCGTACGCGGCGGCCAGCCGGACGGTCAGCGCGTCGAGCAGGTCCTCACCGGTCGGGGGTGTGCCGGCGATGTCCCAGTAGGTCACCGCGTCGCGGGTCGGTTCCGCTTCGGCGGGCGTCACGAGGGTGATCAGAACGTCCTGAGCATCGATGATCAGGTGGCAGACCAGGTCCCGTACGAGCCAGCCGGTACAGCCGGACGGGCGGGCGAAGTGCTCGTCCGGGAGATAGGCGACCGCCGCGCGCAACGCCGTCCACGAGCGTGAGAAGAGATCCACTCCGGCACCGTAATGCGGTGCCGGAGTGGCGGACAAGCACGGGGTGCGAGGGGTCGTCGCTGCGGCGGCGGTCGGCCCGGTCGTGTCGGTTGTGCCGGTCGAGAACCCGAGCGGGATTTCCTAGGGGAGCAGGGAGACTTGATAGTGGCTGAGGTACCAGCCGTCGTCCGTGCGCCTCGCCAGGACGCTGAGGTTGACGTGCCGCGTCGGCCGGTCGGTGTAGGAGAAGTCCACGCTCAGGTAGCCGAGGACCAGGTCGTCGGCCGGCCGCCTTGTCTCCAGGATCCGGTACTCGGCGGCCAGCCCGAGCGGCTGGGAGTCGTAGTAGTCGTTCACTCCCCGTCTGCCGACGCTGTAGGGATGCAGTCCCTGGAAGATCGCGTCTTCCGTGAAGAGCGCGGCGACCTCGTCCGGTCGGTGCTTGTCCACAGCCGCTTTCCAGCGGTCGAGGACGCTGCGCAGGATCGCTTCACTCTCTGTCGTGGCGTGCATCGTGTTCTCCTGATGGAGCGGATCGAACCGGGTTCAGTGGCCCGCGGACATGCCGCCGTCGACGTGCAGGATCTCGCCGGTCACGAAGGCGGCCTGCTCCAGGTAGAGGATCGCGTCGACGATGTCGCCCACCTCACCCATCCGGCCGACCGGGTGCAGACCGGCGAGGGCCTCGTGGGTCTCGTCGGGGTGCATGGGGGTCTTGACGGTGCCCGGGGAGACGGCGTTGGCGCGGATGCCGCGGGTGGCGTACTCGATGGCAAGGGACTTGGTCGCGGACTGCAGGCCGCCCTTGGTCAGCGAGGCCAGCACCGAGGGGACCCTGGAGTCGGCGTTGTCGACCAGGCTGGTGGTCACGTTGACGATGTGGCCGCCGCCCTGGGCGAGCATCCGCTCGATGGCCAGCTGGGTGATGCGGAAGAACCCGTCCAGGTTCACACCGGTCACGGCGGCGTAGTCGTCCGCGGTGTACTCGGTGAAGGGCTTGGCGACGAAGATCCCGGCGTTGTTGACCAGAGTGTCGACACGGCCGAAGCGCTCGACGGCGGCGGCGATGACGCGTTCCGCGGTGGCGGGGTCGGCGATGTCGCCCTGCACGGTCAGGACGTCGGTGTCGTCGACGGGCGCGATCGAGCGCGACGTGGCGACGACGGCGTACCCGAGCTTGCGGTAGCCGTCGACGACGCCCGCGCCGATGCCCTGCGAGGCACCGGTGACGACCGCGACTTTCTGGAACTGCGAGTTCATGGCGAACCTTCTTCGGAAGCGTCAGGGATGGACGGGGGGAACAGGGTTCCCGACCCGGAGTGTTCGGCCGATCGACTCTTCGGAAGGTAGACACGCGGGGAGCGGAGGTCAAAGGCACACGGGGTCCTGGCCGGGACCGGCTTCCTTCCTGCTGGGAGACGACTCCTCCAAGCGCAGGTCAGCGGGTCGGCGCCGGGGCGGGTCAGAGTTGCCGGGCGGTTGCCGGCGAAGGCCCCTGCCGGCGGTACGGGTCGGACTCGGGCAGCCAGGCCCCCGGGGTGTGGACAGCGAGGTCGCCGACGCCGTCGCCGAGGGCGTCGACGACGGCGAGGACCGCGGTTCGGGCCTCGTCGGCCCGCCGGACCAGCGACCAGGTCCAGTAGATCTCCGGCGCCACGACCTCGCGTCGGACCAGGTCCGGCGGGAGCGGGTCGGTCTGGCCCTTGGGGCAGTTGACGACGGGGCGGTCGCAACGGCGGACGTGGTCGAAGAACGCGGGGCCCGTGACACCTCCGTCGGACACCCGTACCTCACGGGCCCCCGTGTCCCGGGCCACGTCCTCGGCGTAGACGTTCCACGACAACCAGGAGGTGGTGTCGGCGTCGACGAGGACAGAGGTGTCGTGCGCCGGGACGTCGCTGGTGTCGTCGCCCTTGGCTACGGCGTAGAGCCGGTCGGCGCCGATGAGCTGGGCCCGCAGGCCCAGTCGATCCAGGTCCTCGGTCCGGACCCAGCACACGGCGAGGTCGAGGCTGCCGTCGGCGACCCGGGCGGCCTGGGTGTGCGAGGGGGCGACCCAGGCGTCGATGTGGACCTGGGCCACGGCCGAGGTGCGGGCCGTCAGATCCGCCGGAAGCCAGTTGACGTAGCCGAGCCGTACAGGTTCCGATCCGGACAGGGTGGCGGCGCGGCGCTGGACGTCGTTCGCGCGGGCCAGCAGGTCGCGCACCTGCGGAAGCAGGGCGGAGCCCGCCGGGGTGAGGGAGACGGACCGACGGTCACGGTCGAACAGGCGTACCCCGAGATCGCGTTCGAGAGCCTTGATCTGCTGGGACAGGGACGGCCCCGCGATCAGGAGCCGCACAGCGGCCCGGCTGAAGTTCAGCTCCTCGGCGACCGCCACGAAGTACCGGAGTTGGCGCAGCTCCACGTCCCCCATCCTACGTCCGGTAAGAGGCTGTGCCTATCAGCCAGGAGGATGCCAGTCGTGGCGACCTCACGGGGGCGGACGGAAGATGAGGGCAAGGCAGTACGGCAGCCACATGAACGCGACCCGTCTGCGTGGCGAGCCCCAGCGGCACATCGCGACGGCCTCGGCCGCCCCGGCGAACGGAGTTGGACCATGCGGGAGTTCCTCGTCCGGATCACCACCACCATTCCCGAGGGCACCAGCCAGGACGAAGTCGACCGACGGCGCGCCGCCGAGGCCCTCCGCGCCCGGGAGTTGGCTGCCACAGGCAACCTCGCGCGCCTGTGGCGGCCGGTCGGGGAACTGCGCAGCATCGGCATCTGGCGGGCCGCCGACGAGGACGAGCTGCACGAGAAGGTGCTCGGCACGCTCCCCCTCAGTCCCTGGATGAGCTTCGACGTCACCGCGCTCGAGTCCCACCCCAACGACCCCGGCAAGGCCGACGACACCTCGTGACGAACCGGCCCCTTCGGTCAGGACGACGGCTACCGCCACCCTTGCTGCCGCTACGCGCAGTTATTGCCGTTGTCGTCGCCTCCTGAGTGAGGGGCGCATCGCACGAGGCGCGGTACCTGGACGGGCATCGCGCGAGGCCAGGTGCCCGAACGGGCGGAGAAGGACTTCGGCATGAGCGTCATACCCCTGCGTACCTCCTCTCACCGAGGAAGCGCCGGCCCGCTCCACTCGCCCTGGGCGCACGTGGCCCGGGCCGCCGCGGCACTCGCCGCGGCCATGGGAATCGGCCGATTCGTCTACACCCCGCTCCTTCCCCTGATGCACACCCAGGCGGGGCTCTCCACGAGCGCCGGCGCGAACCTGGCCACCGCCAACTACGTCGGCTATCTCGGGGGTGCGCTCGCGGGCATCCTGGCCCCCGCGCTGGTGCGCTCGCCCACCCTTCTGCGCGGCTCCCTGGTCGTCCTGACCGTCGGCCTGGCCGCGATGCCGGCCACACACGACACGGCGATATGGATCGCGCTACGGCTGTCGGCCGGGGTGGCGAGCGCCCTGATCTTCGTCATCACCGCAAGCTCCCTCCTGTGCCACCTGCGGGAGCACCCGGCCCACCTCCCAGGCTGGGCCTTCGGCGGGATCGGTGCCGGCATCGCACTGTCCGGGCTGCTCGTCCTCGTGCTGCACTCCCTCGCCGACTGGCGGGCCGCCTGGTACATCGCGGCCGTACTCGCCGCCCTCCTCGGCGCCGCCTCGTGGAACCTCCGGCCCGAGGACACACCGTCGGAAACCGCGCGTGCCGGCGGGGCTACGGCCGGTGCGCCAGGGGTGCGGACGCAGCGCTGGTTCAAGGCCCTGTTCGTCTCCTACGCCCTTGAAGGCGTCGGCTACATGGTGGCCGGCACGTTCCTCGTCTCCGCGATCGAACAGACCTCGCCCGGGTGGGTCGGCAACGGCGCCTGGGTTCTGGTCGGCCTGGCGGCCGTACCTTCCGCGGTGCTGTGGACCTGGCTGGGGCGGCGCCGGTCCCGCCCCGGCCTGCTGCTCGCCGCGCTCGTCCTGCAGGCGGTCGGCATCGCCCTGCCGGCCCTGATCGGTGGAGTGACGGCCGCCCTGGTCTCCGCCGCGCTCTTCGGCGCAACGTTCGTCGGGATCTGCACGCTGGCCCTCGCCACCGGATCCCATCTGCGGTTCCCCCGCTCCGTCGCGTTGCTGACGGCCGGCTACTCCGTCGGCCAGATCCTCGGCCCGCTGGCCGTAACGCCCCTGCTTCGGCACGGCTACCACGAGGCACTGCTGCTGGCCGCGGCCGTGATCCTGGCCGCCGCGGCGGCAGCCGCCGTACTGCGCATCGGCTTCCCGCGACAGCTGGCGCCGGAGTCGGAGTAGACGCGCGCAACGACCCCTGAAAACAGGCTACTTAATGGACCCATGCTTCTTCTGACGCATCGTCACGCATGCATTTGGCCGCGGTGGCGATATTCGTTTCGGTGGCCCCGTCGCCGGAATGAACTCTTTTACGGGTGAAAAGCGCGTGTGGAGCGGCGGGGAAGGCGAGTGTCCGAGTCTCTCGGATTATTCCGTTGCGGCGCTTCTCTCGTGCATGGCATAGATCACGCCAGAGGCTTTACATTTCCTTGGATGTACAGGAGTACGGTCGCTATTGCCATCTAAAACAAGGCATTTGTGATCTGCTATCCATGGATCGCGAAGTCGCGGAGGAGAGAAGAGCATGGCATCCAAGATTGCGCGTCGGGCCGGTGTCGCGGTCGCATCCGTGGCCGTCGCGGCCGGCGTACTCCTCGCCGCCGGAGGCGCGGCATCGGCGGCGACCCCGTCGACCGATTCCTCTGTCGTTGTCACCGCCCGGTCCGCCGGCTTCGTCACCCACGAAGGGGGCAGCCACGGTGCATGGGGTCACCGTGACGGCTACCGCTACGACGGTTACGGCCACTGGTACGGCGAACACCGTGACAGCTACCGCGACGACGACCGTCGTGATGCGTACCGGTACGACAACCGCGACGGTCGCTGGGCGCGGGATCACCACGAGGGGTCGTACCGATGGGACGGCGACCGCGGCGTGGGGCGGCACTCCGGCGCTGATTCCGGCCGCGGCCACCAGTACCGCGACGGCGACGCTCGCTCCCAGGACGGCAGGCGCTGACCAGGGGCAGCGGTGCCGAGGCGGACATCGACGCGTACGCGTGACGCGTCCGGTGGATACGGAACGTCCACCGGACTCGGCACCCGAAAACTCCTCCAGCGGATTGGGGTCCGTCGGGGGATCCGCCGGTCCTTGAGCGGCGCCGGCGGTCAGTCAGGGTACGGAGGGAGCCTCCGTGCCCTTGGCGGGGCGGCATGCCCGGTCACTGCAGGGTGGCAGCGACCGGGACCACATGCCGCCCCTCAGCCGGTTGTCCTCGACCCTCGGCCGATGGGCGGGCGGAACAGCGCAGCACCTGCCGCGATGTGCCGACCTTTTCAGGGCGCCCTGTTCAGCTCTGGTTCGCCATGAGCCGGCTCAGGCCTCTTCGTGTGCAGGAGTATGCGGGAGGGCAGCACCCAGGCCATGCCCAGCAGCGCCCCCAGGGTCGCGATCCATAGAGTGGGGCGCAGGCCGATCGCCGAGCCGAGCCACCCGCCTGCCAGTGCGCCGATGGGGCGGATGCCGTAGTTGAACACTCGGCCGGCCCCTGCGACGCGGGACCGCAGCCTGTTGGGTATCAGTGTCGCAGTGAGTGATCCTCCTGCGATGTCGAGGAGCATCAGGCCGAACCCGGAGCCGAACTCCGCCAGGAACAGGCACGTTGCCGTGAGGGCGACGGGACCTTGTGCCAGGGGGACCAGGGCCAGTGGCGCGGGGAAGGCGAAGAGGCCGAGGAGCGTGGCCCGCCCGATCCCGACGCGGCGCACGATCCGGCCGGTCAGCAGGGACCCGATCACGGAGCCGACGGCGCCGCTGCCGAGCACGGCGCCCAGCAGGCCGGGCCCGAGTCCCAGGCCGGTGGTGGCATAGAGGACGAAGACGGCCTGGAAGGCGAAGTTGAACAGGTTGAGAGTGGTGACCGCGCCGTAGTAGCCGCGAAGGATCCGGGAACTGACGAGGTGGCGGAAGCCGGCCATCAGGTCACCCTCGGCGCGCTCGGCAGCCGGTGGCTCGGTGGGGCGGATCCGGGACAGCTGCCAGGCCGAGGCCAGGTAGGAGGCGGTGTCGGCGAGCAGCGCGACCGGCGCCGACAGAAGCTGCACGAGCGCTCCTCCGGCGCTGGTACCGATCATGTAGGACATGGCCCGGCTGCCGTTGAGCAGGGAGTTTCCTTCCACGTAGCGTTCCGCGGGCACGAGGGAGACGAACAGGGCGGCGTTGCACACGTCGAACAGCACGCTCAGCGTGCCGACCATGAACGCGACCACGTAGAGCTGGCCGAGGCCGAGCCACTCCAGGGCCCAGGCGACCGGGAGCGAGGCGAGGACCAGTGCCCGCCCGAGGTCCGTGATGATCATCATGCGTCGCCGGTGCCCGCGGCGGTCGGCCCAGACGCCGGCGTGCACCGAGAACAGCAGGCTCGGCAGAAGCCCGGCGGCCGTGAGCCACCCCATCTGTGCGGCACCCGCATCCAGGGCCAGGACCGCGAGCAGCGGCAGGGCGATCAGAGTGGTCTGGTCCCCGAAGAGCGACACGGTGTGACCGGTCCAGTACCGGCGAAACGACGGCTCGCGCAGCAACGCGGGTAACCGCCCGGTCGAGGTCACGGGCCCGACGTTTCTGTCTCGTTCTGCGTTTCGGCGCCGAACTCCCGCGTCGGGTGCGCGAAGTGAACATACGTCACCCGACGAGCCGCGGCGGGACGCTGTTCCGGATGTTCCAGCCGGTCCACGTACGGCTGGAGCAACTCCCATACCTTCTCGTCGAGTTCCTTGAGCTCGTCGGCGGTCAGGAAAAGCGTGGCGTCCCCCAGCGGCGCGGCCGCCTGCCAGTCCGCGGGCTCGGTGTCCCGGCTCTCCAGCCAGCGGGTCGCCTCGGTGAAGTACCGCTCGACGACCGCGAGGCTGAGTGCCGTGGCTGCTTCTCTCACCTCGGGGTCCGCCGCATAACCCGGCCAGGAGGTGAAGGACGAGGTCGCCCGCCAGGGCTTCTCCCGGCCCTGTCCTTCCCCTGTCTGCTCGGCGAGCCCGTACTTGGCCAGCATCCGAAGGTGATACGAGCAGCTGGCCACGGATTCGCCCGTCAGGTCGGCAGCCCGGGTCGCCGTCATCGCGCTTTCCCTGCGGAGCAGTCCGATGAGCGTCAGGCGAAACGGGTGGGCGTACGCCCGCAGGGCCCGCGGGTCGGTGAGCTGTCGCCGGTTCATGAGCTAAAGATATCTTTCTAAAGAAATCTTTACAATGGTCCTCACGCCCCCTCACGTGCCCACGCCGACGGATCCAGTCTCTGTCGTCAGGGCCGTGCCTGCGGTGGCGTGGCGAGCTGCTCGGGGCGTAGCGTCGACAGCGGCGAGCGCCACAGGGCCCCGCCCGTGTTGTGTTCGGGTGGTCCGCGGGGTCGGGGCGCGCTGTCTGCGGTGCGTGGCGACGCTCCGCGCGTCTTCGGTGCCGATGCCCCCGTGCATCGGAGGGATGTCACCTTGCGAGGGCGACGACGTCTGTGGCGGTCTCGCCGGTCCGCCCGGGATCGCGTGGGCGCCCGACGCCGGGACGGCGGAGAGAGGATCTGGCATGAATCTCGCATCGCACGTGATCTCCAGCGCCCGCACCCATCAGGACCGCACCGCGCTGCGTCTCGGGGACGAGAGGATCTCGTACCGGACGCTCGACCAGGACAGCGCGCGGATGGCCGCACTGCTCCACGAACGCGGTGTCAGACCCGGCGACCGAGTCGCGATCATGCTGCCGAACATCCCGGAGTTCGCCGTCGTCTACTACGGCGTGCTCAGGGCGGGCGGCGTCGTCGTGCCGATGAATCCGCTGCTCAAGTCCCGCGAGGTCGCCTACTACCTCGGCGACTCGGGTGCCCGGCTGATGTTCGCCTGGCACGACGCCGCCGACGAGGCGCGCGTCGGTGCGCGGACGGCCGGGGCCGACGCGGTCGTCGTGGAACCCGGTGGACTGGAGAGGCTGCCCGGATCCGGGGCGCCCACCGAGGACATCGTCGACCGGCAGGCGGACGACACCGCGGTGATCCTCTACACCTCCGGTACGACCGGTGAGCCCAAGGGCGCCGAGCTGACCCATGCGAACCTCGTCCGGAACTGTGACGTCGTGACCGGCGGGCCGCTCGGGCTCACCGCGGACGACGTGATCTTCGGTGGGCTGCCGTTGTTCCACGCGTTCGGGCAGACCTGCACGCTCAACTCCGCCGTCGCCTCCGGCGCGTGCCTCACCCTGCTGCCGCGCTTCGACGCCGCGAAGGCCCTGGCGATGCTCGCCGAGCACGGCGTGACCGTGTTCGCCGGGGTGCCGACGGTGTTCAGCCGGCTGTTGCAGGCGCCCGACCGGGACGCCTACGACCTCTCCCGTCTGCGACTGTCCGTCGCCGGCGGCTCGGCCATGCCGGTCAACGTCCTGCACGCCTTCGAGGCCACGTTCGCGACCGTCGTGCTCGAGGGGTACGGGCTGTCGGAGACCTCCCCGGTCGTCTCGTTCAACACCCTCCAGGGCAAACGCAAGCCCGGCTCGGTCGGCACCCCGATCGAGGGCGTCCGGATGCGGGTGGTCGACGGCCGCGGCGCGGACGTCCCGGAGGGTCAGACCGGCGAGATCGTCGTCCGCGGGCACAACGTGATGAAGGGGTACTGGCAGCGGCCCGAGGAGACCGCCGACGCGATGCGGGGCGGTTGGTTCCACACCGAGGATCTCGGCCGGGTGGACGAGGACGGGTACTTCTGGATCGTCGGACGCAAGAAGGACGTGATCATCCGCGGCGGGTACAACGTCTACCCACGCGAGGTCGAGTCCGTGCTGTACGAGCACCCGGCTGTGGCGGACGCGGCGGTCATCGGCCTGCCCAGTGCGGACCTCGGTCAGGAGGTCGGCGCGGCTGTCGTGCTCAAGCCCGGCGCCGAGGCGACGCCCGAGGAACTGCGCGACTACGTCAAGCGCCAGGTCGCCGCGTACAAGTACCCGCGAAAGGTCTGGATCGTCGACGCGCTGCCCAAGGGGCCGACCGGGAAGATCGTCAAGCGGGAGATCGTCCCGCCGCCCGAGGTGGGCGCTCGGTGAGTCCCGGGAGTGCACCTCACGACAGTGCAGAGCCCCGCGACAGGGCCCTGCACTTCCGGTCGCCGTCGTGACCGGCGGATTCCCCCGTCGAGGCCGATGTCAGCGACCCAGCCAGTGGGGCGAGCGCTTCTCGGCGAAGGCGCGGGCTCCTTCCCGCGCGTCCTGGGAGTCGAGCACGGGATGGACGATCTGGTCCTGGTCGCGCAGGGCGTCCTGGTCGCGGTACGCGGTGCGCTCGTTGACGACGCGTTTGACGGCCGCGATCGCCAGGGGCGCGTTGCGCGCGACGCGGTGGGCGAGTTCGAGAGCCTGGGTGAGCGCCTCGCCCGGTTCGGTGAGGTGGTTGACGAGACCGAGCTGCTCGGCACGTGCGGCGGGCAGGGGGTCGCCGGTGAGCAGGAGCTCCACGGCGATGTTGTGGGGGATGCGTTCGGGCAGGCGCACCATTCCCCCTTCGGGGGCCACGATTCCGTAGTGGACCTCCGTCTGGCCGAAGGTGGCGTTCCGGGCGGCCACGATCATGTCGCAGGCGAGCGCCATCTCCGTGCCGCCGCCCAGCGCGTAGCCCTCGACGGCGGCGATGAGCGGGGTCTTGATCTCGGTGCGGGTGATACCCGCGAAGCCCCGTCCGGGAATGAGGGGTTTGTCGCCGACCGCGAACGCCTTGAGGTCCATGCCCGCGCTGAACACGCCACCGGCGCCGGTGAGGATGCCGACGAGGAGCTCGTCGCGGGCGTCGAGTTCGTCGATGGCGGCCGCCAGCGCGCGTGCGGTCGCGCCGTCGATGGCGTTGCGGGCCTCCGGGCGGTCGATGGTGATCACGAAGATGCCGTTGCGGTTCTCGGTGCGCACACCGGGGTTGGTCCGGGGTTCGGTCATGGTGCTGGTTCCCTTCTGTCCGTCCTGTCTCGCGCCTGTCTCGCGTCGGCCGGATGCTCGACGTGAGACAGGACGGTGTGTCGTCCTCCACCCGGCGTGTCGTCCTCCACCCGGGGTTCGTCTGCCACCCGGGGTGTCAGTCGATCGTCCGGCTCTGGCGCAGGTCCGCGATCTCGGCATCGGCGTAGCCGAGTTCCCGGAGAACCGACTCGGTGTGTTCGCCCAACTCGGGAGCCGGGCGCGGACGGACCTTCTGCTCCTGGTCCAGGCGCACGGGGCTGTCGATCGTCAGATACGGCTCCGGGCTGCCGTCGTCGACGGGCACGAGGATCCTGTTGGCCACGAGTTGGGGATCGTGGGCGAACTCCTCGATGGTCTGGGCGACTCCGTAGGTGAGGCCCGCGCGGTCGAGAGCCTCCCGCCACTCGGCGAGCGTCCGCGTCGCGAACGTCTTGTCCAGGAGGGCGACGATCTCGGCCGCGTGGGCCCGACGGCTCGGTGTGTCGGCGTAGTTCGGGTTGTGTATCGCATCGGGCTTGCCGATGGCCTCGAGGAACAGGGGGACTTGCTTGTCCTCGTTGGCGAAGGCCAGCAGCAGCCAGCGGTCGTCCGCCGTGCGGTACGCGTTCGCGAGCGCGTTCGGCGGGTCTCTCCGGTCGACCGGGTCGGGAGCCTTCCCGCCGACCAGTACGGCTTGCAGCCACATGCCCGCCGCCCAGGCACCCTCGGCGATCAACGACGCCGTGACACGGGAGCCTTCGCCGGTCTTCTCCCGCCGGTACAGCGCGGTCATGATCCCGGCGAACAGGGTGATCGCCGTCGGGTGGTCGCCCGATCCGAACGCGTTCATCGCCGGCGGCGCGCCCCACTGCCGCGTCACGTCCATCAGGCCGCTGCGCGCCCAGTACGCGGTGACGTCGAACCCGGGCAGATGCGCGTCCGGTCCTTCCTCGCCGAACCCGGTGACATCGGCGTACACCAGCCGGGGGTTGAGAGGGGCCAGATCGTCGTAGTCCAGGCCCAGCTTGGCCCGGGGGCCGGGCGGGAAGTTGGTCACCAGCACATCCGCCCACTTCACCAGCCGCTCGACCACAGCCCGGGCGTCGGGCGACTTCAGGTCGAGGGCGATGCTCCGCTTGTTGCGGTTGTCCAGCTGCCAGGGGTAGTTGACGCCGTCGACCCGCGGGTTCGGAGGCACGTGCCTGAGCGCCCGATAGGTGTCACCGGTGTGAGGTGGTTCGACCTTGACGACGTCGGCGCCGAAGTCGCCGAGCATGGTGGCGGCGGCCGGGGCGGCGATGAAACTGGCGAGGTCGACGACGTGCAGCCCGTGCAGGAGGGGCGTGTCTTGCATGAAGCCTCCCTCACTGTTCGGGAGCCGAAGGCACGAAGGCGTTGTATCCGGTGATGTCCCGGCCGACGATCAGCGCCTGGACCGTGTCGGTGCCCTCGTAGGTGTTGATCGCCTCGATGTCGCACAGGTGCCGGGCGACGTGGTAGTCGAGGAGGATGCCGTTGCCGCCGAGCATGTCGCGGGCTTCGGCGAGGATGGCCCGTGCCCGCTCGGTGTAGTGCATCTTGGCCAGCGCCACCCGCGGCATCGAGTACTTGCCCTCGTCCATGAGCTGGCTGAGCCGGTACTGCATGCACATCATGTCGGTGATGTCGGCCAGCATCCGCGACAGCCGGTACTGGATGAGCTGGTTGGCCGCCAGCGGAACCCCGAACTGCTTGCGCTGCTTGACGTAGGCCAGCGCGGTCTCGTAGCCGCGGACCGCGGCGCCGACCGCCTCCCAGGCCACGCAGAAGCGCGAGGCCAGCAGGACCTTCTCGGTGTCGCGGAAGGTCCTGACGTTCGCCAGCCGGTTCTCGGCGGGGACGCGGACGTCGGTCAGGGATATCTGCGCGTTCTGCACGCAGCGCAGTGCCGTCTTGCCGGTGATGACCTCGGCCTGGAAGCCCGGCGTGTCCTTCTCGACGATGTACCCGCCGACGTGGCCGTCGTCGCCCCGGGCCCAGACGATCACGTAGTCGGCGAAGGTCGCGTTGCCGATCCAGCGCTTGTGACCGTTGAGCACGTAGGAATCGCCGTCCTGGCGCGCGATCGTCTCCAGCTTGACCACGTCCGTGCCGTGCGCGGGCTCGGTCAGGCCGAAGGCGCCGATCTTCTCCATGCGCGCCATGCCCGGCAGGAACCGTTGCCTCTGTTCGTCCGACCCCAGCAGCGCGATCGAGTTCATGGCCAGCGCCGAGTGCACACCCATGAATGTGGACATGCTCAGATCGCCGCGCGCCAGTTCCATGATCACCAGGCCGGCCGTCACGTTGCTCATCCCCGGGCAGCCGTATCCCTGGATCTGGAATCCCGAGATCCCCAGCTGTGCCAGCTTGGGGACCAGCTCATGGGGGAATTCGGCCCGCTCCCAGTACGGATTGACGACCGGGGTGACTTCCTGGTCCATGAACTCCCGGACCTTCGAGCGAAGCGCCTGCTGATCCTCGTCGAGCAGGTCGTTCAGGAGGTAGTAGTCAGTGTGCTCGGAGCCGCCCAGTGCGGGAGGCTGGATGACCGGGTGTCCGTTGCCCGAACCCACGGTCACGAGATCGATGCCCGCCGCCGTGGCCCCCTGCATCGCGTTCATCTGACGGCGCTCCCTTCTGGATTCTCCGCCGCATTCCTCTCTGTGTTCTTTTGATTCCCCTCCGTATTCCTTGGTCTTATCTCTCTCATGCTATGGGGAATGAGGGGGCGCGCAATTCGGGCTCCGGGAAAAGATTTTCTGGCGAATCCGGTGCGTGGGGGAAGGGTGGCGAGGGCATTAACAGGGCCTTGGATTGTGATGGGTTGGGGCAACTCCGAATGACGACTCAAAGGGAATTCCGTACTTCGGCAGCAGGGATCGGCGCCCGGCCGGTGAGCCGGACGCCGATCCCCTTCCTGTCAGGCCGGGGATACCGGCCCCTCATGTCAGGCCTTCGATCTCATGTCAGGCTTTCGATGTGCCCGCCCCGCCGAGGTGCCGTACGAAGAACCGGACCGCGCTGTCGGCTTCGAACCTGGGCACGTCCTTGTGCCCGCCCGTGTTGGCGTGCAACGTCTTCTCCCGCGAGGCGAAGGCGTCGAACAGGGCCAGACCTGACTGGCGCGGGATGTGCTCGTCGTCCCACTGCAGGACGTACTCGATCGGGACGGTGATCCGCTTCGCTGTCTCGGCCAGTGGGTCGGGCCAGAACATTCCGAAGACCGCGGCGGTGATCCTGGGGTCCGTCGCCGTCAGTGGCACGCCGATCGCGGTGGCCATGTTGAGACCGAAGTAGCCGACCGGCCCCTCGGTGCCGATCTCCGGCAGTGTCTGGAGAGCGTCGAGGGTCGCCTGCCACTCCGGTACGGCGCGCTCCGCGAGGTGGAGGTTGTAGCGGACGACGACCGGGCCTTCCGGCTCGCCCGCCGCCCTCGCCTCGTACAGTGCGGCGATCTCCTGCTCGTCGTGCGCGGTGCGTGGCCGGCCGCCGTGTCCGGGTGCGTCGATGACGGCGACGTGGAAGCCGCCGTCGGCCACGAGGCGCTGCGCGCGGCCCACCATGCCCGGCCACTTCTTGTGCGTGCCGCCACCGTGCCCCATCAGCACCAGGGGAGCGCGATCGGAGCCGGATGCGGGGGACCAGAGAACGCCGGTGACATCACCGACGGTGAATTCGCGTTCCACGACGCCGTTCGACGACGACTTCTCAGTGAACTGGAGAGAATGCATGGGTTGTTGCCCTTCGGGAGGCCTTTGTCAGTGAGGCGCTCCCGGCGACACCTATGTCGACCGCCCGACCATGACGACGAGGGGGAGCACCCATACGGATACAGCGTTCATGGGTCTCACCTCCTCCGGCGATGTCACGGCCGACCGAAAGCTACCAGTCCGGGCAGCATCAGGCGCAAGGCATTTCTCTCAGCTCAAGTCCAACTCGCCTTCAGTAGTTGCCGCCTGACGGTGACGCAGGTCAGGCGAGCAGCTTCTGGATCCAGTCGCGAGCCATGTGCCAGCTCGGTCCTGCGGGGTCGATCCAGTCGAAATGGCTCGTCGCGGGAATCTCGACGAAGCGCACGTCTCCGCCGCGTTCCGTCGCGGCATCGGCGTACGCCCGGCCGTAGGGCGGCGCCACGACATGGTCGTCGGTTCCTTGGAGCGCCAGCACGGGCACGTCGGCGGGCGGCAGTTCGGCGGGGGAGGCCTGGGAGTAGCGCTCGGGGACGTCGCCGGCCGCTCCGCCCAGCAGCGCGCGGGTGACACCGTTCCCGGCCAGGGCTGCCACGGCGGGCCAGACAGTGGGATCCGACGGCGGCGGCGCGTCGGCCGGCCCCTCGGTATCGCTGTCGGCCAGCGCGGAACCGAGCCGCGCGGCGTCCGCGGCGACGAGGTCGAGCACCCCGGCCATCGACACGGCACCGATCGGCCTGACCTCGGGGTTGGCCCCAGGGGCGTCCGGAGGCAGGACGGAACGGTGAGCGGCCCAGGTCGCCAGAAGACCTCCGGCCGAATGACCGACGACGACCACCCGGCCGGCATCCACCGACGGATCGATACCGGCGACCGCATCCATGGCGGCCGAAACGTCCAGGAACGTACCGGGCCACCCGCCCCCCGACTCCCCGATGCGTCGGAACTCGATGTTCCACACGGCGTACCCGAGACCGACCAGGTCGTCCGCGAGCCCGACGAGCTGCCGACGGTCGAACATCGCCGTCCAGAAGCCACCGTGGATCAGCACGACGACCGGGAAGGGCCCCTCCCCCTCGGGTACGTACAGTTCCCCCACCTGGGACGGATGGGGGCCGTAGGCGACGGTCCGAACCGCCCGCGGGCCGTCGGCGGCGTCGTCATATCGCATGCCCCGCTCGCTGCTGACCACCGTGTCGATCGTCGCGAAGAACTCGGCGATCTCGGGACGGTCGGCTCCCCTGGCGCGGGACTCGTCCCACGCGGCGTCGTCCGTCCACTCGACGAGGTCCAGCCATGTGTCCTCGTCCACCCGTGCAAGCCGCGCGGAGACGAAGCCGCGCCGGCCCTCCCGGAAGGCCGCGAGCATGCCGGGGCGTGCGGCCAGCATGTCCGAGACCTTGTCGGGCCTCACCTGGAACGTGGTCATTTCGATGACGGACATCGCGTAATCCCTCCGAGGACGCGCCGGAGGCCGCTCCGGCGTTCACACCTTGCTTCTGAACCCCGTGGCGGGCCGGCGACGGGCAACGACTGCTGATCCTTTCCCCGGCCGGCCTGGCGCGATTCCCCGGCCGGCCTGCCGTGATCCGATGTTATTGGTGCCGCGTTATTGGTGCCGCGCTGCGTCGTCCGAGCCCCCGTGGGCTTCCCGAGGCTGCGTCGGGGGCGCCGCGAGGAGTAAGATATTCATCGAGCGGTGAATTATTGCTCTTCCGAAGGGCAGGTCCCCATGGAACAGACAACTCGGGAACGGACCACATGCTGTGTCGTCGGCGGCGGTCCCGCGGGCATGGTGCTCGCCCTGCTCCTCGCCCGCTCCGGCGTGGAGGTCACGGTGCTGGAGAAGCACGGCGACTTCCTGCGGGACTTCCGCGGCGACACCGTCCACCCGTCCACGCTGGCGCTGCTGGGCACCCTGGGCCTGACCGAGCGCTTCGCCCAGCTGCCACAGCGCCGCGTGACCACCGTCCAGCTGCCCGTCGGAGTCGGCCGCTCGTCGGTCACGGTCGCGGACCTCTCGGTACTGCGCCCGCCGTACAACTACGTGGCGATGGTGCCGCAGTGGGACCTTCTGGACCTGCTCGCGGCCGAGGCGCGGCGCGAGCCCTCCTTCGACCTGCGCATGAACACGGAAGTGACGTCCTTCCTGACCGAATCCGGGCGGGTGACCGGGGTGCGCTACCGCACCTCCGACGGCCGCACCGGCGAGCTGCACGCCGCCCTCACCGTCGCCTGCGACGGCCGCGGATCGCTGGCCCGGTCCCGGCCGGAACTGGGACTGCGGCACTTCACCTGCCCGATGGACGCCTGGTGGTTCCGCCTGCCGCGGCACGAGGGCGACCCGCGCGGCCTCGTCGGCGCCGCCGGCGACCGCTTCCTGACCGCGATGATCGACCGCGGCGACTACTGGCAGTGCGCCGCACTCATCCCCAAGGGAACCGACGCGCAGCGCCGCGCGGCCGGTCTCGGCCGTTTCCGGGCCGACTTCTCCGCCGCTGTCCCGTGGCTCGCCGACCGCACCGAAGCGCTGCGCTCGTGGGACGAGGTCAAGCTTCTCGACGTACGCCTGGACCGCCTGCGCCACTGGCACCGCCCCGGCCTGCTCTGCATCGGGGACGCCGCCCACGCTATGTCCCCGGTCTTCGGCATCGGAATCAACCTGGCCGTCCAGGACGCCGTGGCCACCGCCCGCCACCTCGCCGGCCCACTGCGCCGCGGCACGGTGAGCGACGGCGATGTGCGCGGTGTGCAGCGCCGCCGCCGTCCCGCCGCGGTCGCCACCCAGGCCCTCCAGCGTGCGGCCCACGCGAGCGTCATCGCTCCTGTCCTGCGGGGCCGCCCACCCCTCGGCAGCGCGTCGCGCACCCGGCGCATCGTACGCATGCTGACCAGGGCACGCTGGATCCGTCGCCTTCCCGCCTACTGGGTCGCCTACGGAGCGCTGCGCGAACGCCCGCCCGCCAAGGCCGTACGGTGGCGGCCACTTGGCGCCGAACCGGCTGCCGCCGCGTCGACCGCCCGCGTGCATGCCCCGCGGGTCAGGTGGTGGAGGCCGGGGGCAGGTGGACCGTCATGATCAGGTGGCAGGTGTCGGTGCCGGAGCCGCGGTAGGTGTGTGGGGTGTCGCCGTCGAAGGTGGCGGTCTGTCCGGATTCGAGGGTGTGCTCGATGCCGTCGACGACCAGGGTCATCCGGCCGGCGGTCACGCTGACCGTTTCCACGACTCCGGCCTGGTGGGGGTGGCTGGGGTATTCCTCGTCCGGCTCCAGCCGCCAGCGCCAGACCTCGACAGGGGCCGGGCCCGAGGTCGTCAGCATGAGTCGGGCCTCGCCGCCCCGGTCTCCGCTCCACAGGGGTGCGACGGTGTCGGCGGAGACGATGCGGACGCGGCCTTCGGGCGGTCCCTGCATGAGTGCGCTCACCGAGATGCCGAGGGTGTCCGCCAGGCGTACCAGGGTGGCCAGGTTCGGATTGCCCTGCGCCTTCTCCAGGCCCACCAGGGCGCCTTTGCTGACCTGGGCGCGCCGGCCGAGTTCCTCCAGGGACAGGCCCGCGCGGATGCGGGCCGCGCGGACGTTGTGCGCGACCGTCCGCAGGGTTGCGGCTGTCTCGGCCACCTGATCACCATCCTTGCCGCTTGACCATTTGAATGGACCGCCCGGTCGTTTGGTTGACAAGGCTCGGTCGTTCTGTTGTACCGTGTGGTCGCTCCACTGAATGGTAAGGGATGTGTCGTGATCGCTCTGCTGCTGGCCCTGGGCAGCTCACTCACCTACGGATGCGCCGACTTCCTCGGCGGCCTCGGCGCCCGCAAGGCCCACGTGTTGCGCACCGTGATGGTCGCGGCCCCGGCCAGTCTCGCGGTCGAACTGCTGTTGTGGCCGGTACTCGGCGCCTCGTTCAGTCCCGGGGCCCTCGGCTGGGGTGCCTTGTCCGGGGTCGCCTCGGCGGCCGCGTTCGCCCTGCTCTACCGCACGCTCGCGATCGGCCCCATGAACGTGCTGTCGCCGGTGACCGCGCTGGTGTCCGCCGCGCTGCCCGTGGGTGTGGGCCTGCTTCAGGGTGAGCACCTCACCGCCGCCGGACTGGTGGGGCTGCCGCTGGCGCTGGTCGCGGTGGTGCTGGTCAGCGCCGGACACGGCGCGGGCTCGGCACGGCCCTCGCGTACGGCGCTGCTGCTGGCCTTCGGCGCGGGCGCCGCCATCGCGCTTCAGCTGGTCTTCCTGCATCAGGCGCCGTCCGACAGCGGAGTGGCTCCGCTGATCACGGGCCGGGCGGTGTCCTCGGCCGTCACCCTGGCCGCCGCGGGACTGATGTACCGCAAGCTGGGACCCGAGAAGCCCGCCTACGCCCTGTCGGCCGGCGCGGGCGTGCTGGACTCGATCGCGAACCTGCTGTTCCTGCTCGCGGCCCGCAGCGGTGACCTCGCTGTCGTCGCCGTGCTCACCGCCCTCTACCCGGTCGGCACCGTCCTCCTCGCCCGAGGCGTGCTCGCCGAGCGCATCGCCCGCGGCCAACTCGTCGGGCTGGGTACCGCTGCCGTCGCCGTCAGCCTCCTCGCCCTGACCTGATCGGGCACCTGGCCCACCGCATCGGCCCACACCCCATCGGGCCGACCCAGCTCACCTCATCAGCTCATCTCCGTACCGAACCAAGGAGGACGGCATGCTGGTTCATCCGTGGGACGCCGGCCTGGACGAATCCGAATGGCAGACCTGGATCGCCGAAGGCCACGACTTCGGCCAGCTGAGCGTCAACGGCCTGCCCGGCCGTCCGCCCGCCGTCGTCCCCACCCACTTCGCCCTCGACGACCGCCACCTCCTGATCCATCTGGCCCGGCCCAACCCGGTCTGGAAGGCGATCGAGCGCGACCCGAACGTCGTCCTCACCGTCATCGGCGACTACGCCTTCATCCCCGGACCCTGGCGCGCCCAGGCCGGAACCCCGCCCACCGACGGTGTGCCCACCAGCTACTACGCGGCCGTCCAGTTCACCTGTCGCGCCGGCATCGTCGACGCCCCCGAGGCCAAGGCCGAACTGCTGCGCCGTCAGCTCGCCCACTTCCAGCCCGACGGCGACCACGCCCCCGTCGCCGTCGACCGACCCCCCTACGGCCGGATGCTGTCCGGCATCCGCGGTCTGCGGCTGGAAGTCCGGGATGTCCTGGCCAAGTTCAAGTACGACGACCACAAGCCCGTCGAGCACCGCACTTCCGTCGCCGACCGCCTCACCGAACGCGGCCGGGGCCTGGACGTCCCCACCGCACGCCAGCAGCGTCGCCGTACGGACCGCATCGGCCCCTGGAAAGCCTGACCCAGACGCTCACCGCTCCCACACCCACCACCTGCACACGCCGGAAACGGAACCCCGCCCATGCCTGCCTTCCGCCTCACCTCCGCCGTCGCGGACGCCTTCCCCGGCACCCTCATCGCCATGGTCACCGCCACCGGCCTGCGCGGCCGCGAACCCTGGCCCCACACCGCCACCGGCCTGGAGGAACTCGAACGCCAACTCGCCGACGGCACCTGGCACCCCGCCGACGAGACCGACCCCCGCATCGAGGCATGGCACACCGCCTACCGCTCGTTCGGCACCAACCCCCGCCGCATCCGCCCCAGCGTCGACGCACTCGGCCGCCGCTTCCTGAAGAAGGGAACCCTGCCGCGCATCAACCCCGCGGTCGACTCCTACAACGCCGTCTCCGTCCGACACGGCCTGCCCGCCGGCGCCTTCGACCTCGACCACGTCAGCGGCGACGTCGCGATCCGCCACGCGGACGGTACCGAGTCCTTCACCCCACTCGGTGAGCCCGACACGGTCGAGCATCCCAAGCCAGGGGAGATCATCTACGCGGACACCGCCGGCGTCCTGACCCGCCACTGGAACCACCGCGACGCCCACCGCACGCGCGTCACCGAGGACTCCACGCACGTCGCCTTCCTCCTCGAAACCCTCCACGCCGACCGGGACGGTGACCTCCTCAAGGTCGCGGCGGACGAACTCCAGGGTCTGCTCTTCCCGCACGCGGCACAGACCACCGTGCACTACCTCGGCCCCGCACAGCCTCACGCGGCCCTACCTTATTGAGTGCGTCCCGAGAGTTCGCGACTCTGGGACGGCGCGGGTGGGGGCGTCCCGTCGGAGTGCGGGTGCAGGGGGAAAGGCGTTTGACGTCCGTCGGCGCCCGGTGGTCGGATGCCGCGCATGAGCAGCGGGCAGATGCATCCCGAGATGCGTCCCATCGACGAAGGCCTCGTACGACGGTTGATCGCCGGTCAGTTCCCCCGATGGGCGGGGCTGGCGGTGGAACGGTGGCCGTCCGGTGGCACGGTCAACGCCATGTACCGGCTGGGTGACGACATGGTCGTCAGGCTGCCGCTGGTACGAGGCGGAGCCGAGGACGTGTCGATGGAGCAGGAGTGGCTCCCACGCCTCGCGCCCCACCTGCCGACGCGCATCCCCGAGGTGCTCGGGGCCGGGAAACCGGACCAGGCGTATCCGTGGCCGTGGTCGGTGTACCGATGGCTGCCGGGGGAGCTTCCCGAAGCCGGAGCGCTCAGCGAGCCGGCGCTGCTGGCCGAGGATCTGGCCGCCTTCGTGGTGGCGATGCGGAGTGTCACGCTGCCGGCCGCGCCGCAGGCACACCGCGGCGGGCCGGTCGCCGCGCTCGACGCGGATACCCGCGCGGCGATTGAGGAGTTGAGGGGAATCCCTCAGGAAGACGTCGACTGCGACGCCGCGACCGCGGTGTGGGAGGAGGCGCTGCGGGCTCCCGGCTGGGACGGCCCGCCGGTGTGGCTGCACGCCGATCTGATGCCGGGCAACCTGCTGGTCGACGGCGGCAGGCTGTCCTCGGTGATCGACTTCGGGTGCGCGGGGGTGGGCGACCCGGCATGCGATCTGTTCCCGGCCTGGAACCTGCTGCCGGCCGAGGCGAGAGTCGTCTTCCGCGAGGCGCTCGCCGTGGACGAGGCGACCTGGATCCGCGGCCGGGGCCGGACCCTCTCACAGGCCCTGGTCGCGCTGCCGTACTACCGGACGACGAACCCCGCGATGGCACACAACGCCCGCCATGTGATCCGGGCCGTTCTGGACGAAGGCTGAGGCGTGCACACGGCGTGCCGGGAGGGGGGAACGTCGGGAGTCCGCACCGCCGCGGTCAGCGGTTGGGGCGGGCCAGTGAGGTGAGATAGCGGGCGAACTCGTCCAGGGCCGCGGTCGCCCCGGTGTCGTCGCGGTCGACGAGCCAGTTGAGGGTGAGGCCGTCCAGGACGCTCAGGCCATAGCGGGCGAGGACGGGGAGGTCCAGCGTCCAGTGGATGTCGAGGGTGCCGGCGAGGGACTCCAGGTAGGCGCTGTTGATCGCCAGGTAGTGGCGGTACTGCTTGCGGGCCAGATCGGCGAGGCCCGGCTGGCGGAGCGCGTACTGCGTGAGCTCGTACGTGACCAGGTGCTCGGCGGGGCGTTCGCGTACCCGGTCCCAGTAGGCGTGCAGGGTGGCGTGGATGACGGCGTACGCGTCGGCGCCGTCGGGCCGGGCGATGACCGGGGTGAGGGCGCGTTCCATGATCCGTTCGATCACGCTCTGCAGCAGCTCTTCCTTCGAGCGGAAGCAGTAGTGGAACACCCCCAGCGGGACGGCCGCCTCCGTGACGACGGCGCGGGTCGTCGTCTTGGCGACACCGTCGCGGATCATGACCCGGATGGCCGCCTCGACCAGCTGCTCACGGCGCTCGTCGGCTGACAGGCGGGGCATGATGCGCTCCCTCGGAGAGTGAGGATGGACAGGGTTCGGGCACGCCCGGCTCGGGTCAACGTATCCCAGTGCGGTTCGTGCCCGGCCGGGCCGTCACAGGAAGGCGTGCCGCTCGCCCCGGTACGTGGGGACGACGTCCACGATCCTGTCTCCCTCGACCAGATGCAGCTGGTCGACCCGCTCGCACAGCTCGCCCGCCTTGGCGTGCCGGAACCACACCCGGTCACCCAGCCGCAGGCCGTCGGCGGCCGCTCCGAGCAGCGGGGTCTGGACCTCGCCGGCGCCCTCGGCGGACAGCAGACGCAGGCCGGCCGGCGCGACGGGGAGCGGCAGCCGGTCCGTGCCCGGGGCGCCGGAGGCGATCCAGCCGCCGCCCAGCACGGTGACGTGGCGGGGCGCGGGCCGGCGGACGACGGAGAGGGCGAAGTACGCGGCGGGCAGCGGGCGGAATCCGCGATAGTGGTCGAACAGGACCGGCGCGTAGATGCCGGATCCGGCCCCGAGTTCGGTGACGGCGGGCTCGGCGGAGGTCTGCTCCAGGCTGCCGGTGCCGCCCCCGTTGACGAACTCCAGCGGCGCCACAGCGCGCACCGCGCGGATCGCGGCGGCTCGGCGGGCGCGCAGCTCACGGGCAGACAGCTGCTGGAAGAGCCGTACCGCCGCCCGCGTCAGGCGCGGACCGGGCTGGTTGTCGCCGACGCCGGCGATCTGTCCCTCGTACGACATGACGCCGACGAGGCGGAGCCGCGGCCGGGCCTGGACGGCGCGGGCCAACTCCGCGGCCTGCTCGGGCGCGTGCAGCGGCGAGCGGCGCATGCCGAGGTGGAGGCGGCCGCCGAGAAGGCGCAGCGACGCGTCGAGGTCCAGGCAGATCCGGACGGGCGGGCCGGAGGGACCGATGGCCTCGGTGATGAGGTCGAGCTGTTCGACGGAGTCCACCATCAGCGTGATCCGCGAGGCGGCGCGCTCGTCGGAGGCGAGGCGGCGGAGGGCCGGTACGTCGGCGGTGGGGTAGCCGACCAGGATGCTCGGGTCGGCGGTGTCCCGAGCGCCGCCTGCCGCAGCATCGGCGTGCCCTTCGGGGCGCCCGTCCCCGTGCACCGCACGTTCGGCATCCCCTCCGAGCCGCCCCTTCCCGTCCAGCGCCCCGTCCTCCGCCAGCCACAGCGCCTCCGGCACGGTGAAGGCGAGAACCCCCGAGAAGCCGGGCAGCCGCAGGACGTCGCCGATCAGTGCGCGGCAGCGCAGCGACTTGCTGGCGAGGCGGATCGGCTTGCCGCCCGCGCGCCGGACCATCTGTGCGGCGTTGGCCCGCAGGGCGCCCAGGTCGACCACGGCGAACGGCGGTTGGAGTCCGGCCGTCGCCTTCTCCAGGTCGGCGAAGCCGGCCGGTGACGTCGGACGCGCGGGGTGGTGCGGAGCAGTCAGGGTGCTCTCGTCCGAGGCGGCGCTTCCCATGGCTGGCGGCCTTTCCGTGGACCGGTGCGGGGCAGTCACAGTCTCTTGGTCAACTGTCCAAGTCAAGACTTCCGGACGCTTGACTTGGACGGTTGACCAAGTTCAGGCTTCCGGCAAGCCGCCGCCGGGACGGGCGCCGGCGCCCGCCGATCCGGTCGAGAGGACTCCTGGCATGAGCAGCGTGTGGCGCAACTGGGCGGGCAACGAGGAGGCGCGGCCCCGTCGCATCCTCCGCCCGGGAAGCACCGAGGACGTGGCCGCCGCGGTGAAGGACGCCGTACGGGACGGGCTGCGGGTCAAGCCCGTGGGCTCCGGGCACTCCTTCAGCGGCGCCGCCGTCGCCCCCGACGTGCAGTTGCGACTGGACCAGCTGGACGGAGTGTCCTCCATCGACGCGAAGACGGGTCTGGTGACCGTCGAGGCGGGCATGGAGCTGTGGAAGCTCAACCCGCTGCTCGCCGCGCACGGCCTCGCCCTGGAGAACATGGGCGACATCGACCGGCAGACCGTCTCCGGCGCCATCTCGACCGGCACGCACGGCTCCGGCACCCGCTTCGGCGGTATCGCGACCCAGGTCCGCGCCCTGGAACTGGTTCTCGCCGACGGTTCGGTGGCCACCTGTTCGCCCACCGAGCGCCCGGAACTGTTCGCGGCGGCCCGGGTCGGCCTCGGCGCCCTCGGCGTCATCACCCGGGTGACCTTGAGTTGCGTTCCGCTGTTCGCCCTGCACGCCCGCGACACCGCCATGCCCGTAGCCGAAACGCTGGAGCGCGCGCAGGAGTTCGCCGACACCGACGACCACTTCGAGTTCTTCTGGTTCCCGCACAGCACCACCGCCCTCACCCGGCGCTTCACCCGGCTGCCCGGCGATGCGCCGCTCAAGCCGATCGGCACGTTCGCCCGTCGCCTGGACGAGACGGTCAGCGGCCTCGGCTTCGAGGGACTCAACCGGATCGGCACCCGCTTTCCGAAGCTGGTGCCGCCCATCGCCCGGTTCGCGGCGCGGGCCATGTCCTCCCGCGAATGGACCGACCACTCGTACAAGGTGTTCGCCTCGGTCCGCGATGTCCGCTTCCACGAGGGCGAGTTCGCGATCCCCAGGGAGCACGCGGTCGACGCGCTGCGCGAGCTCAAGCGCTGGGTCGACGAGCACGACGAGCGGGTGTCGTTCCCGCTGGAGGTCCGCTTCGCCGCCGGGGACGACATCTGGCTCTCCACCGCGCAGGGCCGCGCCACCTGCTACATCGCCTTCCACCAGTACCACCGCATGCCCCATCAGCGGTACTTCCGTGCCTGCCAGGACATCCTCGGCGGCTACGGGGGCCGGCCGCACTGGGGCAAGATGCACGACCTCGACGCCGGTCGACTCCGCCCCCGCTACGATCGGTTCGACGACTTCGTGGCGCTGCGCGACGCGCACGACCCGACCGGGGTGTTCGCCAACCCGTATCTCGACCGCGTCCTCGGTCCGGCGCCCGAGGCGCCGTCCCGGACGACCGCGTGACCGAACCGCCGCATCCCGAGATCTGCGCGGGACCGCGACCGCGCCCGCCCGCCGGATCCGCGACCGCGACCTCTTGGCCCGCGACAACGACGACCGGGGCGCATCGTCGTAGTGCGGCGGTCGTCGGCCAACAGGTTTTCCCCGTGCCGAAGGTCGACGGCCGACGTCCGGCTGTTGCCGTTTGCCTGCTCCCCGGGCGGATCGCTCAGATTCCGAAGGGGCCCGGCGGGGCGTGCACGACCGCCAGGGACACCGCCGCGGCGGCGAAGCCGAGGACCGCTCCGGCCGCGACGTCGCCGGGGTAGTGCACGCCCGTGTGGACGCGGGAGTAGCCGACGGCGACGGCCAGCGCCGCCAGCGGGACGGCCGCCGGGGGCAGGACGACACCGACGGCGGTGGCGAACGCGGTGGCCGATGCCGTGTGCCCGGACGGGAAGGAAGCCGACTTCGGCATGGGCACGTGCCGGTCCACGACCACCCGGGCCGTCTCGCGGTCGGGCCGCGGGCGGCGGACCATCCGCTTGCCGAACAGGTTCGCCGCCGCCGAGGCCAGCGCGACCGCGCCGACTCCGGCCAGCGCGGCGCGCCGGGGGCGGCCGGGCTTGAGGGCGAGGCCCGCCGCGACGGTCAGCGAGATCTTCGAGTGGTCGGCCGCGTGCGACAGCCGCCGCAGCGCGCGGTCCAGCGTGGGCGTGGGGGTGGCGGCCACGGCCGCGTACAGGGCCCCGTCGATCGCACGGAGGTCGCTGAGCACGGCGGCAACGGTCGACCGCGCCGAGGCCACGCTCCCGTGCACCGGTGCGGTGGGCGGGGCGGTGTTCCGGTCAGGCACGGGAAACTCCTTCGGGTGTCCGCTCGGGGCGACCGAACGCGAGAGCGGCGAGCTGCCGCCAGTTCACGGGCGGCGCGGGAACCACGACGCCCGGACGGTCGCGCGGCACCAGGACCCGCAGCGCGCCCGGCCGCAACGAGCACACGACCGGCGTGGCCATCCGCAGCGCTTCGCCGTCCACCGCCACGGGGATCTCGTCCTCGTCGGAGGTCACCTCGACCCGGTGCGCGGTCATGACGGTCAGCCCGGTGGACTGGGAGCCCAGCACGGCCAGTTCCGCGGCCTGGGCCGCGCCCTCCACCCGGATCCCCAGCACGCCCAGTTCTCCGTCGTCGAGCCGGGGCCGGCGGGCACCGCTGCCGAACTCGTCGGGGGCGGCGTACGGGTTGTTGCTGACCAGCAGCGCCTGCTGGGACGAGAGCGCCGTGCCGTCGGCCCGCGCGTCCAGCCGCCGCACCCCCTCGCCGACCAGCAGGTCCGGCATCAGGTTCAGTGCCGTGCCCGCCTTGTCGTCGCGGTACTCGGGGTGCTGGACGACGTCCGCGTACACCCCGAACGACACGGTGTTGACGAAGGCCCGGCCCGATACGTCGCCGAGATCGACCCTGAGTTCCTCGCCGTCGGTCAGCGCGTCGAGGCAGCGGGCGGGGTCGGACCGGTCGAGGCCCAGGTCCATGGCGAAGTGGTTGCGGGTGCCCGCGGAGACCACGAGGAACGGCAGGTCGTGCTCGGCGGCGACCGCCGCGACGAGCGCCTGCGTGCCGTCGCCGCCGGCCACGCCGAGCAGGTCGGCGCCCTCGGCCACGGCCTGCCGGGCCAGCACGGTGACGTCGGTCCGGACGGAGGGACCGAGCAGGATCACCCGCGCGCCGAGCTCCTCCGCCCGCTCGACGAGCCCGAAGCGGCCGACCTTCCCGCCGCCGGACCTCGGATTCATGATGAGGACCGGCCGGTCGGGCCGTGGTACGGCGGTCGCCCGCATGGGCCGCCGCGGACGCGATCTGCGCAGCGCCGCCCGGGCGCAGGCCAGCGCGAGGCCCCAGCACAGGCTCGAGACCAGTGCAGTCAGCCACAACCACCGGTGCACGAAGAGGACCACGATGGCGATGGGCACCGCGACGACGACGAGCGCCCCCAGCAGCCGCAGCGCCCCGCGGTGCGCCAGGAACCACCAGACGCCGACCGCGCAGACGACCAGCCCGAGAAGCCCGGCCCCGATGATCAGCAGCCCGTCCTCACCCAGAGCGAGCAGCAGCACGAGCACGGCGCCGACCGCCGCCAGCACGGCGCAGCGCGCGAGAAGCCGCGTGATCGAGTCCCTGCGGGAGTGCGCCGTTCGCGTCCTGTCGATGTCGTCCTCCCCACGTCGGGCTCATGCTCTCACGCCGGTCCGTCGTACCAGCCTGCGCACTCGCCGAGCGGGGAGCGCCCCGGCCGGGCTGTACGGGTGAGTCCCGGGCCCCGCGTCAGGGAGCGGTGCCGTCGGGCCGGCCGGTGTGAAAGCCGACGTGCATGTCGTGCATGCGGGAGGCCAGGGCCGGGACGGGCCCCTGCACCGGAAGGCCGGGCACCACGTCCTGGATCGGCAGGCAGTGCACCGGGGACGGCGGTACGTCCAGCTCGGTCAGCCAGTGGGACAACTGGGCGGCCGAGTGCACGTAGACGATGCGCCCGAGGCCGGCCCAGCCATGGGCGGCCGCACACATGGGGCAGTGCTCCCCGGAGGTGTAGACCGTGGTCTGCGCCCGCTGCTGTGGGGTGAGGTGGGCCGTGGCCCAGCGGACCAGCTCGAACTCGGGGTGCCGGGTGTTGTCGTCGAGCGTCCTCACCCGGTTGCGGTCCTCCGCCAGGACCTGGCCGTCGGCGTCGACCAGGACAGAGCCGAACGGCTCGTCCCCGGCCCGAAGCGCCTCGGCCGCCAGCTCCACGGCGCGCTCGAGGTGCCGCAGCTCGGCAGGGGTCGGTTCGATGGGGGCCATGGCTGCTCCCTCAGGCCGCGGTGGGGGCGTCGGCGACACGGCGCCGGCCGCCGTTCTTTTCCTGCCAGAGCTGGTAGACCTCGACCGCGGCGTCACTGGGCTCGTGGCGCATCGGCAGTCGGCGCTCGTCCCAGTTCTTGGCGAACTCACCGTAGAAGGTGTCCAGTTCGAAGTACTTGCGGTCGTCCACGTAGTGCGGCTCGTACGCGTCCCGGGTGGTGAGGAAGACGACCTCGTCCGGCGAGCAGTAGTACAGCGAGCCCAGGCACATCGGGCACGGGTGGGCGAGCACGTAGATGGTGGCGCCGACGAGGTGCTCGGTGCCCAGCTTGGTGCACGCCTCGCGGATGGCGAGGATCTCGGCGTGCGCGGTGGGGTCGTTGGTCTGGGCGACCCGGTTGGGGCTCTCGGCGAGGATCTCGCCGTCCTTGACGATGACGGTCGCGAACGGGCGGCCGCCCTCGGCGACGTTGCGGCGGGCGAGGTCGACGGTGCGCTGTGCGAAGTCCATCAGGGGTGTCCTTCGGTGGGGGGAGGAAGAAGCCCGGGGCGGCCGGGCGGGCCGGACCGCCCCGGAACGGGTTCGACGGGGGGAGATCAGAAGGGCTTGGTGGGCAGGTACTTGCCGTCCAGGGTGATCACCGCGCGCTCGCC
This sequence comes from Streptomyces sp. NPDC002520, assembly GCF_053595235.1. Classification (NCBI taxonomy): domain Bacteria; kingdom Bacillati; phylum Actinomycetota; class Actinomycetes; order Kitasatosporales; family Streptomycetaceae; genus Streptomyces; species Streptomyces sp. NPDC002520. The sequence continues at coordinate 10,497 of NZ_JBSFXG010000013.1, read as the reverse complement.
GCCCTCGGGGTCGGCGACCTTCTTCACGTCGAGCTTGAAGTTGATCGCGGAGATGATGCCGTCACCGAACTGCTCGTGCACCAGGGCCTTGAGCGTGGTGCCGTAGACCTGGAGCATCTCGTAGAAGCGGTAGATGGTCGGGTCGGTCGGGATGCCGCCGGGGATCGAACCGCGGGTCGGGATCGTCTGGAGCAGCATCACCGCGTCGGCGTCCAGGCCGAGCAGCTCGCCGACGGCCTGCGCGGCCGCCTCGGGCAGGGCGTGCTGACCGAGCACGGCGGCGGTGGTGAAGGCCACCGACAGGCCGGACGCGTCGGCGATCTGCTGCCAGGAGAGGTCCTTGCGGGTCTTGGCCTCGACCGCGGCGATGGCGAGGGCTTCACGGGCGGTGGGGTCGAACTGGGCGTGCGGCATGGGGGGTTTCCTTTCAGGGGTGAAACTTTGAGGGGTCGAAGAGGGGTCGAAGAGGGGTCGAAGAGGGGTCAAAAGGGGGGAGTACCCGGTCCACTGCGTTGCGGTTGCGGTTGCGGCTGCGGTGCGCAGGGCCGGGACGAGGGGTGGGACCGGCGGTCAGGCCGCGGTCATGGTCGCCTTCGCGTGGGCGCCGAGGGCCTCGACGCCGCCGGAGGCGATGTCGTACACCCAGCCGTGCAGGGCGAGGGTGCCTTCGGCCAGGGCGCCGGCGACCGAGGGGTGGGTGGCCAGGTTCGCCAGCTGGGCCATCACGTTCTGGCGTACCAGAGCCATGACGTCTCCGCGAGCGGCGGTGCGGGCGCGGGCGGCGTCCGCGTGCCGCAGCCACTTGGCGACCGTCGGCACACCGCTCAGGTCCTGGGACTCGGCCAGCGCCGTCATGGCGCCGCAGCCCGAGTGCCCGCACAGCACGATGTCGGTCACTCCGAGGACGGCGACGGCGTACTCGATGCTCGCCGCGACACCGTCGGAGCCCGGCGCGTAGGCCGGGACGATGTTGCCCGCGGTGCGGATGACGAACAGCTCGCCCGGCTCACTGGCCGTGATCAGCTCGGGCACCACGCGGGCGTCGGAGCAGCCGATGAAGAGCGTGTGCGGCGTGTGGTTCTCGGCGAGGTGAGCGAACAGATCCGCCTTGGCGGGGTGGACTTCCTGCTGGAAACGCACGATGCCTTCGGTGAGGTTGCGCATGCGTCACTCCTCTCGGTGGATTCAGGCTGTCCGGGCTTGATGAATCCACCATGCATGACCAGGGTCTATAGAGTCCAAGACGCAATGCCCATGCATCGCATTGGTCATATCTATACTTGTTCCCATGGCTCTGGAACTACGTCATCTGCGCTATCTGCTGGCGGTGGCCGATCACGGCAGCTTCACGCGCGCCGCCGAAGACCTGCGCATCTCCCAGCCCACCCTCTCCCAGCAGGTCAGGCAACTGGAGCGGACCGTGGGAGTGCCCCTGCTGGACCGCACCGGCCGCGGTGTGCGGCTCACCGACGCGGGCGAGACGTACGCGCACCATGCGCGCCGTGCCCTGCGGGACCTGGCGGCCGCCGAGCGAGCCGTCCAGGACGTCCAGGATCTGAGCCGCGGCCACCTGCGGCTCGCCGTGACGCCGACGTTCACCGCGTACCTGGTGGGCCCCCTGGTCGCCGAGCTGTACCGCCGGCACCCGGGCATCACCCTGGACATGAAGGAGATGACCCAGGACCACATCGAGTCGGCCCTGCTCGCCGACGACCTCGATCTCGGCATCGCCTTCGCCGGTTCCCACCTGCCCGGCATCTCCGCGACGACCCTGTTCACCGAGTCTCTGAGCCTGGTCACCGGCACCCTCGACCCCCAGGACGGGCCGGCCGCGCCCCTACCGGTCCGGGACGTGACGAATCATCAACTCGCCCTGCTCAACGGTGACTTCGCCACACGCAATCACATCGACGCCCATTTCGCAGCCCACCGGGTGCAGCCTCCGATCGCCGTGGAGGCCAACTCCGTCCAGGCCCTCGTCGAGATCGTGCGGCGCACCCCGATCTCCACGGTGCTTCCCGACGCCGTCACCCACGACCACCCCCATCTGCAGCCCGTCCCCCTCGACCCCGCCCTGCCCGCACGCACCGTCACCCTGCTGCGGCGCGAGAGCAGCTACCAGAGTGCCGCCGCCCGTGCGTTCACCCGTCTCACCCGCGACCTCGTCCGGGCCCGCGGCTACACCGACGCACGTCCGTGAGGCGTGAGGTGTGAGGCGTGAGGTGTGAGCCGGGTGGCCGCGGGCCGCACGACCCCATTGCCGGGTGACCCCATTCCCCGGCCGGCCCGATGACCCCGCCTCGGACATCGCATGAGCGCCGTGCGCGCCCACGGCGGCCCTGCGTCCCGGCGGGACGGCCTGAACGGTCGCACCGAGAGAGCTGTGAACGGGAACAAACACCGCCCTCGAAGTGCTCTTGCCGATACATCATCCGTTCTGTCGGGTGGGTGGTGACAGTGCGCGCGGAGGAGCGTGAAACCCATGGCGATGGCAGGAAATGGCGGGCTTCGGCCGACTGAAGAGGGCCACCTCGTGACCACCTGCGGACGCAGGATCGAGGTGCGGGGCCTGCGGCTCGGTTCTCCCGACCGGCCTGTCGGCCGGATCGCCTTGGACGTCGGGGCGGACCAGGGCGGCGTGCCGGGCGCCTGGGCGGCGCTCACCGCCGACGAGGCGCGGAGCCTGGCCCGCCTGCTTCTCGAGCAGGCCGGTTCGAGCGATCACAGCGCCGAGCCCCAACGTGACGGCCGGGCAAGGTAGTTGGACTTGCCCTGGCCGGACCCCGCGCCGCGTTCGCGGGGCCCGGGTCGGCTCAGCGGGCGCGCAGAGCGGCGAGTGTGGCGTCGAGGTCCGCCGCGCGAGGACGGTTGTGGGGCAGCTTCCCGAGGATGACCGCCATGCCGCAGGTGTTGGTGAGGGCGGAGAACACGAGGCCGCCCGCGATGCCGGCGGACAGCAGCTGGAAGGCCGGATGCACGAGCAGGCCGAGCAGCAGCCCCAGGAGCACCACGGTGCCTGCGGTGAAGCGGACCTGCCGTTCCATGCTCCAGCCGGCGCGCGTGTCGCACGCCGCGGGCTGCCGCAGCTCGTGTCCGTCGGCGGCCCAGGCGTTCGTACCACCGGCGAGGGTGGCTGCCTGGACCCCCTCTTCGGCGAGTAGCGCGCCGGCGCTTTCCGAACGAGCGCCGGAGGCGCAAACCAGGAGGACGCTGCCGCGCCTGGCCGCTTCGCGGATCTCCGGGAGCGCCCGGCGTATCTGGTCCAGCGGGATGTTGAGGGCTTCGGGCAGGTGGCCGGAGGCGTGCTCGCCAGGGGTGCGGACGTCGATCACGACGAACTCGTGCAGCCGTGCGTGGGCCTGCGCGGTGCCGAGCGCAACGGGGGTGAGGGGGGCGAGGGGGTCGGTCATGACAGATGTGATCCTTTTTGGTCGGCGCTGTCCCGAAGCAGGACGTAGAGTACCCCTAGGGGTATTTTTTGAGGAGTGATCGTGGAACTGGAGCTTGAGGGTGCGGCCCTGAAGTCCGTGCTGAACCGGCTGCGGCGCGCACAGGGCCAGATCTCCGGTGTGATCCGGATGATCGAGGAGGGGCGGGACTGCGAGGACGTCGTCACGCAACTGGCCGCCGCTTCACGAGCGTTGGACCGTGCCGGTTTCGCGATCATCGCCACCGGTCTGCAGCAGTGTGTCGCCGACATCGAGTCCGGCCGGAAGAACGGCGACGACACGGAGGCGATGCGCGCCCGACTGGAGAAGCTCTTCCTGTCGCTCGCGTGACGGACTGCCGAAGGCGAGCGTTCGCTCGTGTGACGGCTGCCCGAGCGCCGAGTGGCTCCTTGCGCATTACGCCACCGCATCCACCAGCATGAACCCGGCCACCGCCAGCAGGACGAGTGCGAAGACCCGCTGGAGGGTGTGCCCGGACAGCTTCGCCGACAGGCGCTTGCCGTCCCGCGCGCCAAGGATCGCGGCCCCGGCGAACGGGCCGATGACGGCCCAGTCCAGTCCTTCTGCCGTACCGGCGCGCAGGGCCAGTGCGGCCAGCGAGTTGATCGTGATCACGAGCAGGCTGGTGCCCACCGCCTGCCGCATCCGCATGCCGAGGACGCCGACCAGCGCGGGGACGGCGAGGAAGCCTCCGCCGACACCGAGGACACCGGTGACCGCGCCCAGCCCGGCACCGGCGGCCGCCGCCCCGCCCGGCCGCACCGCGACCGCGCCCTCCGCCGGCGGACGAGGCCGCAGCATACGGAGCGCGGCAGCAGCCGCGACCAGGGCGAAGGACGAGGTCAGCGCCGCTGCCGGCAGGTGCGCGGAGAGCGCTCCGCCCAGCATCGCCGGACCGATCCCCGCCGCCGCGAACAGCAGCCCCGTACGCCAGCGGACGTGACCGTCGCGTGCGTGAGCGGACAGCGCGGTGGCCGAGGTGACGGAGACGATGACCAGACTGGCCGTGGTGGCCGCGATCGGGGTGAAACCGAGCAGGTAGATCAGCGCGGGGACGGCCAGGACACTGCCGCCTCCCCCGAGCGCGCCGAGCGCCAGGCCGATGACGGCACCGGCGACCAGGGCGAGGACCACAGCGCTCACGCGACGATCCCGTTCCCGCCGTGGGCGTCCACCACCGGCAGTCCCGCACTCGCCCAGTCCCGCATGCCGCCGATCACGTCGACGGCCTCCACACCGCGTGCCTGCAGCAGTTCGGCGGCCTGCCGCGAGCGGTTGCCCGAACGGCAGATCACGACAACCGGCCGTGTCCGCGCCCCGACGGGCAGCCCGGCACCGGCGGCGAGCGCCGCGAGAGACAGGTGTACGGCCCCGGGGGCGTGCCCGGCCTGCCACTCGTGGGGTTCGCGGACGTCGAGCAGTACCGCGTCTGCGCTGCCCGCGTCCCTTCTGCCCGCGTTCCTTCTGACCTTGTCCCCGTTGCGCGCGTCTGCGCTGCCCGCGTCTGCGCTGCCCGCGTCGGTGGGCGCGTGGCCGGTGCGGGCAGCGGCCTCCTGCACGGTCACCCGCCCCGGGCCTCGGTCGCGTCGAAAGAGGCTCATCGTCGTTCTGGCTCCTGGTCTGTCTGCTCGTGCTTCTCGTCTGCCCGTACCTGTGGGCCGCCGCCGGGGTCAGGGCGTGCGGATCGCGAGTCCGGCCTGTTCGGCGCCGGTGAAGGAGTCGTCGACGGCGACGACGTCGCGGCCCGCCGCGTCCAGCAGGGAGGCCGCGATGCCGGCGCGCATACCGCCGGCGCAGTGCACCCAGACCTGCCCCACGGGAACCTCGTGGAGGCGTCCGTGCAGGGCGTGGAGGGGGATGTGCACCGAGCCCTCGATGAAGCCGGCGGAGCGTTCGGCGGCCCGGCGGACATCCAGCACGACGACTCCGTCCTTCACCGCGCCGCCGTCCGCGGGGTTCTTCGGGAGGCCGGCGAAGGTGGCGCGGGGGAAGGAGGCGAGGGCTTCGCCGTCCCGTACCCAGCGCTCCGGCGCCCCGGTGGCCGCGGCGGCCGGGCGGTCGATGCCCACCCGGACCAGCTCGCGCTGCGCGGCGGCGAGCTGCTCGGCGGACTCGGCGAGGAGGGTCACCGGCTTCCCCCACGGGATCAGCCAGGCCAGATAGGTGGCGAGCTGCCCGTCGCCCTCGAAGTTGAACGAACCCGCGACGTGTCCCTCGGCGAAGGCCACGCGATTGCGCAGGTCGACCACCCACTCGCCCGCGGCCAGCCGGTTGGCTATCTCCGCGGCGTCCGCGACGGCCGGCGGCGTCAGATCGACCGGCGCGGGACCTGCGGCGTTGGCCGGAGCCATGTGTGTGTAGTAGGCGGGAACGTCGCTCAGGCCGGCCAGCAGATCGGCGACGAAGGTGTCGACGTCCCGCGTGAGCGCCTCGTTGGACGCCTTCTCCTTGCCGATGGTGGTGGACTCGCCGTCCGCCTGCCTGGACGAGCAGAAGCTGCCGAAGCCGTGGGTGGGCAGGACCGCCGCATCGTCCGGCAGTTCGGCGGCCAGCCGGTGCGCCGAGGCGTGCTGAGCGCGGGCGAGCCGTTCCGTCAGGCGCGGCTCGACCAGGTCGGGACGCCCGACCGTGCCGACGAGCAGCGAGCCGCCGGTGAACACCGCGACCGCCGTCCCGTCCGCCTCCAGCACGTACGACGTGTGGTGCGCGGTGTGGCCGGGCGTCGCCAGCGCGCGCAGCGTCAGTCCGGCGCGGGTGTCGATCTCCGCGCTGTCGCCGTCGTGCACGGGTGTGCGCTCGTACGACACACCGGCTCCGGCCGGTACCAGGTAGGCGGCGCCCGTGACCCGGGCCAGTTCCAGGCCTCCGGTGACGTAGTCGTTGTGGAGGTGCGTCTCGACGACGTGGGAGATGCGCACTCCGCGTCGTGCCGCTGCCGTGATCACCCGGTCGATGTCGCGCGGCGGGTCCACCGCCACGGCCGTCCGTTCGCCGCCCGCCAGGTAGCTGCGGTTGCCGAGTCCTGGCACCTCGATCGTGTCGACGAAGAACACGAGGTACTCCCTTCCAGTGTCGATGTACCCCCCGGGGTATTTTCAGACCGTAGCACGGTTACCCCCGGGGGTATTTTCGAGGGCGGGGAGAATCCTGTCGGACGGCTCACGAGACCCTGTTCACAGCCGGGGCGTCGGCCCCGCGCCGCGCGTGCCGAAGCGAACGGACACCGCCCGGCGAACGAGAGTGGTCGCCGGGGCCTGCCAGGTGAGGCGCATGCGCCGATCTCCCCACCGCCGTTCGCGCACCGCGTGTGACGTACCTTGTGTTCGATATGAGCCATGGGGCTCATCACGATGCGGTCCGCGGGCGGGCGTGGCGGTCGGACAGGTCGTTCGTCGAGGGCTTCGGCTCGGAGTCCGCATCGGATCGGTACCGGCGGTCTTCTTCGGAAAGCATCCCGGGTCAGCCGGGTGACCCGGCTCCCGCATCCGAACGAGCCAAAAAATCCGGCGGCGATGTCGAGAACCCTCGACCGGCTCCGTCCCCGGTGTGAACGCGACCAGAATGGGTCGCACAGCACCAAGGAGAAACACGATGGCCAAGTACCTGCTTCTCAAGCACTACCGCGGCGCCCCGGCCGCGGTCAACGACGTGCCCATGGACCAGTGGACGCCGGAGGAGATCTCGGCCCACGTGCAGTACATGAACGACTTCGCGGCCCGGCTCGAGAAGACCGGCGAGTTCGTCGACAGCCAGCCGCTCGCCCCCGAGGGAACGTGGGTCCGCTACGACGGTGAGGGGCGCCCGCCGGTGACCGACGGGCCGTTCGCCGAGACCAAGGACCTCATCGCCGGCTGGATGGTGATCGACGTCGACAGCTACGAGCGCGCCGTCGAGCTGGCCGGGGAACTCTCGGCCGCCCCAGGTGCCGGCGGAAAGCCGATCCACGAGTGGCTCGAGGTACGCCCGTTCCTGACCGCCATGCACACCATCACGGAGTGACCACTCCCATGAGCGAGGCCCTGCTCCGGAGCCTCACACCGCAGGTGCTCGCCGTCCTCGTCCGCCGCGGAGCCGACTTCGCGGCGGCCGAGGACGCTGTACAGGACGCGCTGATCGAGGCGGTCCGCGCCTGGCCGGCCGACCCGCCACGGGACCCGAAGGGCTGGCTGGTCACCGTGGCCTGGCGCAAGTTCCTCGACGCGGCCCGGGCGAACGCCGCCCGCCGCCGGCGCGAGGACCTTGTCGACGAGGAACCGGCAGCCGGGACCGCGCCCGCGACGGACGACACCCTCCAGCTCTACTTCCTGTGCGCCCACCCGTCGCTGACCCCGGCGTCCGCGGTCGCGCTCACACTGCGCGCCGTCGGCGGCCTGACCACCCGCCAGATCGCCCAGGCCTACCTGGTGCCGGAGGCGACCATGGCGCAGCGCATCAGCCGGGCCAAGCGCACCGTCTCCGGCGTACGCTTCGACCAGCCCGGCGACGTCGCCACCGTGCTGCGCGTCCTCTATCTGGTCTTCAACGAGGGCTACTCCGGCGACGTCGACCTCGCCGCCGAGGCCATCCGGCTCACCCGGCAGCTCGCGGCCCAGGTCGACCACCCCGAGGTGGCGGGGCTGCTCGCCCTCATACTGCTCCACCACGCCCGGCGCGCCGCCCGGACCGCACCCGACGGCAGCCTGGTACCGCTCGCCGAGCAGGACCGCGGCCAGTGGGACACTCGATTGATCGCCGAGGGCGTCGGCATCCTGCAGGCGGCCCTCGCCCGCGACCGGCTGGGCGAGTTCCAGGCCCAGGCCGCCGTCGCGGCACTCCACGCCGACGCGCCCACCGCCGAGGAGACCGACTGGGTGCAGATCGTCGAGTGGTACGACGAACTCACCTGCCTGACGGACAGCCCCGTCGTCCGACTGAACCGCGCCGTCGCCGTCGGAGAGGCCGACGGGCCACGCGCCGGGCTGGCGGCGCTCGCGGCGCTGGACGACTCACTTCCCCGCCACACCGCGGTGGCGGCGTACCTCCACGAACGCGACGGAGACCTGGCGACGGCGGCCCGCTTGTACGCCGAGGCGGCCCACAAGGCCCCCAACCTCGCCGAACGCGACCATCTCACGCGCCAGGCCGCCCGCCTCAACTCCCGCCACCGTCCCTGACCCCCGCCCAAGGTGCCGAGTCCGTGTGCTTCCGTTCCTCCCTGCGGAGACGCGCCAGTCTGCCGTCTTCCTTGATGCCGCGGACCTCCCGCATGACGCGGAAGCCGATGTACCACCATGCCGGGAGGGCGGCGACCACGCTCATCAGCCGATCCTCGCCGGACTCTCCGTACCCGAAGGTTATCGAGGCCATGACCGCCGCCCAGAACATCGCGTAGCCGAGCAGACGATTCATGGCCCCTCCAGCTCGTCGGGGCAGCCGGTTCTACACCACGCCGGGTCCGGAGCGCGAGCATGGGGAAATGTCGGGCGCATCACCCGGGCCCGAAATCGACGGTTCGCCGGGGCCGTTCCCGGGCTTTCACTAGTCTGCCGTCGTGACCAAGGACGAGAGCGCGGCGGTGGTCGAGGCTGAAGTCGACGATGCGGACTGGTCCGGCACCCGTCGATGGGTGGAACGGAATCTCCGCCCCGGACACCGGGTTCGTGGCGTGGTCAGGCTGCGAGGCGGCTGGACCTCCGAGATGCGCCGCCTCGATGTCGAGGGGGACGGTGAGCCGTACTTCCTGGTGCTGCGTTCATTCGTCAAGCCGTTCTTCGTGAAGCACGCCCTGGGACTGCTCACGCGGGAGGCCGATGTCCTCGATCTCCTCGCGGACACCGACGTGCCGGCCGCGCGTCTCCACGCCGTCGACGCGGCAGCCGAGCACTGCGACCGGCCGTCGCTGCTGATGTCGTTGCTACCGGGCGGCGTCAGGCTGGACGAGGCATACCTGGAGCGGAGAACCGAACTGCTGGCACGGCAGTTGACCACGATTCACGGACTGGTCGTTCCCGAAGAGGCCCGGCCTCGCACATATCAGGCGTGGACCGGTCCCGAACGGGTGCGGTTCCCAGAGCACTCGAACCAGCCGGACCTGTGGCAGCAGGCCGTGGAGGTCATTCGCCGCCCGCCCCCGCCGTATCGGCCATGTTTCCTGCACCGTGACTTCCATCCCGGGAACGTGCTCTTCGAGGGAGAAGGGCCCGACCTGGCGATCACCGGTGTCGTGGACTGGGTGGAGACGTCCTGGGGACCGGCCGACCTGGACGTGGCCCACTGCAGCACAGCGCTTGCCCTGCTGCATGGAGCGGGTGTCGGCATGGGACTGGCGGACCACTACGTCGCCGCCGGGGGAACGCTCGCAGAGGATCCGGCCGACCACCTGTACTGGCGTGTCCTGGACGCGCTGGCCTTCGCACCGGATGCGGAGAAGGTCGCCGGGCCGTGGCGGGAACTGGGGAGGGACGATCTGACATCGGCCGTTCTCACCGGTCGTCTGGAGGATTACCTCCAGGCGCTCTTCAACCGGTACGGCTGAGGACTCGCCGTCGGCGTCCCGGTCTCAGCGGCGTCGCAGAGCTCTGTCACGACCGTGCGGGCTGGTTGGCGATCAGCAGGGTGACGCCGGCGGGGCGGAAGCCCAAGCGGGCGTAGAGACAGGCGACGGTCTCGTCCGCGTAGGCGAGAAAGACGGTCCGGACCCCGTGGCTGCGGGCGTGGGTCGCCAGGGCCGCTGTGACGGCTGCGGCCAGGCCCCGACGGCGAGCGGTGGGAAGGACGGCGCATCCCACCACGGAGCAGTGGCAGGCCGCATCCGAAAATGACTGCCCGGAACACAGAGCGCTTCTCATGCGGCGTGGTCGGCAGCGTCGTCGGCAGAGCATCACCGTCCGGTCCTGGACGCGCGCTGCCGGAGGTCGGGGCGACCCGGGCCAGCACCCTTGCCGGCCGGCGCCCCGGCCGATCAAAGACAGCTGTCAGTAGGCGGAGTTGACGTTGTCGATGGAGCCGTAGCGGTGGGCGGCGTAGTTGGCGGCGGCGGTGATGTTGGCGACGGGGTCGGTGATGCTGT